>NZ_JBVJKF010000023.1:89800-134159 GCF_055585365.1 Streptomyces sp. NPDC053432
TGGTGCGGCGCCGGAGCGCCGCACCACCCTGGGCCGAGCGGGCCGTACGGGTCAGGCGATGGAGAAGGTGACCACCGACTGGTAGGTGTCGGCGAACATGAACGGCGGGAGCTGGATCATCCCCGCGCCGCCGACGGCGAACTCGCCACCGGTCAGCTCGTCGCCGCCGGCGCTCTGCGAGGCCACCTTCATCGGGACGTCGGTGATCGCCCCGGGCGCGCCCGCGGTGCAGGTGCTCGGGCTGTCCGGGTTGGTGACGGTGCAGGACGGCTGGATGCCGATCTGCGCCTTCGCCATCGAGTGGCCGGTCGTCGCGTTCAGGAACGGCGTACGGGTCGCCGTCACGTCCCAGCCGAGCGAGCCGCCGCGGAAGTCCTGGACGGTCGCGGCGTTGAACATGCCGACCACCGACTGGGACTTGCCGTTGATGGTGACCGAGCCGAAGCTGACGGCCGGCTGGCCGTCCTTCGGGCCGAGCGCCAGCGGTCCGGGCAGGACCTCCACGTCGACCGGGTTCTTCACGCCGGTCGCCTTCTCGACGAAGACGAACGACTTGGAGGTCGTCGCACCGTCGATCTTGATCGCGTCGGCCTTCTTGGTGACCGTGATGGCGCAGGTGGCGACGCCGGCGGCGTCCGCCGTGCCCGTGCCGGTGTCACCGGTCGCCGCGCCCGCGAGCAGGGCGGAGCAGGTGACGGCGCCGGCCGGGAAGTTGGCGCCGGTGGCGACGACGGCGGTGCCCGCCTCACCGCTGTTGGGCGTCAGCTTCGTGGTGACCGGGTCCTTGGGCAGGGCCTCGACCGCGACCGAGCCGACCGTGGCGCTGGGGCGCGGCTTCGGGGTGCAGACGGTGGTGAAGATCGAGCCACCGAGGTTGGCGTCCGTGACCATCTGGTCGATCTTCACGTCGACGGTCGTGCCCTCGGTGCCGTCCGGGATCTTGATGGTTCCGTCGACCGGTCCCGGGTCGAGGGGGACGCCCGGGGTGACGGTGACCGTCTCGGGCGCTCCGGTCACGGTCTGCGGGGCCCCGTTGACCAGCAGGGCGACCTTGGTGGTGTTCACGGTGGTGACCGCGAACGCCGGGATGAGCGGACTGGTGCCCGGGTCGATCTTGATCGGGACGACGTCCCCGGCCTTGGCGCCGTCCGGGAGGGTGACCGTGAAGTTCTGGTCGCCGGATGCGTCGGCCTGCGGCGCGGGGGCGTCGCACTCCACGAAAACGGCTGTGGTCTTGGTCGCGGCCTGAGCCGTCCCCGCCAGGCCCACGACGCCACCTGTGAGGGCCAGGGACAATGCGCCCGCCCCGGCCAGGACTCTTCGTCGGAACGTTGTACTCACTGGGTCGCGACTCCTTCGTCAGACGAACCCTCCCCCCACCCGCTGTGTGGGAGAGGTCGAGCCGGTGCGGTGGCCGATATTGACTCGTCGTCGCGGTGAGAAGTCAATGACTTCTTTTCGTGTGAAGCGCACAGAAATTGATGGGCCATCAGGGAAGGTCTGATGGCCCGTCGGATACCGACCGGTCGGGGTGCGTCTGCCCGCCTAGCGGTCGGTCGGGGTGTGCAGCAGCAGGTTCGGGGTGGCCGCCGGGAGGCCGGCCAGGCGGTCCGGGACGGCCGAGTGCAGCAGGGCCGCGGTGACCTGGGCCGGGGTCTTGGCCACCCCGGCCGCCAGGACCAGCGCGGCCACGCCCGCCGCGTGCGGGGCGGCCATCGAGGTGCCGGAGGCCCGGGCCGTGGCGGTGCGGGAGCCCTTCCACGCCGAGACGACGGCCACGCCCGGGGCGGCGAGGTCCACGCACGTGCCGTGGCTGGAGAACGGGGCCCACCGGTCGCCGTCGTCGCTGGCGCCGACCGTGAGGACCTCGGGTACGGCGCCGGGCGAGCTGGTGCAGGCGTCCCTGGCGTCGTTCCCGGCGGCCGCGGTGAAGGTGATCCCGGCGGCGACGGCGCGGGCCGCCGCCCTGTCCAGGGCGCGGCTGCGGCTGCCGCCCATGCTCATGTTGGCCACCGCCGGGGTGCCGGGGTGCCTGGCGGCGTCCTTCACCATCCACTCCACGCCCTTGAGCATGCCGGAGAGCCGCCCGGAGCCACGGCAGTTGGCCACCTTCACCGAGACCAGCGACACGCCCTTCGCGACACCGAAGGTCCTGCCGCCCACCGTCCCCGCGACGTGCGTGCCGTGGCCGTTGCAGTCGCCGGAGCGCTCCATGAACACCGCGTTGTAGCCGCTGCGGGCGCGGCCGCCGAACTCCCGGTGGCTCACGTTGATCCCGGTGTCCAGGACGTAGGCGGTGACGCCCCGCCCGTTCGCCGCGTACGTGTACGACCCGTCGAGCGGCAGCTCGCGCTGGTCGATGCGGTCCAGTGACCAGGGCGGTCGCTGCTGGGTGTCGGAGATGCGGAACTCCGCGTCCGGCTCCACCGAGGCCACCCGGGGGTCGGCGGCCAGGGCGGCCGCGCGGGCCGGGGTGGTGCGGACGGCGAAGCCGCTCAGGGCGGCTTCGTAGACGGCGTCGACCTCGTCACCCGCCTCCGCCGCCTCGGCGGCCAGGGCGGCCGCGGCACGGGCGGGCGCGCGGGAGGCGGCGGCGTCGGCGAGGACGACGACGTAGCCGGCGGTGTCATCGGAGTGCGGCGTCGGGGCGGGGGCCGTGGCGGCTCCCGCGAGGAGCGCGGCGGCGGGCAGGAAGGCGGCGAATGGCGTCATGCCGCCGATGCTCGGCCAGCGGCGGCGCGGGCGCGCGGAGGGTGCGCCGACCGGCGGCACGACACGCCGCCGCGGGGGTGGGTGTGCCGCTACCGCGTCAGGGGCCAGCCGCGCATCGAGAAGGTGCCCTCGTCCACGGCGCCGGCGGCGTCGTAGGTGGCCAGGGCGGCGTCGTTGCCGGTGTCCACGCCCACCCACATGCCGTAACAGCCGCGCGCGCGGGCCTCGTCGGCCAGCGCGAGCGTCAGCGCGCGGCCGATGCCGCGGCGGCGGTACCCCTCGTCCACGGACAGCTCGTACAGGCACATCTCGGTGCCCTTGTCGGGGTGGGTCATCTCCATGCCCGAGACCATGCCGGCGGGCACGCCGTCCACGTACGCGATGAGCATCAGATGGCCCGGGGCGGCGAGGAAGCGCTCCGACCACTCGGGGCGGGCCGGTGCGTCGAAGAGGGACTCGGCGGCGGTGAGCTCGGCGGGGCTCGTGGCCCGGCGGATGTCCATGGCGGCCACGATAACGGCGGCGTGACGCATGGCGAGCGGGATTCCCCCGGCGTGGCGCACACGCCCGTCCCGCTCCTCTCCGGCCTCGCACCGCCGACCCCGCCCTTCCGGCCCCGGCCCTCCCACCCCGCCCTTCCGGCCCCGGCCCGGCCGCGCCCGGCTCCCTGGGGAGGCCTACGCGTGGACGGCGAGGGCGGCCGCGTAGGCGGGCGGGGACGGGAGGTCGGTCAGGTGCCAGTCCGGGACGTGCGCGGGGGACGGGCCCGCGCCCACGTACGGCTCGACCAGACCGAGGCCGATCCCGGTGCCGATCCCCTTGAGGCAGGCCTCCTTGCGGGACCACACACGGGCCAGTGCGGCCCGCCGGTCCGCCTCCGGCAGGGCGGTCAGCTCGGCGGTCTCCGCGGGATGCAGGGAGCCCAGTACGTCTGCCACCGCCTGCGCGCCCGGCACCTCCTCGACGTCGACGCCCACCGGCACCGGCGCGAGGGCGACGTACGCGACGTCGCCGCTGTGCGAGAGCGAGAAGTGCACCCCGCCCCCGGCCACCGCCGGACGGCCGTGCGGGCCCCCGCAGCCCGGGCAGTCCTCCCGGACCAGGGCGACCTCCGCGGGGGCCAGCCCCAGCCGGCCGCCGAGCAGCAGACGCAGCCCGATGTGCGAGGCGATGTACCGGTGCCGGTCCGCGGGCCGCAGCTTGCGCCCGGCCTGCAGCAGTTCGCCCGCGTCGAGCACCCGCGCCGCCTCGGCGACCGGGAGCCCGCCGACCACTTCCAGCCGGGTGTCCAGGGACCACACCGCCACCGCGGCGCCCCCGGCGAGCGGGCCGGTCAGGGGTGCGTCGCCGAGCTGCCTCACATAATCGATCACCCGCCCGAGACTAGAGGACGCGGGCGAACGGCTGGCTACTCTTGCCCCCGACCGACCGTTCAGAGGGGGAGCAGCGTGCGCAGTGCAGCCGTCACGGCGGGGGGCGACCGGATCCGGTGGGCCGAACTCCCGGGGGAGGAACCGGCGCGCGTGTACGTGCACGGACTCGGAGCCACCTCTCCCGCCTACTTCGCGGCGAGCGCCGCGCACCCGCTGCTCGCCGGGCGCCGTTCGCTCCTGGTCGACCTGCTGGGCCACGGGCACAGCGACCGGCCCGGGGACTTCGACTACACCCTGGAGGCGCACGCCGACGCCCTGGCCGCCGCCCTCGTCGCGGCGGGCGTGGAAGGCGCCGAGCTGATCGGGCACAGCATGGGCGGAGCCGTCGCCGTCGTGCTCGCCGCCCGCCGTCCCGAACTGGTCTCCCGCCTGCTGCTCGTCGACGCCAACCTGGATCCGACGCCGCCCGTCCCCGGGGCCGGCAGCGGCATCACCGCCTACACCGAGGAGGAGTTCCTCGCCGGCGGATGGGCCGAGGTCCGCGACCGGGTCGGCGCGCACTGGTGGGCCACGATGCGGCTGGCCGACCGCACCGCCCTGCACCGCTCCGCCGTCCACCTCGCCGCGGGCACCGTGCCCACCATGCGGGAGCTGCTGCTCGGCCTGCGGATCCCGCGCGGCTTCCTGCTGCCCGAGGCCGACGGCCCGCTCCCGGGCGCCGGGGCCATGGAGGCGGCCGGCGTCGCCGTGGTGGCCGTCCCCGACTGCGGGCACAACATCATGCTGGACAACCCGGACGCCTTCGCCGAAGCCGCCGCCGCGCTGCTCGCCCGCTAGCGGGCGCTCGCCGGGGTGGCGGCCTGCGGATGCGCGCCCGGCGAGGGAGTGCCGTCCGTCCAGGCGTAGACGCGCTTGCCGCGCACGGCGACCTGGTACTGGCGCTGGTCCCGGCACTCCGACCGCACCTCGGCCCGCAGGTGCTGCGGCCACCAGCGGGCGCCCAGCTCCGGATCCCCGACCCGGTTCGGCGTGCCCGCCGTGCACTGCGGGCCGTCGAGCGGGGTCTTGCCGAGGTCGAAGCGGATCAGGCGGGCGCTCCCGGTGGTGCGCACCCGTATGCGGACGTCCTTGGCGTCCCTGGGTATCCACGAGGGCAGGGCGAAGGCGGCATCGCCCCGGGTCGGGGCCTCGGCCGCGGTGGCGTACCGCTTGCCCTTCTCCTGGTACAGGCGGTCGTCGATCGTGTCGGACAGGGGATTGGGCGGGAGGTTGGGCAGCGCGAAGGCTGCGGTGGCGAGGACTCCCACGGTGGCGGCGGCGATGACGAGCGGGCGTCGGTTCATGCCGTCCAGTCTCGGCGCCGGGGCCCCTGCCGCGCGTCCCTCCCCAGGACGAACCTCTTCACTGCCCCTGGTCCCACAGGGCGTCATACCTGAGGGGGATCCCGATGCCACGCCGGCCCCGGCGCAACGGGCACCCGGATTCCCGGGTCCCGGCCGACCGATAAGCGGTTCCTGACGGATCGTGAAATGTAAAAAAATGGAACCGGTGACTTCCGGATTGCAGCTCGGGAAGGGTGAATTCAAGCGATGCCGGCCGATTCCGTTCCGTGAATGCGTGTCATCTCGTAGGTTTCCGGCACGGCAAGTCCTCCTCCAACCCCCGTTGCCCTGGCGGAAATCCGGGATGGGAGGATAAACATCGCGCCACTTGCCTTCGCGATGGCGGCGGCGATTCCCGTTCTTTGTAGAGGCCACCCAGTGGAACCACAGGAAGGGCAACCGAAAACGATGTACGCACGCCCCGACGAGGTCCGTCACCTGCACACGCTCGGTCCGCACGGCACCAATCTGGAAGCGGCTTCGCACGAATGGCTCAGACGGCGCGGTGTCGACGGGACCGTCGAGCTGCACGCGTCGATCGAGGCCGCGCTGGAGGCCGTACCCGACGACGGGCGCCACGCGCTGACCGCCTGCGCCGTCTACCCGGCCCTGCACACGCTGGTCTTCTCCAACCTGCACCGCCTGCACATGATCGACAGCTTCGTCATGCCGACCCACAACATGGTGCTCGCCAGCAGCGGCACGCGGGTCCCCGCCACCGTCGCCTCCCACCCGGCACCCAAGGGCCTCGTGCCCGCCACCGCCGAGGTCCACGAGGTCCTGAGCAACTCCCAGGCCGCCATCGACTGCGCCGAGGGCCGCGTCGAGGGCTGCATCACCACCATCGTGGCGGCCGAGAAGCGCGGCCTGCGGGTCCTGCGCGACTTCGGCGCCGTCCCGATGGTCTTCACCATCCACCAGGTGCTCGCCGTCGGGCCCGGCACCGCGCTCCAGCTCTCCGCGGGGGCCGCCCGATGACCGCCGCCGGCCGCTTCGCACCCGGCGCCGCTCACGTCCCGGCGGAACTCCTGGCCGAGGCAGACCTGTTGACGCGGACGCTCATCCCCCTGGTCAACCGGTTCCGCACCCGCCAGCAGGACGACGGCACCGTCACCGACCCGACCGCCGCCGACGCCGAGCTGCTGGGCCGGATACGCGACACGGCCGCCGCCTGGTACCGGCGCCGCGGCCTCGGCGGCCAGGCCGACGCGCTCGTCCTGGACGTCGACGCCTGGCTGGCGGCCGGACTCGGCTCCCGCCCCCACTTCGCCCGCTCCCGCGACGCCCTGCGCGCCCCGGCCGACGGCGAACCGGTCTTCTTCCTCGCCCCCGTCCAGAGCACCAACAGCGCCCCGCCCGTGGGCAAGCGCCTCGAATGCTTCCTCGCCCTGCGCAAGGAGCCCGACGCGCTGGCGCGGCTGGCCGGGGACTTCCCGCACCCGAAGAACAACTGCCAGGCCCTCGTGCTCATCACGGGCAGCGAGGGCTTCGCCCGCGGCGCCTGCCTCGTGTTCTTCCCCGAGAACGTGGCGGCGCACGACAAGGTGACCGAGCAGCCGTACGCCATGTTCTTCTTCGGCAAGATGCGGAAGATCCACGAGACGTACGCCCTGCCCGCCGCCGCGGCCGTCCTGACCCCGGAGTCGCTGCCGCGCGCCTCCACCGGCCTCGCCGCCGACGTCTGTTACGAGGCCCGCGCCATCTGGGGCTACCTCCACGACTCGATGCACTACCAGGGCCTGTGGCCGTTCGACGAGAACATCTCCCTGAAGATGAACTGGTTCGTCGGACTCCTGGAGGAGATCAAGGTCGACGCCAAGACCGTGCTGGCCTGCGCCGACAGCGGCCTCGTGCCCTTCGCGGACGAGCAGATCGACATGATCCTGCTCGAACGGGTCTTCCGCTACCCGCAGGCCGACGACGCCACCCGCAACTTCGACTCCGGCACCGGCGTCTTCCTGTACTCCTGGTTCCGCGAGCACGGCGCCCTCCTCGGCTCCCCCGAGGACGGCGCTCTCCTGCGGCTCGACCGCGACCGGGCCCTGGAGGCGCTGCGCACGTACGTGGCCACCATCGAGAAGCTGGAGGCCGAGGTCACCACCGACGACGAGTACCGGACCACCGCGAAGGAACTGGTCCGCCGCCACCTCCCCCAGGGCGAGCCCGGGCAGCGGTACTCCTTCACCGAGGACCAGCGCGTACTGCTCCGGGCCAAGGCCGGCCTGGACCGGCTGCCGCCGCTGGAGTTCGCCCGGGCGGAATGGTGACCCCGGCCGCCCCCGGCCACCCGCCCGGCGGCGGGGGCAGGGGCGGGCGCGCGGTCGTACCGGCCCTCGCGGCCGGGATGGTCCTGCTGCTCTCCGCGGGCTGGCTGCTCTCCGGACACCTGGTCGCCGGGGTGCCGCCGCTCGCGGTGGCCGCCGGGCGCACCGCCACGGCCTTCGTGGCGATCACCCTGTTCGCCGTGCTGACCCCGCGCGGCCGCAGCGGGGTGCGTACCGCCGCCGCCCGGCCCCGCACCGTACTGGCCCTGGCGTTCCTCGGGTTCTTCGCCTACTACACGGGGACCCTGCTCGGAACCCGGTACGTGGGGGCGTCGCGGGTCGGGCTGATCGTCTCGCTGCTGCCGTGCATCACCTTCGTCGTCGGCGTCCTCGCCTTCCGCGAGGCGAACTCGCGGCGCAAGGTGCTGGGTACGGCGCTCGCCGGCTGCGGCGCGGTCGGCTTCCTGCTGGCCGACGGCGCCGCGGCCACCGGGGGCGGCCCCGGGACGGGCGCCCTCCTCTCCGGCGGGCTGCTCGCCTTCGGCGGGACCTTCACGTACGCCTTCTACGGCTACGTCTACCGGCAGCGCATGGCGGACGTACCGGCGCTCGCGGCCCTGCCCGCGGTCACCGGGGCGGGCACGCTCATGCTCGGCCTCACGGCGGTGCTGTTCGTGCCGCTCGGCGGGGTGTCCGCGGCGGACTGGGGCGGGGTGGCCGTGCTCGGCGGGGTCCTCACCGCCCCCGTCTTCCTCATCTCGCACGAGCTGATCCTGCGCAGGGGGCCGCTGTTCACCTCGGCCCTGGGGCTCGCCGTCCCCTTCCTCGTACGGCTCGGCGAGTGGGCCCTGGGCTCGGCCGGCCCGCCGGGTGCGCTGTCCGTACTGCTGATCGCCGCCTCGGCCGCCGGGGTACGGCTCACCGTCGGCGGCGGCCCCGCGCGGAGCCGGGCCACGGCCGCGGAGCCGCCCGCCCCGGCCGCCGCCTCCGATCCCTCCCGCTGTTCCGATCCCTCCTCCTCCGCCGCGGCGGAGACCACCGTGCCAAGGAACCCCTCGTGACCGACTCCCGCCCCACCCTCGTCCTGCTCCACCAGCGCGCCGGCCTGCCCTGGGTCTTCGAGGCCGCCGAGCGCGCCGGCATCGACCTGGTCCTCGTCCCGCGCCCCGACGAGCGCGTGGACCCGGACCGGCTGCCCCCCGCCGTCGTCGAGTTGCTGCCCCTGGACCTGCCGGCGGACCCGGCCGGCGCCCTGGAGGCCCTGCGCAAGCGGCACGAGGCCGCCCCCTTCGACGGCGTCGTCACCCTCTACGACCCCCTCGTGCCCTTCGCCGCGGAGGCGGCCGAGCTCCTCGGGCTGCCCGGCATCGGCGTGGAGGTCGCGCGCAGCGCCCAGGACAAGCGGGTCATGCGCGAGCGCCTCGCCGGGGCCGGGCTGAACGTGCCGCGCTTCGTCCGCCTCGACCCCGCCGACGACCCCGCCGCGACCGTGGAGTCGGCCGGCCTGACCTTCCCGGTCGTGGTCAAGCCCGCGCTCGGCATGTCCAGCCTCGGGGTGACCCGCGCCGACTCCTCGGCCGCCCTCGGCGCGGTGGTCGCGGAGGTCCGCCGGGTGTCGGCCGGCACCGCCGACGGGGGCGCGGGCCTGATCGTCGAGGAGTACCTGGACGGGCCCGAGTACGCCGTCGAGTCGCTGGTGCACGAGGGCCGGGTGCAGGTCCTCTCCATCGGCTACAAGGGCGACCCGCAGGGCCCGTACTTCGAGGAGAGCGTCTACCGGGCGCCCGCCGCGCTGCCCGAGGCCGTCCGGGCCGACGTCGTGCGGGAGGTGACCGCCGCCCACACCGCGCTGGGCGTCTCGTACGGCCCCACCCACACCGAGCTGCGCCTGCGCGGCGGTTCCACCCCGTACCTGCTGGAGATGGGCGCGCGGATCGGCGGCTCCGGCGTCTCCCACTACATCGCCGGACACGTCACCGGCATCGACTTCGCCGGTCAGGCGCTGCGCCTCGCGGCGGGCCTGGAGCCCACCGTCACGGTCCGGGAGGGCCTCGCCGAGGCCGTCGCGGCGGCGGCCAACTACATCGTGCCGTGCGGCGGCCACGGCACGATCACGGCCGTCCACGGGCTCGACGGGGTACGGGCCGATCCGCGGGTCGACCACGTCGTGCAGATGCTCGCCCCGGGCGACGTGGTGCGCCCCTACCCGGACTTCACCGGCTACCCGGCCTTCGTACTGTCCCGGCACGCGGACACCGCCGAGGCGGAGGAGTTCCACGCGCACCTGGAGCGGGCCGTCCGCATCGACTACGCCCCCGCGCCCTCCGAGGGAGCCGCCTCGTGACCGGTCCGCTGGTTCCCCTGGACGACCGTGACGGCACGATCTGGCTGGACGGGCGGTTCGTGCCCTGGCGCGAGGCCCGGCTGCACGTGCTCTCCCACGGCCTGCACTACGGCGGCGCCGTCTTCGAGGGCATCCGGGTCTACGGCGGCCGGATGTTCAAGTCCCCGGAGCACGCCGAGCGGCTGTGCGCCTCGGCCCGGGAGCTGAACTACTCGCTGCCGTTCACGGCGGACGCCCTCGACGCCGCCGCGCGGGAACTCGTACGGCGCGAGGGCATCGTGGACGGCTACGTCCGGCCGGTCGCCTGGCGGGGCAGCGAGCAGATCAGCGTCTCCGGGGCCGGCACCACCGCGCACGTCGCCGTGGCGGCGTGGGAGTGGCCACATGTGTTCTCCTCCGAGGCGGCCGGCCGGGGGATACGGCTGCGGACCTCCACGTGGCGCCGCCCCGACCCGGCGACGGCGCCGGTGCGGGCCAAGGCCGCGTCCCTGTACAACATCTGCACCCTGGCCCGCGACGAGGCCGAGGCGGCGGGCTACGACGACGCCCTGCTCCTCGACCTCCGCGGCCGCCTCGCCGAGGCCACCGGGGCCAACCTCTTCCTGGTGATCGACGGCGCCCTGCACACCCCGACCGCGGACGCCTTCCTCGACGGCATCACCCGGCGGACGGTCATCGCGCTCGCCGGCGAACTCGGCGTCGAGGTGGTCGTGCGCCGGATCGACCCGGCCGAACTCGACCGCGCCGAGGAGGTGTTCCTCACGGGGACGGCGTACGAGGTGCAGCCGGTCAGCGCCGTCGACCACCGCACGTACGCCGTGGGGAAGGTCACCTCGGCCCTGGCGGAGGCGTACGGACGGCTCGTCCGCTCGGGGTGAGGCCGCACCGGCCTCCACTCGGTGGCCGGGCGGTCACGTTGGGTGAGTACATGTCAAATGCACCCACCCGTCGGCAGGTTCTGCCGGTGCGATCAAATGACCGGCCGTTCCGCTTCCGGACCCACCACATGGCCGTGGGTGACGCGCATCCGGGCCTCCCTCCGAATGTTCGTACGGTGCCCATTCTTGATCCCCGGATTGCTCCCTAAGCTCACCCTGCGTGGTCTGAACAGGCGCGCTCCGGCCCCGGCCGGGAGCGCGCCGTAGGGAAGGGGAACGCCCATGCACGGGGGACGCCTGGGGCTGGGACAGGGCACCGCCCTGTACATGGGGGCTGTGCTGGGACCGGGGGTGCTGGCCCTGCCCGCGCTGGCGGCCGCCGCCGCGGGACCCGCCTCGATGATCTCGTGGGCGGTGCTGCTGCTGCTCAGTGTGCCCGTCGCCCTGACGTTCGCCGTCCTGGGCGCCCGGTACCCGGACGGCGGCGGGGTCTCGTCCTTCGTCGCCCGGGCGTTCGGCCCGCGGGCCTCGGCCTGCGTGGGCTGGCTGTTCTACGCCGCGGTCCCGGTGGGGGTCCTGGCCGGCGCGCTGGCCGGGGGCAACTACCTGGCCGTGGTGCTCGGACTGCCGCAGGGCGCCGAGTACGGGGCGGCCGCGCTCATCCTGGCCGTGGCGGTCGCCGCCAACTACGCGGGGCTGCAGGTGTCGGGCCGGCTGCAGCTGGTGCTCGTCGGCCTCCTGGTGCTGCTGCTCGTGAGCGCGACCGCGTTCGCGGTCCCGCACGTCTCCGCGGACCGCTTCACGCCCTTCATGCCGGACGGGTGGCTCTCCGTGGGCTCCGCCGCCCTGGTGCTCTTCTACGCGTTCAGCGGCTGGGAGGCGGCCAGCCACCTCTCCGCCGAGTTCGCCGATCCCGGCCGGCACCTGCCGCGCGCCACGGCCATCACCCTGTCGATCGTCGGAGTGCTCTACCTCGGCCTGTCGTTCGTCACCATCGGCGTGCTCGGCGACAGCGCCCGCACCTCCGCGGTGCCCCTGATGGACCTGCTGGTGACGGGGCTCGGGGACGGCGCCCGCGGGCTGACCGCGGCGGCCGCGCTCTGTCTGAGCCTGGGCGCGGTGAACACCTTCATCGCCGGGGCGGCCCGGCTCGGGGCCGCGCTCGGCCGGGACGGGGCGCTGCCCGGCTGGCTGGCGAAGGGCGGCAGCGCGGGCCAGGTCCCGCGGCGCAGCCTGACCGTGCAGGCCGTGCTCACCGGGGCGTTCACGCTCGTCGCGTGGCTGCTGCCGCTGGCGATCGATCCGCTGATGCGCGCGACGTCGGCGTTCCTGGCGGCGGTCACGGCCGCCGGGATGGCGGCCTCGCTGCGGCTGCTGCGCCGCGGCACGCCGATGTGGTGGGCCGCGCTCGTCGCGACCGTGTTCACCATCGTGGTCATGGCGTTCAGCGGATGGCTGCTGGTCCTGCCGCTGCTGGTGGGCGGCGGCGCGATGCTGTACCTGCGCTCCCGGAACCGGCGTCGGCGCCCGGCGGACGGGCGCCTCGTGCGGACGGGAGCGGGGACGGGGTCGGGCATTCAGGCGGAGGAGGGGGAGCCCGCCGGAGAGGTCGCCGCCGCCGCGACGAGTTCGGCGAGCGCGGCCTCCGGTTCGGAACGCTCGTAGAGATAGAAATGGCCGCCGGGAAATCCGCGGTGCGGCGGCGGATTCGTGGGCGCGCAGCTTTCGTCCCAGCGGAGCCGCTCCTGTTCCGGGAGCGTCGTGTCGTCCGTGCCGTACCAGACCTGATGGGGAATTCCGGTCGGCCCGCCCGGCAGGGCCACGTAGGTGTCCGCCAGATGGAGGTCGTGGCCGAGCAGGGTGACGGCGACCTCCCGGAAATCCGGATCCTCCAGCAGTTCCGGCTGGACGCCGCCGAACGTGCGCAGATCCGCCAGCAGGCTTTCCTCGGTGCGGACCACGAACGGCCGGTCCGGCATCGGTGCGCCTTCCGCCGTGGAAACGGCCGAACGGGAAGCCGAGACGATCACGGTGTGCAGCAGATCGCGCTGCCCGGGCGGAAGCTGCCCGGAGACGTTGTGGGCGAATAGCGCGCCGAGACTGTGCCCTATCACGATGGTGGGGCGGTCGACGATGTCCACGGCATCCTCGGTGAATCGCGCACAGGCCTCCGAGAAATGCGCGGCCGGCCGCTGATCGCCTTCACCCGGCCTGCCTTCCAGTTCGAAGAGGAACGCCTCGCATTCGACCGGGAGCCTTCTGGTCAAGGGCAGGAACGACAGGGCTGATCCGCCTCCGTGATGAAACGCGAGGAGCCGGACCGGAGCGTCGCGCTCCCCTGTCCGGTAGTAACTCCTGGACTTCTCGATACCTGTCATGGGCGCTCCTTTCGTAAAGCGGTCATGACTCTGCCATCGAGCCCGGTGGAGATGTCAAGGGATTCCTTGGGAATGTTTGTGAATTTAACACGCGGCTAAGCTTGCCGCTGGCCGGAAAATGCCTGTGAGGAAACTGTCGTCATTGCGCCACGGGTGGCGATCGTCCAGCTCAACCCCTGTGCGGGAAGATGTCCTGCACTCAAATCGGAAACTCGTCGGAACTTTCGGCCGGAGGTCCTGGGGGAGTGGTCGGAGTGAGCTCGGAGGCGCGGACGGATGCAAGGATGAATTCAGGCAATCACGCTTGACGAATGCTCTCTGACGGGCAGTCAGGTCGACTCGCCCACTCGAATATCGATGGACTGACGCAATCGACCTGTTGTACGGTGAGTCTGCCTTGCACGGAACCCGCCGTCATGCGGCAAATCTTCCGGCATATTGCAACTTCACCGGCATGCATGATCTGTCCTACTTCAGCTGGAAGGATCTCAATGCACCAGGAAGCCCCCACGCGTCGAATTTCTGTCTTTGACACGACACTCCGTGATGGTGAACAGGCACCGGCGAATGCCATGAGTCCGCAGGACAAACTGAGGCTCGCACTCCGGATCGAGGCGCTGGGTGTTGATTCGATTGAAACCGGATTTCCGGCTTCATCGCCCAGCGAGTTCGAAGCGACTCGGCTGATTTCCAAGAATTTGACCACGGCGAAGTTCGTCACCTTCTGCCGCGCGGTGCGCGCCGACATCGAGAAGGCCGTCGAGGCCGGCGGCGTCGACCGGCACGAGGTGCAGGTGATGGCCACGGGAAGCGACCTGCACCTGGTGCACAAGCGCCAGATCACCCGCAAAGAGGCCATCGACGAGGTCGTGGACGCGGTGTCCTTCGCCCGCAGCCTCGGCGTCGCCTCCGTCTCGGTGCCCATCGAGGACGCCAGCCGCGGTGAGCACGACCTGCTCCGGGCGATCACCGTCAGCGCCATCGAAGCGGGCGCCGACTGCTTCGTGATCGGCGACACCTCCGGGTGCATGACGCCCGAGGAGTACGGAGACCTCATAGCCAGGTTCCGCGAATGGGCCCCCTCGCCCGTCCGGATCTCCACCCACTGCCACGACGACTTCGGTCTCGCCCTCGCGAACGCCGTGGCCGGTCTGAAGGCGGGCGCGGACGAGGTCCAGGCGACGCTCGGCGGCATCGGCGAGCGCGCCGGCAACACCGCCCTGGAAGAACTGGCCGCGCTGCTCTCGTACAAGGGCGAACAGCTCGGACTGCGCACCGACATCAGGACCGAGGGCATGTACGAGGCCTACGAGACCCTGCGCGAGATCATCCGGCTGGAGGAGCCGCGGAACAAGGCGATCTTCGGGACATACGCCTTCGGCACCGCCGCCGGCGTCCACCAGCAGGGAGTCCTGCGGAACCCGGCGACGTACGAGTACGTGGAGCCCGCCCGCTTCGGCCGGCAGCGCTCCATCCTGATCGGCCGCCACTCCGGGCGCTCCGTGCTGCGCCACCTGCTCGACGAACTCGGCGTCCAGGTGGACGAGGACCGGCTGACCGAGCTGTACCGCGAGCACGTCGCGGAGCGCGCCGGCGGCGACTGCGAGGAACTGTCCGTGGTCAAGGACCGGCTGGCACGTGAGCTCGGCGCGGTGCCCGTCGCCGCGGAGGTCTGATGGGCCGCCCGCTCACCCTGGCCGAAAAGGTCTGGCAACTGCACCTCGTGAAACCCGCTCCCGAACCCGCTCCCGAACCCGCTCCCGGACCCGCCCCCGGGCCCGGGGCCGCGCCTGACGCCCAGCCCGGCGCCGCGCCCGCAGCCGGGGCCGCAGAGGACGACCTGCTCTACATCGACCTGCACCTGATGCACGAGGTCACCTCGCCGCAGGCGTTCGACGGCCTGCGCCTGACGGGCCGCCCGGTGCGGCGCCCCGACCTGACGCTCGCGGTCGAGGACCACAACGTCCCCACGGACACGACCGAACTGCACGATCCGGTCGGCCGCCTGCAACTGGAGACGCTGCGCCGCAACTGCGCCGAGCACGGCATCCGGCTCCACCGCATGGGCGACGACCAGCAGGGCATCGTCCACGTCATCGCACCCCAGCTGGGCCTGATCCAGCCCGGTATGACCGCCGTCTGCGGGGACAGCCACACCTCCACGCTGGGCGCGTTCGGAGCCCTGGCCTTCGGGATCGGCACCAGCGACGTCGAGCACGTGCTGGCCACCCAGACCCTTTCCCTGTCCCGGCCGCGCACCATGGCCGTGGAGTTCACCGGAACACCGCCCGCCGACGTCACCGCCAAGGACCTGATCCTCGCCCTCATCGCCCGGATCGGCCCCGGCGGCGCCCAGGGCCACGTCCTGGAGTACCGCGGGGAGGGGCTGCGCACCCTCTCCATGGAGGGCCGGATGACGATGTGCAACATGAGCATCGAGGCCGGTGCCCGGGCGGGGATGTTCGCACCCGACGAGGTGACCTTCGACTACCTCGACGGACTGCCGTACGCCCCGGCCGGCGCGGCCCGCGAGGAGGCGCTCGCCCACTGGCGGTCGCTGGCCACGGACCCCGGCGCGGTGTTCGACCGTACCGTCACCATCGACGTCACCGCCCTCTCACCGCAGGTGTCCTGGGGAACCAACCCCGGCCAGACGGTCCCCGTCTCGGGCCGGATCCCCTCGCCCGAGGAGTTCACCGACGAAGCGGAACGCACCGCGGCCCGCCGGGCCCTGCAGTACATGGACCTCACCCCCGGCACCCCCCTCCGCGACATCCCCGTCGACGCCGTGTTCCTCGGCTCGTGCACCAACGGCCGCCTGGAGGACCTGCGGGCCGCGGCCGACGTGCTGCGCGGGCGGGCCCTCGCCGAAGGCGTCCGGATGCTGGTGGTGCCGGGCTCGGCCGAGGTGCGCAGGCTGGCCGAGGCGGAGGAACTGGACCGGGTGTTCAAGTCCGCGGGCGCCGAGTGGCGGATGCCCGGCTGCTCCATGTGCCCGGGGCTCAACCCGGACCGCGCCCAGGGGCGGGAACGGGTCGCCACCACCTCCAACCGGAACTTCGAAGGACGCCTGGGCGGCCGCTCCAGGGTCCACCTCGTCTCCCCGGCCGTCGCCGCCGCGACCGCGGTCGCCGGACGGCTGGCCGCTCCCGGGGACCTGACGGCCACCACCGGGGAGCCCTCATGACATCACCCGCCGGAACACTCAGGCCCCTCGTCCGCCACACCGGCCGGACCGTTCCGCTGCGCCGGAGCAACGTCGACACCGACCAGATCATGCCGGCCGAGTTCTGCAAACGCGTCGCGAAGACGGGCTTCGAGGACGCCGTCTTCCACCGCTGGCGCCAGGAGCCGGACTTCGTCCTCGAACGACCCGAGCGGGCGGGCAGCAGCGTGCTCCTCGCCGGACCCGACTTCGGCACGGGCAGCTCGCGCGAGCACGCCGTCTGGGGGCTGCGCGACTGGGGCTTCACCGCGGTCCTGTCCTCGCGGTTCGGCGACATCTTCCGGCGCAACGCCCTGAAGAACCAGCTCCTCGCCGTCACCCTGCCGGAATCCGCGATGGAGGAGCTCCTCACCGCCTCCGAGCGCGACCCGTCCTTCGAGGTCACCGTCGACGTCGAAGCCCTCCGGGTGACCGCGGGCGGCGGGACCTGGCCCTTCGAGCTGGAGCAGCGCACCCGCTGGCTGCTCCTGAACGGCTACGACGACATCGCCGTCACCCTGCGCAAGGCGGACGCCATCACCGCCTTCGAGTCGGGACGGCCGTACTGGATGCCCTCCCTCAGGACCCCACAGGAGGCGACATGAGCACCACCACCCTTGCCCCGGCCGGCACGCTGCCGCACGGTGCGCGGCGCGTGGGGGCCCTGCCCGCCGGCGCCCTCGCCCAGCTCCTGCACCTCGGCAACGAGCTGGGCGCGCTCGACCTCGCCGGAGGAGTGCCCGGCACCCCGCGGCCGCCGCAGGCCGTCCTGGACGCCGCCGTCCGCCAGCTCCAGCGGGGAGACCAGCAGTACGAGGACACCAGCGGCAACCCCGACCTGCGCGCCCAGCTCGCGCGGAGGCTGCCCCACCCGGTGGACCCGCTGACCGAGCTGACCATCACCACCGGCGCCTCCGAGGCGCTGTCCGTCGCGATGCTCGCCACGATCGACCCGGGCGACGAGGTGGTGCTCCTCGAACCGTTCTACGAGAACTTCCTCGCGGCCCTGGCCCTGGCCGGGGGAGTACCCCGCTTCGTGAAGCTGCGGGCCCCCGACTGGCGCTGGGACCCGAAGGAACTGGAGCAGGCCTTCGGACCCCGTACGAAGGCCGTGGTCGTCAACTCCCCGGCCAATCCCACCGGCCGCACCCTCACCCGGGAGGAGCTGGAGGAACTCGGCTCGCTCTGCGAGAAGTGGAACGTGACGGTCATCTCCGACGAGGTGTACGCCCCCTTCGTCTACGACGGCGCGCGGCACACCTCCGCGGCGCAGATCCCCGCCCTGCGCGAACGCAGCATCGTGATCGGCAGCCTGTCGAAGGCGTACGCGCTCAGCGGCTGGCGCATCGGCCACCTCCAGGCCGCCGCACCGGTCACCGAGCGGCTGCGGGCCGTGCACCTGGCCACCAGCTTCAGCGCCAGCGGGCCGTTCCAGCGGGCCGTCGCCGAGTCCGGCATCCTCCTGGACGCCTCGTGGGACCCGGCCGCCCAACTGGAGGCGCTGCGGGACCGCACGGTCGCCCTGTTCAACGAGGCCGGACTGCCGTGCCGCGCGCCGGAGGGCGGCTGCTACGTCATGGCCGACATCAGCCGGATCACCGAGGAGGACTGCGAGAGCTTCGTCAGAGGGCTGGCCACGCGACGACGCGTGCTGGTCGTACCCGGCCGATGTTTCTTCCGGGACCACACCGCCGATTCCGGACACGTCCGCATCGCCTTCAACAAGAGCCCGGCCGTCCTGGCCGAAGCCGAACGCCGGCTCGCCGACGGCCTGTGACCGCTTCCTCCCGACGAGAGTCCGATATGACTGCATCCCGTTCCGACCTGTTCACCCTGATACGCGACACCGACGGCGCCCTGAGCATCTGGCCCGCGGCGCGCCCGCTGCCCTCCGGCTGGCAGCCGGCGGGATTCGAGGGCACCCGCGAGGCGTGCGTCGCCCACGCCGACACCCTCCCCGGCGAGCCCCCGGTGCCCGCGGCGCTGCCCGGCAGCCCCGGCACCCTCGTGGCCCTGTTCCGCGACACGGTCCGCCGCCACCCCGACCGCCCCGCCGTCAGCGACGACGGGAACCGGCTCAGCTACACGGAGCTCGACGCGCTGTCCGACCGGGTCGCCGCCGCCCTGATCGAACGGGGCGCGGGTCCGGGCGAGCGCGTCGCCTACCACCTGAAGCGCGGCGTCCCCGTCTTCGTCACCCTGCTCGGCATCCTGAAGGCCGGCGCCGCCTACGTGCCGGTCGACACCCGCTACCCGGACGCCCGCCGCGACCTCATGCTGAGCGAGAGCCGGCCCGTCCTGGCCGTCACCGACCCCGGCGGACGCGAGCTGCTCGCGGACAGCGGCACGGACCTGCCCGTGTGGGAGTACGACCTCGGCGACGCGCCCGCGACGCCTGGCGCCCTGCCCGACGTGCACCGGGCGCACGCGGCCAGTGTCCTGTTCACCTCGGGCTCCTCCGGCACCCCCAAGGGCGTCGTCCTGGAGCACGGCAACATCGTCCACTTCGCCACCAACCCGGCGCTGCCCGCCCTCACGCCCGAGGACCGGGTCGGCCACGTGTCGAGCCTTTCCTTCGACGCCTTCCACTTCGAGGCGTGGTTCGCCTTCGCGGGCGGCGCGGAGATCGTCGTCCTGCCGACCATGCCGGACCTGCTCACCGGCGACCTCGGCCGGGAGCTGCGCAGGCGCCGCATCACCGCGATGCTCGTGCCGACCATGGCCTTCAACCACGTGGTGGCCGAGGACCGCGAGGCGTTCGCCTCGCTGCGGGTGCTGCACACGGGCGGCGACGTCGTCCTGCCCGAGGCCTGCCGGCAGCTGCTGAAGAGCTCGTTCTCCGGTGAGCTGTACAACCTCTACGGCCCCACGGAGGGGACGACCGCCTGCTCGGCGCACCACGTCACCGAGGTGTCCGACAGCGGCGACAGCGTGCCCATCGGCCGCGCCCTGGCCGGCACCGCCCTGCACGTGCTGGACGCCGGGCTCGACCCGGTGCCCGCGGGCACGGTCGGCGAACTGCACATCGCGGGCCCCGGCGTGGCCCGCGGCTACCTGGGCCGCCCCGGCCTGACCGCCGAGCGCTTCCTGCCCGATCCGGACGCCCCGGCCGGCCGGATGTACGCCACCGGCGACCTGGTCCGCCTGGACGAGGACGGCACGCTGCGCTACGTCGGGCGCGCCGACGACCAGGTGAAGATCCGCGGCTACCGGGTCGAGCCCCGCGAGGTGGAACGCGTGCTCAGCCACCATCCGCAGCTGCGCGACGTCGCCGTGCTCGCCGCGGGCGCCGGATCCGACCGCCACCTGGTGGCCCTGGTGGTCCCGCACGACGAGCTGTCCATGAAGGACCTGCGCGCCTACGCGCAGGAGGCCCTGCCCGACTTCATGGTCCCCGGCGCGCTCGTCCGGGTCGCGGAGATCCCCGCCAACGACCACGGCAAGCGGGACACCGGCCTCCTGGCGCGGATGGTCGAGGACCACCTGCGCCACCGCGCCGAGCACGTGCCCCCGCGCGACGAGACGGAGGCGTACCTGGCGGAGCTGTGGAGCGAGCTGCTCGCGGTCGAGGAGATCGGCGTCCACGACGACTTCTTCGCGCTCGGCGGCAATTCCCTGCTCGCCTTCCGGATGCAGCGCAGGCTCGTGCGCCAGCTGAAGGTGGAGATCAGCGCGCGGGAGATCCTGGTCACGGGTGAGCTGGGCGCCCTGGCCGGAATCATCCGTGCCAAGCGCGAGGAGCCGGTGAGCGCATGAGCACCGCGGTGAGCATCGACCTGACCGACCCGGACGCCTTCGTCGCGGGCCGCCACTACGACATGCTGGCCTGGCTGCGGGAGCACGACCCCGTGCACTGGCACGCCATGGACGGCGGCGGGTTCTGGGCGGTCACCCGCTACGACGACGTCGCCCGCCTCTACAACGACCACGAGACGCTCAGCTCGGAGGGCGGCCCCATGCTGGGCGGCTCCTTCCGCAGCCAGGCCGACCCGTCCGCGGGCCGGATGCTGGTGGCCTCCGACCCGCCCCGCCAGCGGCACATCCGCCAGGTGGTGCACCGTGCCTTCACCCAGCGCATCCTGCAGCGGGTGGCCCGCCAGGTCACCGAACTGGTACGGGCGGCCGTCGAGCGCGCCCGGGCCGACGGGGGCTGCGACTTCGCCACCGACATCGCGCCGGAGCTGCCGGCCGGCGCCGTCATGGCGATGATGGGCGTCTCGCACGGCGAGGCGCGGGAGCTGATCGACCTGACCCGCAAGATGATCGGCTTCCGTGATCCGGTCTACGTCGACACCACCGACGACGAGCGGCTGCGGCTCGCGGTGATCCAGGCGGACATCTTCGAGTTCTTCGCGGAGATCGTCCGGGAGCGCCGCCGCAACCCCGGGGACGACCTCGTCAGCTTCCTGATCGAGGCCGAGCGCAACGGACGTCCCTGGCCCGAGGAGGACATCCTCTACAACTGCATGAACGTCGCCGTCGGCGGCAACGAGACGTCCTCCTACACGGCCTGCTCCGGACTGCTGGCCCTGCACGAGCACCCCGACCAGCTCGCACTGCTCAGGGCGCGGCCGGACCTGATGGACAGCGCCGTCAACGAGATCCTGCGCTGGAGCTCCACCAACGCGTACGTGATGCGGGTGGCCACCGCCGACCAGTGGATCGGCGACCGCCAGGTGCGCGCGGGCGACTCCGTCACCCTGTGGAACGTCTCGGCCAACCGGGACGCGGCACAGTTCGACGACCCGGACTCCTTCCTCGTCGACCGGACGCCCAACCGGCACCTGTCCTACGGGGTGGGCATCCACCGGTGCATCGGCGCGATGGTGGCGCATACCGAACTGGGCATCCTCTTCCGGGAGATGACCGACCCGCGGCTCGGCATCGAGCTGTCCGGCCCGGTCCGGCGGCTGCGCTCCAACTTCATCCAGGGCATCACCCGCATGCCCATCACCCTGAAGTGAACCCCACGGCCGAGCCGTGAAGCGGTGGGGCGGGACGCGCCGCGGCGCGTCCCGCCCCGACACCACGAACCAGGAGAGTGTCGCTGACATGTCCGAACGCTGGACACCCGCGGAGCGGACCGGCCACCTCGGGACGTCGATCTTCACCGAGATGACCCGGCTCGCCGAGCGCACCGGTTCCATCAACCTCGGTCAGGGCGTCCCGGAGCTGCCGAGCTCCCCGGACATCCTGCGCCACGCGGCGCGGGCCGTCGAGGCGGGCCGCAACCAGTACCCGCCGGCCACCGGCCTGCCCGAGCTGAAGGAGGCCGTGGCCGCCCACCGGCTCGCCCACACCGGGGTCGGGTACCGGCCCGGGGACGAGGTCCTGATCACGACGGGCGCCACCGAGGCCGTCGCCGCGGCCCTGCTCGCCTTCTGCGACCCGGGCGACGAGGTGCTCACCTTCGACCCCTGCTACGACGCCTACCCGGCCGGAGCACGGATGGCGGGCGCCCGGGTGGTCGCCGCCGCACTCGCCGTCACGGAGCACGGGTTCGAGCTGGACCCCGGCGCCCTGCGCGCGGCGGTCGGCCCGCGCACCCGCGTCCTGCTGCTCAATTCCCCGCACAACCCGACGGGCAAGGTCTTCACCCGGCACGAGCTGGAGACGATCGCCGTGCTCTGCCGGGAGCACGATCTGACGGTCGTCACCGACGAGGTGTACGAGCACCTGGTGTACGACGGCCGCCGCCACCTCTCGATCGCCTCGCTGCCCGGGATGCGCGAGCGCACCCTGGTGATCTCCTCGGCCGGCAAGTCCCTCAACGTCACCGGCTGGAAGATCGGCTGGGCCTGCGGCCCGGCGCACCTCGTCGCCGCGGTGGCCTCGACCAAGCAGTTCCTGACGTACGCCTCCGGCACCCCCTTCCAGGTGGCGGTGGCGGCGATGCTGGACTCCGGGACGCGGTGGGTCGAGGGGCTGCGCGACGAACTGCAGGCGAACCGCGACCTGTTGACGCTCGGCCTGCGCAAGGCGGGGCTCGTGGCGTTCCCGGGGGAGGGCGGCTACTTCGTCCAGGTCGACGTACGTCCGTGGGGTTACGACGACGGCACGGCCTTCTGCCGCGAACTCCCGGAACGGGCCGGGGTGGTGGCCGTGCCCACGAGCGCCTTCCAGCAGAACGCGGACGCGCCCCGCTGGCTGGCCCGTTTCGGCTTCTGCAAGGGGCGCGAGGTCCTGGAGGAGGCGGCGCAGAGGCTGGCCTCGGCGGCCCGCTGACCGGCGTCAGCGGGCGGCGCGGTGGGCCCGGCGTCCGCGGCCGGCGCGGTGATCGGGCGTCCGCGGCCGGCGCGGTGATCGGGCGTCCGCGGCCGGCGCGGTGGCCCGGCGTCAGCCGTCCAGGCCGGATTCCCCGGCGGCGCGGGCCTGCCGTCCCCGGCGCCCGCGCACGCCGGCGCGCTTCGGCGTCGCGTCCGGCAGCGCGGAGATCAGCGGTGGGGAGGAATGCCGGAAGATCACGATCGTTCGGAAGCCCACGATCTCGCGCCGCTGGCTGAGCCGGTCCATCAGGAAGGCGTGCAGGGCCTCGTTGTTCTGGACCGCGACGTGGATGAGGAAGTCGTCGCTGCCCGCGACAACGAAGACGCCGAGGACCTCGGGGAGTTTGCCGACCGACTCCTCGAACGCGCTGATCACCGCGCGGTTGAGGGGGCGGACCTGCGCGGCCACGAAGGCCTGGTAGTCCCGGTTCAGCGCGGCGAGGTCCAGTTCGGCGCGGTAGCCGGTGATGACGCCCTGCTCCTCCAGGAGCCTGACGCGTTCGAGCGAGGTCGACGGCGCGACCCCGACCCGGCGGGCCAACTCCCGGTTGGACTGCCGTGCGTTCAGTTGCAGATTCCTGATGATCGCCGCATCAAGTTCGTCCATGGACCGCATTGTGCCAGTCGGGCAGTCAAACGTTCGGCAGTTCCCCGAACCTGGCATCCATCGGTCTAGCATCGAGCCGGAACGCACACAGAATGATTCCTTGTGAGGTGCATGGCCGTGCAAACGAAGGTTGCTCTCGTCCTCCGGGAGGACTTGCCCGTGGCGCACGCGGTGAACGCTTCGGCGGTGCTCGCACTCTCCCTCGGCGGCCGGATCGGCGACTCCCTCGGCCGGGACGGCGAGGACGCCTCCGGGCGGACCCACGCCGGGCTGAACGTCCACCCGATCCCCGTCCTGTCGGCGTCCGAGGAGGCGCTCGGGGCCCTGCTCGAACGGGCCTCCGCGGCCGACGACGTGCAGGTGGTCTCCCTCAACGAGACCGCCCGCCGGTCCCGTGACTACGAGGACTACCTGACGGAGCTGAAGGCCGTGCCCGCGGACGCGCTCGAGTACCTCGGCGTGATCGTCCACGGCCCGCGGAACAAGGTGTCGAGGCTGACCCGCCACCTGCCCCTGCTGGGAGCGGTGCCGGCAGCCGTGTGACCCCCTCGACGCTGCGCCCGCGGCACCGTCCCCCGCACGCGGGCGCAGCCACCTCCCCCCGCCGCCGGGGGCCGGGGGGTCAGCTTCCGAGCCCCGCCGCGGCCGGATCCTCCTGGCCGCCCCGGACCCGCTCCCCGGCGCCGCCGCGCAGCAGCAGGAGCCCGGCGCAGCCGCACAGGGTCACGGCCGCGAAGGCGAAGCAGGCCCACAGGCTGTACGAGCCGCCCCACAGGTCGCCGGGGGCGACGCCGTGGACCGCGGTCACGGCCGCGACCCCGAGCGCGCCGCCCGCCTGCTGGCAGGTGACCAGCGCACCGGAGGCGGTCCCCTGGTCGTCCATGCCGGCGGCGGAGCTGGCCAGCATGGTGGCCGCCGGGTAGGCGACGGCGATGCCGGCGCCCACCAGGACCGCGGCGGGCAGCAGATGCGTGAGGTACCCGCCTCCCTCCACCGTGGTGTAGATCAGCTGGCCCGCCGTGAGGACGACGAGCCCGGCGAGCAGAAGCTGCGTCAGGGGCCTGCGGTTGGCCAGCCGGGCCGCCGGGGTGGAGAGCAGGGCGACGGCCAGCCCCTGGGGCAGGAACGCGAGCCCGGCCACCAGCGCCGACCAGCCCTGGCGCTCCTGGAGCTCGGTCGCCACGAGGAACATGGCACCCGTGATCCCGGCGAACGCCCCGCCCAGCGCGAGGGACGCGGCCGCCATCCGCCGGTCGGTCATCAGGGACAGCGGGAGCAGCGGCACCCGGGCCCTGGCCTGGGACACCAGGAAGAGCAGGATCGCCGCCAGCCCGGCACCCGCGACCAGGGTGACCTCCGGCCCGCTGCCGGTGCCGATCCGTCCGACCGCGTACACCACCGCGATCAGCCCCCCGGTGATCAGCAGCGGGGGCACCCGGGGCATCGGCTCCCGGTCCCGCCCGCGCCCCGCGCCCTCGGCGTCGAGGACCCGGGGCCCGAGCACCAGCACCAGCGCGGCGAGCGGGACGTAGAGGAAGAACGCACCGCGCCAGCCGAAGCCCTGGGTCAGCAGGCCGCCTATGACCACGCCGAGCGAGAAGCCCGCCGCCCCCATCGCGCTGAAGACGCCGAGCGCCTTGTTGCGGGCGGCGCCCTCGGGGAAGCCGGAGACGATCAGGGCCACGGCGGCCGGAGCGGTGACGGCCGCCCCGGCACCCTGCACGGCCCGCGCCAGGATGAGCAGCACCGGCTCCTGCGCCAGCGTCGCGGCGAGCGATCCGGCGCCGAACACCCCGACGCCGAGCAGGAACATCCGGCGCCGGCCCCACCGGTCGGCGCATTTGCCGCCGATGAGGAGCAGTCCCGCGTACGTGGTGAGGAACGTGCCGGCCGCCAGCTGCAGCTGGTCCGGACGCAGCCCCAAGTCGGCCTTGATGTCGGCCAGTTGCACGTTGATGCTCGACAGGCTCATGCCCTCGAAGAGCACGGCCGTGCACAGGACGAGGAGTTTCGTCCATGCGCGCCGGTCGAAGGTCGACGCCCCATCGGGCTTCGGGGAACTCATGCCGGCCACTGCTCCTTAACCGTTCGGGGGTGCGGTGCGTCGCCGGCCACGAGGCGATAGGCCCCGCGCAGGTCGTCGCCGTCGTACCGGTAGCGGGCGAGCTCGCGCACGGCGGCGCCCGCGTTGACCGCCACGGTGTCCGTCAGCTCCCGGAACAGCGGGATGTCCGAGCCGGAGTCACCGTAGGCGACGCAGTCCTCGCGTTCGAGACCGAAGCTCCTGCGCGCGCGGTCCATGATGCCGACCTTGTCCGCGGGCGTCAGGATCCCGGCGGGGTCGGGTTCCGTGTTCAGCGGGAGGGGCGGGAACCGGGAGGCGACCACCGCGTCGACGCCGACCCCCAGCAGCAGGTCGGCGAAGAAGTCCGGGGACATCGTCACGACGATCGCGTGCTGCCCGCGCCGCCGGATGTCGGCGACGACCTCCGGCAGCCCGGCGATCCACGGCGCCCCGGCGAACGCCCGGGCGACGAGCTCCCGGGACAGCCCCCGCCACAGCCGGCCGACACCCGCGGCGAAGCCGCGGGTGTCGAGGCGGCCGTCCTCGAAGGCCGCCTCCAGCTGCCGCAGTTCCGGCACGCAACGGGCATGTCGGGCGATCTCCAGGCTCGCCGTCGTGCCCCGCAGCAGCGTGCCGTCCATGTCGAAGACGTGCAGCCGGGTCATCGCCGTCCGCTCGCCGCCGACCCGCTCACGGCTGCCGGGTACAGCTCCCAGCCCGGCGGCGGTGCCTCACCCCGCCAGGCGGCGGCCAGCGCCGCGCTGGCCGGGAAGAGCGGCTCCGGCAGCGCGGCCGGGTCGGCCCAGACCCAGCGGTCGAAGACCTCCGGCTCGGTGACGGTCACCGCCGGGGCTTCCTGCGGGGTGGTGACCACCACGCCCGCGGTCAGGTGGGTGCGCTCCCCGGCCGTGTTCAGGGTGCAGGCGAACACCCGCGCGTCCGCCACCTCGACCACTCCGGTTTCCTCGGCGATCTCCCGTACGGCGGCCGCCTCGAAGGTCTCGCCCGCCTCCACGTGCCCGCCCGGCAGGCACCAGGAGGCGGGTTCGCCCCGCTTGACGCGATGGCCGATCAGGACGCGGCCGTCCGGCCGCACCAGCAGCGCGCCGACGCCGACGACAGGGGCCTTGCGTCCCGTCGAGGGACTCGTCACTTCCGTGCCTCCAGTGCGCGCAGCGCCGAGTCCGCCGCGTAGTGGCCGCTGATCATGGCGGCCACGATCCCGCGGAACAGGCCGCAGGCGTCGCCCGCTACCCAGGCCGGGGCGTCGAGCAGGCGCAGGTCCCCGTCGACCTTGGGGTACCAGCCGACGCCCTCCAGGGTGGGGCCCACCAGCCGGGTCTCGGCGTCGTCGATGACGGGGTAGGCCTCGGCCAGCCGGGTCAGGCCGCGCGTCATGATCTCGCGCAGCTCGCTCCCGTACACCCGCTCGAAGGTCCGGGCCGCCGTCGGCTCCCCCGCGAGGAGCTCCTGCATGGACAGGGTGAAGAAGGACTCCTCGTCCGCCATCGCGGCGAGCGCCGGGGCCATGGCCCGGTCCGCCACCGTCTCGTCCATGATCCGGGTGTTGAAGCCCACGTTGGAGCGCCCGGTGGGCGGGCAGTCGGACCGGCCGGAGACGGTCCACAGGCCCTGCGTCTCGGTGAGCGCGGCCTCGCCCTGGCGGCAGGCGCAGAAGGTGCGCCACTCGACGCTGCCGTCCTGCTCGCGGAAGCGGAGCTTGGGGTCGAGCTGCTTCATGTCCTTGAAGAAGGCCTTCTCCGCGGGCTGTTCGATGCGGAACCCGACCTCCAGGCGCCTGAAGGAGCGCTGCCCGGTCAGCGAGCGGAGCCCGAGGGGGCCGAAGCGGCCGCTGGCCAGGATCAGCCGGCCGGCCGTCAGCTCGGACGTCTGGCCCTTCGCGTCGGACAGCGACAGCCGGAACAGGTCGGCGGCCCCGTCGTAGACGGCCTCGGATATCTCGGTCTCGTTGATGACGTCGGCGTCGGCGGCCGAGACCATGTCGTCGGTCAGCCGCAGGCGCGCCTCCAGCGAGAGGTAGTCGGAGGGGTACTCCTTGAGGACCCACTCACCGGCGCCCACGGTGTAGGCGCTCGGGTCGTCCGGGAACGGCGGGGTGTCCAGGCCGTAGGAGCCGAGCAGCTCGCAGGTCCATTCGTACGCGGAGCGGAGGTCGTCCGCGCGCGGCAGTGTCCACAGTTCGGTCGCCGAGGGGAAGAACGAGAACTTTCCGTCCGAAAAAAGCCCCGCGCCGCCGTGTCCGCGCGTCATGTCGACCGCCGCGTGGCGGTCGCGCTCGCCGACCGGCTTTCCGCCGTCGATGAGTGCCACCTTGTGCGGCGTTCCCGCCAGACGCTTGGCAGCGGCGAGGCCGGCGGGGCCCGCACCGATGATGACGAGATCGTAGTGGTCCATGGTTCTCCAGACAGGCATGGCCGAGTGCCCCAGGCGCGAACGCGGACAAGGGGCTGCACGGGAAAGGTGAATGGCGCGCGAACGATCGCGCGGAGAAAGGAGAAGGGAATGTGAAGGGACGGCGAGCGGGCGCGTCAGACGGACGCGGGAAGGCTCACTTCGTGAATGTCCGTGAGATTCCGGTGACGCTCGGCGTAATCGATGCCGTATCCGGCGACCCAGTGCTCGGAGATGTCGAATCCGACATATCTGGGTGCCACCGGCTTGGCGACCGCGTGCGGCTTGCGCAAGAGGACACAACACTCCAGCGAGGCGGGCGACTGCGCCCGGAAGCGGTCCAACAGCCAGGAAAGGGTGGTGCCCGTGTCGAGGATGTCCTCCACGACGAGAACGTCTCGTCCGGTCAGCTCCTCGCCGATGTCCTTCAGCATCCGGGGCACCCCCGCGGTGCTGCCCCTCCCGTACGTGGACACCGCCGCCCAGTCCATGACGACCGGCAGGTCGATGCTCCGGGCCAGGTCCACGGTGAAGGCGGCCGCCCCCTTGAGGACGCCTATCACCACGATCTCCCGGCCCCGGTAGTCACGCGTGATCTCGGCACCGAGCTGCGCGACGCGCTCGCCGATCTGATCACGCGTGAACATCACCCGTGATAACTCCGCCTGTGTGGTCTGCGATCCCACAGGTCCTCCCCCGTTTGTCACTCCGACTCTCTAGGTGTAACCGGCACCCAAGCTACACACTCGGGGGAGCGACGCGGTGGAATCCCACCGTCCGGGGTTTGGTTCAGGCCAATGTCGTGGGTTCCACCGCGAAGATCTCGGCCGACAGTCCCGCCGCCACGTCCAGATGGGCCGACGCCGGCACGGAGAGCGGATCGGCTCCGGGCCAGAAGCACTCCACGTACCCCTCGCGGTCCAGGTAGTTGGCCTGCTGCCCGCTGGAGACCGCCCCGCGGGCGGCGAACACCTCGTACGAGCGGACCGCGGGGTCGACCTCACCGGCGGGCCGGATCCCGGTGATCGTGCCGGGCGGCGCCTTGAGCACGGCGATGGCCGACAGGCCGAGGGGCCGGGGTGCCGGGACCGGGTCGTCCAGCAGGTCCAGGTAGGAGCGGATGTGCAGCTCGTACGGGGAGATCCCCAGGGCCTGCTCCACCAGGTCCGGGATGCCGTCGCCGGCGGTCCGCGCACCGACCTCCATGATCTGCGGGGGCTGGTCCCCCTCAAGACGCAGTTCCACGTGGGCCACACCGCGGTCGAGGCCCAGCGCCGTGCAGGCGCGCTCGGCCAGCTCGATGACGTCGGCGCGCTCCGAGTGGACGCTGGGCACGCGGTGCCCGATCTCGGCGAAGTACGGCCGGGGACCCAGGGACTTGTCCGTCACGGCCAGCACCTGCGGACGTCCGCCGTGGGTGAGGACCTCGACGGAGACCTCCTCGGAGAGCGTGCAGAACTCCTCGACCTGGATGCCCTGGTTCTTGACGGTGAAGGTGGCGGCGTTCCGCGCGATGATCTCGTGCACGTTCGCGTAGGCGTCGGCGAGCTCCGACTCGTCCGCGACGAGCCGGACGCCGAGGCTGCCGCCGAAGGCCGAGGGCTTGATGACGCAGGGGAACCCGAGCTCGGCGGCGGCCGCACGGGCGGAGTCCAGGCCGTCCACCGTGATGTAGCGGGGCGTGGCGACCCCGGCGGCCAGCAGCCGGTCCTTCATCCGGTTCTTGTTGATGCCCGAGTCCTCGATGGCCTCACGGCTGAGGAAGGGAAGTCCGTAATGGTCGGCGATCGCCCGGCCGGGGATCAGCCCGGGGTCGAAGAACGGCACCACACCGGCCGGAGTCATACCCGTCGCCTTCTCGAAGTCCAGTACGGCCTTCAAGGACGAGTCGGCATCACTGAAATCACCCA
The DNA here is from genome assembly GCF_055585365.1 of Streptomyces sp. NPDC053432. Taxonomy (NCBI): domain Bacteria; kingdom Bacillati; phylum Actinomycetota; class Actinomycetes; order Kitasatosporales; family Streptomycetaceae; genus Streptomyces; species Streptomyces sp. NPDC053432. Next base: position 119,597 of record NZ_JBVJKF010000023.1, read on the forward strand.
GCAGAACGTGGTCGAAGAACTTCGCCGCACGGGGGTCGCGGGAACGCGCGATCGTGACGATCGGACCGTCGAACACGCGCAGTGCGGCGACCACCGCTCTTTCCCGCAGGGCCATGGTCGCGCCGAACACGAGGAGGTACTGGTCTTCTCTGGCAGTAGATGATCCCATGAACGTTAGGGTAGGCCCACCGAATCCGAACGTGGGGGTCAACTGGCCATGAGCGCTGACTACTTCACAGATCCATTGGGTGGACTGACCGACGCGGAGTGGGACGAATCCGCCGAAGGACGCTTCTATTCCTCGGCGTTCTGGCTGCGCCTCGTGGCCCTGGAGCCCGGAGCGATATCCGGCGGTCTCCACGTCCCGCTGCCGGGGGGCGGCCGGGCCGCCGTCCCCGTCGCGGCCACGGAGCCGGACGGCATGTCCAACCCGCACCTGCGGTGGCACGACCTGCTCACCGAGAAGGGGCTGCCGAGCCCGTCGGCCGGGGGAGTGCTGGTGTCCCAGCGCCGCGGCTACCTGGCGGACCTGCTGGCCACGCCCGGAGCGGACCGGGCCGAGGCCGCCGCCGCCCTGCTGGAGGCCGTACGCGCGCTGCCCGATCCCCACGGCCCGTCCGGCGCGCCCTCGGGCCCGGCCCGCGTGGCCATGTACTTCGGCACCCAGGACGTACTGGCCCTGCGCGCGGCCGGGGTCAAGGCGCTGCCGGTCGTCCTGACGGCCGACGCCTCGCTGGAGATCCCGGAGGGCGGCTGGGACGAATGGCTGCAGACCATGGGGTCCCGGCACCGGCGCCAGCGCGTGCGCAGCGAGGTCCGCAAGTTCGAGCAGGCCGGGTACCGCGTCGAGCACCGCGTGCTGCGCGACTGCTACGCCGACGTCGGCCGGCTCGCGGCCAGGACCGAGCAGCGCTACGGCATCGACGGCAGCGCGGACGCCTACATCGAGGCGTTCCGCAAGCACGCCGACCTCGCCGGGGACCGCGCCGAGGTGCTGCTGTGCTCCGTCGACGGCGAACCCCCCGTCGGCTGCTGCTTCTACGTCCGCGACAAGGACACCGTGTACCTGCGCGCGGTCGGCTTCGAGTACGAGCAACTGCGCGGCGCAGCCGAGTACTTCAACCTCGCCTACTACATCCCGGCCCGGATGCCCGGAGTACGCCGGCTGCACGCGGGCATCGCCACGCCGGGCGGCAAGGCCCTGCGCGGAGCCGTCCTGGAGCCCCTGTGGCTGCTCGACCTGACTCCGGACAGCCCCCTCGAAGGGCACGAGGAGGAGATCCGGGCCCACAACGCGGCCTTCCTCAAGCGCCTGGAAGGCGATTCCGAAGCCGTGGCCGCGGCGGTGAGCACCGAGGAGTGGCAGGACCTGTGCGGACGAGGGAACTGGCCGGCCCCCGGATCCTCCACCCCGGAGGGCTGAGCCGGTGACCGCCACCGAGACCGAGGTCCCCCCGGGCAAGAGGTTCGGACCGCTCGCCCACCGCAACTTCCGCCGCTTCTACGTCGGCCACAGCCTTTCCCTCCTGGGCACCGGCATGGAGCGGATCGCCGTCGCCTTCGCCGTGCTCGAGACCGGCGGCTCCGCGTCCGACCTGGGGCTGGTCATCGCCTCCGGCGTCGTGGTCAACGTGGTGTGCCTCCTGGCCGGCGGGGTCGTGGCCGACCGGTTCGGCCGCCGCGGGGTGATGCTGGTCAGCGACAGCCTGCGGTTCGTGGCGGAGGGCACCTTCGCCACCCTGGTGCTGCTGGGGCACGCGCCGCTGTGGGCGGTGCTCCTCCTGCACGCCCTGCAGAACGTCGGGACCGGCTTCTTCACCCCGGCGATGGCCGGCCTCACGCCCGACATCGTGCCCGCCTCGGACCTCCAGCGCGCCAACGTGCTGATCGGCCTGGCCAAGGACGTCGGCGTCGTCGCGGGCCCCGTGTTCGCCGGGTTCCTGATCGCCACGTCCAACGCCGGAACGGTGCTCGCCATCGACGCCGGCACCTATCTGATCAGCGTGATCGCGGTGGCGCTGGTGAAGATGCCGCCGTACGTGAAGCGCGGCGCCGCCTCCCCCCTGACCGACCTGCGGGAGGGTTACGCCGAGTGGCGCCGGCAGAGCTGGCTCTGGATCACCAGCGTCACCTTCGCCCTCTTCAACGGGCTGCTGTACGCGCCGTTCCTGGTACTCGGCCCCATCGTCGCCAAGGAGGACCTGGGCGGCAGCGACGGCTGGGGGATCGTCCTCGCGGTCCTGGGCGCCGGGTCCATCCTGGCCGCCCCGGTGCTGATGAAGTGGAGCCCCGGCCGGCCCGTCGTCGTGATCGTGCTGGCCCAGGCGGCCTGGGCGCTCCCCGTGCTCTGCCTCGCGGTGCCGGCCGGGCTGCCCCTGACGGCGGCGGCCGCCTTCATCGGCGGCGCGTCCCTCGCCGTCTTCAACGCGATCTGGACGACGCTGGTGCAGAGCAAGGTCTCCGGCGAGCTGATCTCACGCGTGTCGTCCTTCGACGCGGTGTGCTCCTACTCGCTCTCCCCGATCGGGCTCGTCGTGGCGGCCGCCGTGGCCGACGCGCTCGGCGGCCCCGGGACGGTGCTGTGGGCGGCCGGGCTGTGGCAGCTGGCGAGCGCGGCCGTGCTGCTCACCCTGCCGGCCATCCGCCGGGTCACCCTCGACCCGGCGGCCGGCTGACCGCCCGGACCGCAGCCCCGCCGCTCCCCCCGCCCGCCGCCCTCCGTGCCCGGCGGCCGGGGGAGCGGCCGGGTCAGCGCAGCCGTACGGGCAGGGACTCCAGGCCCCTGATGAGCGTGCTGGGCCGCCAGCGCAGCGCCTCGGGTTCGCGCGCGAGCGCCAGCCGGGGGAAGCGGTCGAGGAGCCTGCCGATCGCGATCTCGGCCTCCATCCGGGCCAGCGGGGCCCCCACGCAGTAGTGGATGCCGTACCCGAAGGCGAGGTGGCCCGTCGGGTCACGGGTGATGTCCATCCGGTCGGCGTCCGGGAACCTCGCGGAGTCCCGGTTCGCCGACGACAGGGACACCATGACGAACTCGCCCTCGGGCACCAGCACGTCCCCGAGCCGCAGCGGCTGCGTGGTGTAGCGGTACGTCGCGATGTTGAGGGGGCCCTCGTGCCGCAGGAACTCCTCGACGGCCCCCGGCAGGAGCGAGGCGTCGGCGCGCAGCGCGGCCAGCTGCTCCGGGTGGCGCAGCAGCAGGAGCACGCTGTTGCCGATCAGGTTGACCGTGGTCTCGTGCCCCGCGACCAGGAGGAGGAAGGCCATGGCGCGCAACTCGGCCTGGGTCAGCGCGACATCGCCCTCGCGCGCGTGCACCAGTGCGGACAGCAGGTCGTCGCCCGGGTCCTCCCGCTTCGACTCCACCAGGTTCGTGAGGTAGTCCGCCATCCGCATCGCGGCGTCGGCCATCTCCTCGTGCCGGGCCGCCGAGGTCATCGTGACCGAGGTCCTGCGGAACTCCTCCTTGTCGGTCTCGGGGACGCCGAGCAGCTCACAGATGACCGTGGTCGGCAGCGGGAAGGCGTAGGCGGACAGCAGATCGGCCTCGTCCCGGCCCGCCATGGCGTCGAGCAGCTCGTCGGCGGCCTGCTCGACCCGCGCGCGCAGCCGCTCCACCCGGCGCGCCGTGAACGCCTTGTTCACCAGCGACCGCAGCCGGGTGTGGTCCGGCGGGTCGGTGTTGAGCATGTGCCCGGCGAGGGCCAGCTCGGCCTCGAAGGACTGCGGTTCGTCGGAGATCGAATGCCGTTCCAGCAGGGGCACCGCCCGCAGGATGTCCTTGCTGACCACCGGACTGGTCAACACCGTGCGCACGTCCTCGTAACGGGTCACCAGCCACACCTTGATCCCGCGCGGCAGGATGACTTCACGCGCCGGCTGTTCCGCCCTCAGCTGCGCAAACAGCCTGTGTGGGTTCTGTAGAAAATCTTCGTCCAGACGTATTGGCGTCGAGAGATGCATATCGGTCAAGATCCTCTCCGTGCTGTCGTCTTCCGCGCATCATAGGCGAGTTGATCGAACAGGAAGCCTTCGCAGATCACGCGCGCAAGGGGTTGGGCGTCTATAGCAGACACACCCGCACCCTGTCTCAACTTTGTTACCGGCATGGCGAGTTGGCCGGAACCGTGCCCCCGGGGAACCTTGTGGCCGAGCGTCGACTGTCCTTATGCTGCGGTCAATACGCGATCGCAAGCATGTGCCCTTCGAACTTCAAATGGGGGAATTTTGTCTTTCAAGGCACTTGAGATGAGCAAGACCGGTTTCGGCAAGCTGCGCGCCATCGAGATCGGCGTCACCTCGCGTTGCAACTTCCGCTGTTCCTACTGCGGCGCCTACGACCTGCAGGAACGGCGGATCCTCTCCCTCGACGAGGTCAAGCAGACCGTGGAGACGCTGCCCGACCTGGAGCGCGTCAAGCTCTCCGGCGGTGAGGTGCTCCTCGAGTTCGATCTCTGCGAGAGCATCGTCGCGTACTGCACCGAGAAGGGCATCCACACCCAGATCAACTCCAACGGGACGCTGCTGAACGACGAGAAGTTCGAGCGTCTGGAAGCAGCCGGTCTCGGAGTGCTGCACTTCTCCCTGAACCACACGGACGCCGCAAGTCATGCGGCGTTCTACAAGGTCACCGAGAAGATGTTCCCGAAGATCGAGAAGGCGATCAGCCGCTCGGTGGCCTCCGCCTCCATCGACACCGTCGTCGAGACGATCCTGTTCGACGAGACGTACACCCGGATGGCCGAGGTGCACCGGTTCGCCGCGGACCTGGGCGTGCGCAAGCACGAGGTCCAGATGGAGATCCCCGGCGTCCACCAGGGCTACGAGAACACCCTGTCGCCCGAGGTCATCTGCGACGCGATCTCGGACATGATCAGCGCCCGCGACCCGCGGACCTCGATCTTCTTCAGCTGCCTGTCGGCCTACTTCCGCCCGGGCACCGAGTCCTGGAAGCGCCTCCAGCCGCTGCTGCGCGACCCCGGTGTCGTCTACGCCAGCTGCATCGAGGGCAAGGCGCAGCTCCACCTGCACTCCAACGGCGACGTGCTGATCTGCGAACTCGGCGCCCCCGAGGTGATCGGCAACGTCTTCGACACCAACCTCCTGAGCATCTACGAGGAGAGCCCGAAGCTCCAGGAGTTCGTGCAGAGCAAGCACGAGGAGGAGACGTTCTCCTGCTTCCGCCACTTCGACACCCAGGGCAAGAAGGCCGACACGGGCGTGACGCTGCTCCCCATGCCGACGCTGGCCGTCCGTCCCCCCCAGTGAAGTGACCGGCGGATCCGCGGAGGAGTCCGGGGGACGCGTCCGCCCGGGGGTCGTCCTCGGGGTGATCGGCCACGACATCCACGTCGTGGCCAACCGCGTCATGGCCCACGGCCTGGCCGAGAACGGATTCCGTCCGTTCAACATCGGGACCAACACCGAGACCGACGACTTCGTGGACGCCGTCCTGGAAACGGGAAGCCGGGCCGTGCTCGTCTCCTCCATCAACGGTGACGGGGAGACCGCGTGCGTGGACATCGGCCGGATCTTCGCAGAGCGGGGTCTGGCCGATGTCCTGCTGTACGCCGGCGGGAACCTCGTCGTCGGGGACCGGCCGGAGGCCGAGGTACGCCGGATCTTCACCGGGTACGGATTCCACCGGGTCTTCCACCGTCCACCGGACTTCCACGGGTTCTTCCGGGCGCTGCGACAGGACGTGAACCATGGCGACGCCCACCGGTGAGGCGCGGGTGGAGGACCTCGACGGCGAGCGTTCCGCCCTCCTGCGGCTCAGTGGCGAGATCCGGCTCGGCACGGACACGGCGCGCGACCACCTGGCCTCCCTCCCGGAGACCAGGTTCGCCTCGTACGCCTTCCGCCGGCCGCACCACCGTCCGTACCTCCAGCCGCGCGGCGGCTTCCCCACCCTCGGCCAGCAGCGGGAACTCACCCTGGCCTTCCACGAGGCCGGGGCCGACTTCATACCGCTGACCATCGACAGCAACACCCGGCACAACGACTACGCGGCGGCCGCCCGCCACCTGAAGACCGGGATCGCCGAGGGGCGCAACCTCCTCAACGGCTTCCCGCTGATCGCCCACGGCCACCTGACCACCCGCGAGCTGTACCGCGGTGTGGACCGGCCGATCAGCCTCCGCCACGGCACCCCGGACGCCCGGCTGCTCGTGGAGACCGCGCTGGCCGCCGGGATCACCGAGATCGAGGGCGGCGGCCTGTGCTACTCGCTCCCGTACTCCCGGGACTTCCCGCTGGACCAGGCGCTCCTGCACTGGCAGTACGTCGACCGGCTGTGCGCGGTGAGCGGACCCGCCGGGCTGCCCGTGCACCGGGAGTCCTTCGGCCCGCTGACGGCGACCCTGGTACCCCCGGTGATGGTGATCGCCGTGCAGCTGTGCGAGCTGCTGCTCGCGGCGGAGCAGGGGGTCACCTCGTTCTCCGTGGCCTTCGGGCACACCGGCAGCCTGGAGCAGGACCTCGCCCTGGCGCGCGTCCTGCGCGAGCGGGCCGATGCCGTACTGACCCGGTTCGGCTTCGAGGACGTGCACGTCAGCCTGGTCTACCACCAGTGGATGGGCGCCTTCCCCGCCGAGCCCTCGCTGGCGTGGCAGCTGATCTCGGTGTGCGCCACCGCGGCCGCCCTGACCGGCGCCGACAAGGTGGTCGTCAAGACGCCCGAGGAGGCACTGGGCATCCCGACGGTGGAGGCCAACAGCTCCGCCGTACGGGCGGTGCGCTACGTCCTCGACATGTTCCCCGAGGGCCGCGGACTGTCCAACGCGACCGTGGACGAGGAGGCCGCCCTCATCGGGGACGAGGTCGACCTGCTCCTCGACCGGATCTTCGACAGCCCGGCGCCGAGCTTCCTGCAGTCGGTGTTCCGCGCCGTCCTCGCCGGAACCATCGACATCCCCTTCGCCCCGCACCGGCAGAACGCCTCCCGGCTGGTGACCGAGCGCGGCGCCGGCCGGCGGATCAGGATCCTGGATCCGGGATCCGTGCCGGTCTCGGCAGCCCAGCTGCGCCGGGAGCGGGAGCTGGCCGGAACGGGGACGGCGCAGGAGGGGCCCCTGTGGGAGCGCCTCCTGCGGGACCTGCACGTCCTGGCATGAGCGAGGAGAACGTGAGGGCGGCAGGCCGTCCCGCATGGCTGATGGACGTCGGCAGCACCGTGCTCAAACTGTCCCGGACCACACCGTCCGGCGGGTTCGGGCCGACGGTCCGCGAGCCGCGGAGTCCTGGTGTCGCCCCCGGGGAGCAGGCGGTGCGGCTGCTGCGGGAGTCCGGCTTCGACCCGTCCGCCGACGTGCTGCGCGCCTGCAGCTCGGCCGGCTCCGGGCCCACGGTGGGCGTCCTCGGGCTGACCGGGCGGTACAGCATCGCGGCCGCCGCCCGGGCGGCCGTGACCGCCGGCGCCGCCGTCTCCTACACCAGGCGGCTGGGCGGCCCGGTGGGCGCGCCACTGCCCCCGGTGGACGTCCTGGTGGTGGTCGGCGGCGTCGACGGTACGGACCACGGGCGCCTGGACCGGGCCGTACGCGGGACACGGCTCGCGGAGCACCCCCACCGGCTCCTGGTGTGGGCCGGGGCCGGCGACGCGGCCGTGGCCGCCCTGCTGCGGCCGCGGCACCGTACGCAGAACGTCGTCGACGGGGAACTGCGGCCGAACCGCGGCCCGTTGGCCGAGACGCTGCGGCGCATCCATCTGGCCGACATCGTGGACCGCGAGGGCCTGCGGCCGCTGGAGGAGTACACCGGCGCACCCGTGCCGGCCACCCCGGACGCCGTCGGCGCGGCGACGCGTGCCCTGGCCGGGGAACACGGACCGTCCGTACCGGTCCTCGTCGTCGACGTGGGCGGCACGACCACCGACGTCCACCACTGCGCGCGATCCGCCGACGGTGTCGACACCCGGGTGTTCACCGGGCTCGGCGTCGCGGGCGGGCGCCGCTCGCTGCTGGACCGGCTCGCGGGCACCCCAGCCCTCGACGAGTTCGTGGGGGCGGTGGCGCCCCGGGAGCGCCGCGTCCGCTACCTGCGGCTGCGGGAGGGCGACGGCACGGCGCTGTCCGCGCGGGACGCCGTACTCGCGTGCGTCTTCCTCGCCCTTCGCGAGCTCGACGCGGAGCGCCGGACGGGCCCGGCCCGGCTCGTCGTCACCGGAGGCGGCGCCGACGGCCTCGACCCGGGGCTGCTCGCGGCGGTGGCGGAAGCCGCCTGCGGACGCCCGCCGTCCCGTCCCCCCGCGCTCGACACCACCCCCGGCCTGTGGGCGAGGGGCCTCCTGACCCTGACCCTGAACCCGGCCCGGGCCCGACCGGTCCGGGGCTGAGTCAGCGCGCGCCTGAGTCGCCCGCGCCTGAGTCAGCCCGCGCCTGGGTCAGCCCGCGCCGCCCGGCGCGCGGACCCGGTCGGCCGCCTCCGCGGCGAGCTGCTGGCGGTCGATCTTCCCTCCGTTGCCGGTGGCGGGGAAGCCGTCGCGCCGCCACAGGTACCTCGGCACCATGTGGGACGGCAGCCGGTCCCGGAGGAAGCCCCGCAGGGCGTCCTCGTCCACCGGCCCGGCGTCCGCGGAGGAGTAGAACAGCGCGATGTCCTCGCCGATCTCGACGTTCCGCACCCCGACGGCGGCGCACGTCTCCACCGCCGGGAAGTCCACCGCGATCTCCTCGACCTCCGTCGGGCTGACCCGGAAGCCCGAGGTCTTGATCATGGCGTCGCGCCGCCCGACGAAGTACAGGTAGCCCTCCTCGTCGCGGGTCACGATGTCGCCGCTGAAGACGACCCGCTCGCCCGGGAACTGCGGGAGCGTACGGAACCGGGCCTCGGTCGCCTCCGGCGCGTTCCAGTACCCCTTGCTCACGCACCCGCCCCGGTGGACGAGCTCGCCCCGCTCGCCCGGGCCCACCTCGCGCAGCTCCTCGTCCAGCACGAGGATCTCCACGTCCGGGATCGCCCGGCCGATCGAGTTCGGCCGCTTGGCGACCTGGTCCGGCTCCAGGTACGTCGAACGGAACGCCTCGGTCAGCCCGTACATGAGGAAGACCTCGGCCCCCGGGAAGGTGGCCGCCAGCTCGTCGAGCATCCGCTGCGAGACGGCCCCGCCCGACGTCGACACGCAGCGCACCGCCGAGAGGTCGAAATCGGGCCGCCGGCGCAGCAGCCGCGGGTCGAACAGCCGGGTGATGATCACCGGCATGACCGGCAGCACCGTGATCCGCTGCTCGTGCAGGAACCGCAGGGCGTCGGCGGGGAAGACGAGTTCGTGCAGGCACAGACAGGCGCCGGTGAACAGGGCCTGCCACAACTGGTTCAGCCCGTAGTCGAAGTTGAGGGAGAGCAGGCTCCCGATCCGGTCGTCGCTGCCGACGCCCAGGTACTGCGCCGTGATCCGGGCGCCGTCCGTGATGTTGCGGTGGGTGACCATGATGCCCTTGGGGCGCCCGGTGGATCCCGAGGAGTAGATGATCGCCGCGACGTCGGAGCCGATGGACGCACCGGCGGACCGCCCCCGCTCCGCGCCCTCCAGCTCCTCGGGCACGCGCATCCTCGGCAGGATCAGAGCCGGGTCCACCTCGGCTTCCCGGCCGTGCAGCAGGGGGAGATCCGGTACCGCGTCGGTGACCTCACGCGCCCGGACCTCGTCCGTGATCATCAGCCGCATGCCCGAGTCGCGGACGATGTGCGCGACCCCCTCGCGCTTCAGCTTGGGCAGTACGGGAACCACGATCGCGTCCGCCAGCAGCACTCCGAGCACGGCTATCGCCTGGTCGGCGCTCTTCGCCATGCAGACGCCCACGCGGTCGCCGCGCCGCACGCCCCACCGGCGCAGTGCAGAGGCCGTCTCCGCCGCCGCGTCGCGCAGTTCCCCGAAGGTGAGCGAGCGGTCGTCGTCCTGGAGCGCGGGGCGTGAACCGTATTGCTGAGCAGCGGAGTTGACGAGGGATTCGACAGTGGACACGGTGTAGATCCTCATTCTGCGGATCTTAATGAGCCCGCACCGGCGCGTCGCCGTCTTGACGAAATCCCCGGAGCCGGCCGACGCGCGGCCGATGGCCCTTGCTGGGGCGCGTACCCACCTGACACGATTCGAACTGGCTGCTGAATCATGACACTTAGGGGGACAGAGTGCACAGCATCGCCCAACGAGCCTTCACCATGGTGGAGTTCGCGGGCCGCCGCTTCACCGTCGGCTCGTCGAACCCGGAGCACCACGCCGAACCGCGGCACGAGGTGGAGATCGGCGCCTTCCGGATCGCCGACCGCTGCGTGAGCGCCGCCGACTTCCTCGAATTCCTGCGGGACGAACCCGAGGCCCTGGATCACACCCTCATCGACTGCATCGACCCCTCGTTCATCGTGCACCGCGCCGGCGGCTTCGAACTCCGCCCGGGCGCGGCCGACTTCCCGATGATCCAGATCAGCTACTGGGGCGCGGCCGCCTACTGCAACTGGCTCTCGCGCACCGAGGGGCTCCCCCTCGCGTACGACCTGGAGCGGCGCACCGCCGACCTCGCGAGCGGCGGCTACCGGCTGCCCACCGAGGCCGAATGGGAAGCCGCCTGCCAGGAGGGCCGGCCCGACGGCACGCCGCCCGCCCCCGACGACTGCAACGCCGCCGAAGCGGGCCCGGCGTGCCGCGCCCTGCGCGCCGGCGAGACGCTGGCCGGCAACTTCCTGCCCGGAGCCCCGGCCCCCGTCCCGGTGGCGGCCCTGCGGCCGGACGCCGCGGGACTGCACCAGATGCTCGGCAACGTCCGGGAATGGTGCCACGACCGCTTCGGGAGCTACGGCCCCGACTTCCAGCACAACCCCGTCGGCCCGGCCCGCGGGAACTTCCGGGTGGTCCGCGGCGGCTCCTTCGTCGACCCGCTGCACACCCTCGGCCCCGCGACCCGTATCGCCGCCCACGAGGACACGCGGTGCGAGGTCTACGGCTTCCGGGTGGTGCGTGGAGGATGACCACGACGACGTACGGCACCGCCGCCCTGCCCGACTTCGCCGACGTCCCGGCGGGCGACCTCCCCGACGGGAGCCGGACCGCCGGATTCGGCCTCTCCGTCTTCCCCGTGACCGTCGCCCAGTACTGGGCCTACCTCGTCGACCAGGACCTCGTCGACGCCGACCGGCCGCTCCTGCACTCCTTCGCCGGACGCCCCGGCACCGGCCTGCGCACGGGCCCGGCCGGCACCCTCGTCCTGGACGAGGAGCTGGGCGACCTCCCGGTGACCGGTGTGACCTGGCGTGGCGCGGTCGAGTACTGCGGCTGGCTCGGCGCCCGCACCGGCACCTCCTGCCGCGTCCCGACGGCCGCGGAATGGCAGTACGCGGCAGCGGGCCCGCAGCGCCTGCGCTGGTCGCTGGGCGACACCTTCGATCGTGCGGCCTACGCCCCGCAGGCCGACGCGCCCCGCCCGGTCGGCACCACCGGCGCCAACGCCTTCGGCCTGCGGGACATGACCGGCAACGTCTTCGAATGGTGCGCGGACGAGCTCACCGCCCCCTCGGGTGCCGGACTCGGCTCACGGGTCATCAAGGGCGGCGCGTACACGGTCCGCAACCCGGAGAGCTTCGAGAACGCCACGGCCTTCACCGCCGACGAGCTGAGCACCGTGCCGTACATCGGCATCCGCGTGCTCCGTACCGACGGGTAGGCCGCGCCGTACCTGGACTCCCGCTCTCATGGAGCAACAAGGCCAGGTACCGTGGGACACGGTCTGCTGATCATTCAGCGGCCATCTAGCCGACAGCCGTCGCAATCGCAGGAGACTCACATGTCCTTGAGCTCTGTCCTCACCGGCGTTCTCCCGGAATCCAGCACCGCACGTGTAGCGGCCCTGCGAGAGGCTTTCGCCTCGCGGGTCGTCGTGGCGGACGGGGCGATGGGAACGATGCTCCAGTCGATGGAGCCGTCGATGGAGGACTTCGAGCAGCTGGAGGGCTGTAACGAGGTCCTGAGCGTGACCCGCCCCGACCTGGTGGACTCGGTGCACACCGCCTATCTGGACGCGGGCGTGGACTGCATCAAGACCAACACCTTCGGCGGGAACTACTCGGCTCTCGCGGAGTACGAGATCGAGGACCGGATCTTCGAGCTGTCGAAGGCGAGCGGTCTGCTGGCGCGCGAGTCGGCGGACCGGGCCTCGGTGGCGAGCGGGCGGCAGCGGTGGGTGCTGGGCTCGATGGGCCCGGGCACCAAGCTGCCGACGCTGGGCCACGTCGAGTACGTGGTGCTGCGCGACGCCTACCAGGCCAGCGCCGAGGGACTGCTGGAGGGCGGCGCGGACGGCCTCCTCGTCGAGACCTCCCAGGACCTGCTCCAGGCCCGCTCGGCCCTGCTGGGTGCGCGGCGGGCCATGGACCGGCTGGGCATCAGCGTCCCGCTGATCTGCTCGGTGACGGTGGAGACGACCGGCACCATGCTGCTGGGCTCGGAGATCGGCGCGGCCCTGACCGCCCTGGAGCCCCTCGGCATCGACATGATCGGCCTGAACTGCGCCACCGGCCCCGCGGAGATGAGCGAGCACCTGCGCTACCTCGCCCGGCACTCCCGCATCCCGATCTCCTGCATGCCCAACGCGGGTCTGCCGGTGCTGGGCAAGGACGGCGCGCACTACCCGCTGTCGCCGAGCGAGCTGGCCGACGCCCAGGAGAACTTCATCCAGGAGTACGGGCTCTCGCTCGTCGGCGGCTGCTGCGGTACGACCCCCGAGCACCTGCGCCAGGTCGTGGAGCGGGTGAGCGGCGCGGCCGTCACCGAGCGCAACCCGCAGCCGGAGCCGGGTGCGGCGTCGCTGTACCAGACGGTGCCGTTCCGGCAGGACACCTCGTACATGGCGATCGGTGAGCGGACGAACGCCAACGGGTCGAAGAAGTTCCGCGAGGCGATGCTGGAGGCGCGCTGGGACGACTGTGTGGAGATGGCGCGCGATCAGATCCGTGAGGGCGCGCACATGCTCGACCTGTGCGTGGACTACGTGGGCCGTGACGGTGTCGCGGACATGGCAGAGATTGCGGGTCGCTTCGCCACGGCTTCGACGCTGCCGATCGTCCTGGACTCGACCGAGGTCCCGGTGATCCAGGCGGGTCTGGAGAAGCTGGGTGGCCGTGCGGTCATCAACTCGGTGAACTACGAGGACGGTGACGGCCCTGAGTCGCGTTTCGCGAAGGTGACGCGGCTGGCGCAGGAGCACGGTGCGGCGCTGATCGCGCTGACCATCGACGAGCAGGGCCAGGCGCGGACGGTCGAGCACAAGGTCGCGATCGCCGAGCGCCTCATCGAGGACCTCACCACCAACTGGGGGATCCGTGAGTCGGACATCCTCATCGACACCCTGACCTTCACGATCTGCACCGGTCAGGAGGAGTCGCGCAAGGACGGCATCGCCACGATCGAGGCGATCCGCGAGCTCAAGCGCCGCCACCCGGACGTCCAGACGACGCTGGGTCTGTCGAACATCTCCTTCGGCCTCAACCCGGCGGCCCGTGTGCTGCTGAACTCGGTCTTCCTCGACGAGTGCGTCAAGGCGGGTCTGGATTCGGCGATCGTCCACGCCTCGAAGATCCTCCCGATCGCCCGCTTCGACGAGGAGCAGGTCAACACCGCGCTCGACCTGATCTACGACCGCCGTGAGGGCGACTACGACCCGCTGCAGAAGCTGATGGCGCTCTTCGAGGGCGTCAACACCAAGTCCCTCAAGGCCGGACGGGCCGAAGAGCTCCAGGCCCTGCCGCTGGACGAGCGCCTCCAGCGCCGCATCATCGACGGCGAGAAGAACGGTCTCGAAGCCGACCTCGACGAGGCGCTCCAGAGCCGTCCCGCGCTCGACATCGTCAACGACACGCTCCTGGAGGGCATGAAGGTCGTCGGCGAGCTCTTCGGCTCCGGCCAGATGCAGCTCCCCTTCGTCCTCCAGTCCGCCGAGGTCATGAAGTCGGCCGTCGCGCATCTCGAACCGCACATGGAGAAGACCGACGACGAGGGCAAGGGCACCATCGTCCTGGCGACCGTCCGCGGCGACGTGCACGACATCGGCAAGAACCTCGTCGACATCATCCTCACCAACAACGGCTACAACGTCGTGAACATCGGCATCAAGCAGCCGGTCTCGGCGATCCTCGAAGCCGCGCAGGAGCACAAGGCCGACGTCATCGGCATGTCGGGCCTGCTGGTGAAGTCGACCGTGATCATGAAGGAGAACCTGCAAGAGCTCAACCAGCGCAAGCTGGCGGCCGACTACCCCGTGATCCTCGGCGGCGCGGCCCTGACCCGCGCCTACGTGGAGCAGGACCTCCACGAGATCTACGAGGGCGAGGTCCGCTACGCCCGCGACGCCTTCGAGGGCCTGCGCCTGATGGACGCCCTCATCGGTGTGAAGCGCGGGGTGCCGGGTGCCGCTCTGCCGGAGCTGAAGCAGCGGCGTGTCGCCAAGCGGGACACGCCCGTCCTGCAGGCGGAGGAGGCCGACGAGCCGGGCGGCCGTTCCGATGTGGCCGTGGACAATCCGGTGCCCGTCCCGCCGTTCTGGGGCACCCGGGTGGTCAAGGGCATCCCGCTGAAGGA
>NZ_JBVJKF010000024.1:0-123546 GCF_055585365.1 Streptomyces sp. NPDC053432
ATCGGGGCGGCCTGCGCGGGAACCGTGGCCAGCATCGAGCCGGCGACACCCAGGGCGAGGACGGAACCCGCGAGGGTCTTCTTCGAAGCGGCGATGCGGCGGATGACGGCGTTGGACACGGAAAAGACCTTCCGACGGGAACAGGAGCAGTCGCGGGCACACCAGAGGCATGCGTGAGCCACTCACGCCAAGGAGAGGGGATCGTGGGCGGCGGGTGAAGCACCCGTGCCGCCCGGCGACTCATCCAGTTCTACCGACGCCCCCGACCCCTGGCAACGAGCCCACCTACTAGCCGCCCTCGCAGGACAAGCGCAACGACCCCACGGACACATCCCGAGGGGGCGGCCCTGCGGCACCTTCCGGGAACCACTACCCCGGCTCGTATGTGACGTGGGTCCTGTGGGGCGCCTCACCGCCGGACGGCCCGGATGTCACCGTCCGCGTCCGTCCGTACCCCCTGCGGTCCTCCGCTCAGGGGGCCGGGCTCGCCATGAGATGGCGCTCCAGCCAGTCCGCGGCGGCGCGCCGGTAGGTGCGCCGGTTGTCCGCCCGCAGGAAGTCGTGGCCTTCGTTGCGCAGGGTCAGCAGTTCCGCCGGAACCCCTCGCTCGCGGGCCGCGCGGACGAACTGTTCCGATTCCGTCGGCGGCACATTGGTGTCGTGCTCACCGTGGATCGCCAGCACCGGGGCCCGCAGCCGGTCGACGCGGCTCATCGGGGACAGGGCGCGCAGCAGCTCGCGGTCGTGTTCGGGGTGGCCGTACTTCGCGGCGGCGGACTGCGCGATCCACGGTTCCGTACCCGCGAAGAACGTCGCGAAGTCGGACATCCCGCAGACGGCGACCCCGGCGCGGAAGAGCTCCGGATGCCCGACCAGCGACGCCATGGTGAGGTAGCCGCCGTACGAGCGGCCCATGACACCGAGCCGCAGCGGATCGGCGTAGCCCAGCTCCACAGCGTGTGCGGCGCAGTCCGCGATGTCGTCGATCGCCGCGAACCGGCCGGTGCCGAGATCGGCGTCCACGAAGCTGCGGCCCCAGCCGGACGAGCCGCGGACGTCGGGGGCGAAGACGTCCAGGCCGCGGCCCAGGAGCTCGTGGTAGACGGGGTTGAACACCGGCCGTTCCTGTTCCTCCGGGCCGCCGTGCAGGTGGATCACGCAGGGGGCAGGCCGGCCTGGATCGCGTTCCGGCGCCCTGTAGTACCAGCCGCCGAGTACCAGTCCGTCCCGGGCGCGGCAGCGCAGGGGCTCGGGGCGTACGGGAGGCCGCCCGGGCGGGGCGGCCTGCCGGTCGGGCGCCGACCAGCCGGTGCGCACGGGGGCGAAGCCGCCGTCCAGCTCCCAGATGCCGGGCCTGCGTCGCGAACCGGACAGCGCGGCGAACGTGCCGCCGCGTCCGACCGCCGCCAGCCGGGTGACCACCTCGTGCGGCAGGACCGGGCGGTGGTGCGGTCCGACGCCGGCTTCCGCGGCCGCGGCGGGCAGGCCTACGCTTTCGAGTTCGGTCGCGCCGTGGACGTTCCAGGCGAGGAGGGCCCAGCGGCCGTGGTCGGGGAGGGCCAGCAGGTCGAGGCCGGACCCTTCGCGCGCGGCTGCCCAGGACGGTGCCAGGGGCGCCCCCTCGGTGTCGAGCGGGACCCTGAGCAGGGCCGCGAATTCACGCTCGGTGTCACTGCGCAGCCACAGTGTCCGCCCGTCGGCGGAGAACCGGCCGATCCAGGGGTCTCCGTCGGCGACGCGCACGGCGAACGTGGTGCGGCGCGACGAGGTGTCCCGTACGAGTGCCTCGCGATGGCCCCTCGGTCCGCGGCGGACCAGCGCGAAGCGGCCGTCCGCGCTCATGTCGCACACGCGCAGGGAGGCGGCGCCCGTCTCGCTGTAGAGCAGGACGGGGGTGTGCGTTCCGTCCGGGTCGACCAGGTAGGCGGCGAGTCCGCCCTCGGCGGGGGCACCGCCGAGGGCGGACTCGGGCCCGCCCCTGGGGCCGAGGAGGGTCGCGGGGCCGCCGCGCTCGGTCCATTCCGGTGCGGGGGCGCCTTCTCCGCCCGCGGCGGCGTCGGCGGCGTCCTCGGGAAGGTGGCCGGTCCCGCCGTGGCCGCGGCCCTCCTCGGACGGCCCGCTGACCGTGACGGCCAGGGCCGTGCCGTCGCGGGTCCAGCAGCCGAGGTGGGCGGAGCCACCCGCCTCCGCGCCCGCCAGCACGCGGCGGCCGGTACCGTCCGGGCGCACCGCCAGTACCTGGGTGTGCTCGCTTCCGCCGGGCGCCACGGTGTAGGCGATCCAGCGCCCGTCGGGGGACCACGACACCTCCGTCACCGGGTCGGGTCCGGCGTCGAGGACGTGGGCGTCGGTTCCCCGGGCGGGCCCGCGCCAGAGCTGCGGTACGCCCGCGCGGTCGCAGATGAAGGCCACGTGCTCGCCGCCGGGGTCGGCCGAGGGGTACCAGCAGCCGTGGGCGGGGAGGAGGGTCGGCGGATCCGCGTGGTGGTCGTCCGTCACCCGCACGGGCGCGGGAGCCGGAGCGGGGGCGGCCGGGGGCACTGTGCGTTCCAAGGGCGTGTCCGCCTTTCCAGGGGCTCCTGCTCTCTCAGGATCGCTCGGATCAGTGGATGCCGTGCGCCTGCAGCCAGATCTCCAGCGAGGCCACCTGCCACAGCGTGCTGGCCCCTCGTCTGGCGCGGTGCCGGCCGGGTGCTGCCAGCAGCCCGGCCACGTACTCCTGGTCGAAGATCCCGCGCCGACGCGCTTCGGGGGCGGCCAGTGCCTCGCGTACGCGCTCCAGTACCGGCGGGGCCATGTTCCGCACCGCCGGGACCGGGAAGTAGCCCTTGGGCCGGTCCACGACGCCCGGGGGCAGGATCTTGCGTCCGATGTCCTTCAGCACGGCCTTGCCGCCTTGCGCGAGCTTGAGTTCGGAGGGACAGGCGGCGGCGAGTTCGACCAGTTCGTGGTCCAGGAACGGCACCCTCGCCTCCAGTCCCCAGGCCATCGTCATGTTGTCGACGCGTTTGACCGGGTCGTCGGGCATGAGCGCGTGGATGTCCATCCGCAGGGCCGCGTCCAGGGCCGTCTCGGCGCCCGGGGTGCCCATGTGGGACCGGACGAACTGCATGGAGACGTCGTGGGCCGGGGCCGCGTGGGGGCTGAGCATGGCGGTGAGGCGGTCATGGTTCCGGTCGGTGTACACGTCCGCGTACGCCTCGGCGGCGTTCTCCCGGGACGCCGATGCGATCGGCGGATACCAGTGGTAGCCGGCGAACACCTCGTCCGCGCCCTGTCCGCAGAGGACGACCTTGACCTCGCTCGCGACCTGCTCGGACAACAGGTGGAACGCGACGGCGTCATGGCTGACCATCGGCTCGCTCATGGCGCCGATCGCGGCCTCCAGTGCCTCCGGAAGCCGGTCGGAGGACACCGTGTACCGGTGGTGCTCGGTGGAGAAGTGCCGGGACACCAGGTCCGAGTACGGGAACTCGTCGCCGGACTCGCCGTTCTCCGCTTCGAAGCCCATGGCGAACGTGGCGAGGCCTTCCTGCCCCTGCTCGGCCATCAGGGCCACGATCAGGCTGGAGTCCAGCCCTCCCGACAGGAGCACGCCGACGGGCACGTCGGCCACCGTGCGCCGTCGTACCGCCGTCCGCAGGGCGTCGTGCACGGCTTCCCGCCACAGTGCCGGATCCTCACCGAGTTCGGGCCGGCGGGTGTACGAGGGCTGCCAGTAGCAGTGGTCCTCGCGGGAGCCGTCGCTCTCGATCACGCGGACGGTGGCGGGCGGCAGCTTCCTGACCCCGGTCAGCACGGTGCGGGGCGCCGGCACCGTGCCGTGCCAGCTCAGGTAGTGGTGCAGGGCCTGGGGGTCCACGGACGTGTCCACCCCTCCACCGGCCAGCAGGGCCGGGAGGGAGGAGGCGAACCGGACGCGCTCGGCGTCCTCGGTCACGTAGAGGGGCTTGATGCCCAGCCGGTCACGGCCGAGCACGACACGGCCCGTGCGGTGCTCCGCCACCGCGAAGGCGAACATGCCGACGAGGAACTCCACGCACCGGCGTCCCCACTGGGCGTAGGCCTTGACGAGCACCTCGGTGTCGGAGTCCGAGAAGAAGCGGTGCCCCATCGCTTCGAGTTGGCCGCGCAGTTCACGGTAGTTGTAGACGCAGCCGTTGAAGACCGCGGTCAGGCCCAGCCGCGGGTCGGTCATGGGCTGGCCGCCGCGCTCCGACAGGTCGATGATCTTCAGCCGCCGGTGTCCCAGGGCGACCGCTCCTTGCGACCAGACGCCCCGGCCGTCGGGTCCCCTCCGCTCCAGCGCGTCCGTCATGCGCTCGACGGCGGCGAGGTCGGGACGGCCGCCGTCCAGGCGCAGCTCACCGCTCAGGCCGCACATGAGGCACCCCCGGCGCTGCCGCGAAGCGGTCGTCCCTCCGACGCCCTCTCCCCGGAGGGCTCCTCCTCGTACTTCATGGTTCTTCGTCTCCTTGTCCCTCCGGCCGGTGCCGTGCGGCCCGGCCGGCCGGGCGGTCGGCTTGTGGGGCGCCTGCCCGGCCCCGCCGCCCCTTAAGCCCGGGGTCTGCGGCGGAGGCGCGCGGACGCGTGCCGGTGCGGGAGATTGGGCTGTGGCGGAGTGGGTAGGCGGGCACGGCCCTGCGGTCGTGACCGGCCGGCCGGCCGGTCCGTGAGGACGGGAGGGTGAGCCATGGATCCATTGGCCGCGTATCTGCGCCGGACAGCGACATCCCCGTTCCTGGAGGAGGTCGAGGTCCTGCGGATGGACGGCTCCGTCCGCGCTTCGAGCGGCCGTTTCCTGACGACCGTGCAGGAGGGCAGGCGGCTGGCCGGGCTGTTCGCGTCGCCCGCCGACGCCGTCGCCGACGGGCTGGTGGTCGGCGGCGTGCACTACACCGCGGCGGAAGCGGGTCCGGAACTCCTGCACGCCAGGAACGCCGACGCCGGGGTCGTCGCCGTGCGGAAGCCGCCGTTCATCGTGGTGGGCCTGTACGGGCAGGGACAGCACGCCGGGGACGCCGCGCTGGCACTGGAGAACCTCGCGAACCTGCTGGCCGCCCGCATCCACTGAGGGGCCCGGCGGTGTGATCGCGGCGGCCCCGGGGGAAGGGGGAAGGGTATGCCCCACGACGCGTCTCCCCACGACACAGCTCGCCACGACACACCTCCCCGCGACTCTCTCCTGCGCAGGCTGCTGAGCAGGCGGCACGACCCCGTGGTCGTGCAGAGCGTGCGTTCCACCGGGGCCGCCGTGGTGTCGTACGTCGTGGCGCTCCGGCTGAGCAGCGAACCGGCGCCCCTGACGGCCCCGCTCACCGCCCTGCTCGTGGTCCAGGTGACCCTGTACTCCACGCTCACCACCGGGGTACGCCGCGTGAACTCGGTCGTGGCGGGGGTACTGATCGCCATCGGCTTCAGCGCGCTCGTGGGCCTGACCTGGTGGAGCCTCGGCCTGGTCATCCTGGCCTCGCTGGTGGTCGGCCATCTGGTCCGGGTGGACGAGTTCGTCCCGGAAGTGGCGATCAGCGCGATGCTGGTCCTCGGCGTCACGCGGGTGGCGGACACCGCCTGGGACCGGGTGCTGGAGACGCTGATCGGCGCGGTGGTCGGCCTGGCGTTCAACCTCCTGTTCGCCCCGCCCGTCTGGGTGGAGCCCGCCAGCCGGGCCATCGACGACCTCGCCGCCCGGATGGCGGCCCTGATGACCGGCATGGCGAACGAGCTCTCCGGGCGCACCACCGTCGCCGACGCGGCGTCCCGGCTGCACGAGGCGCGCCGGCTCGACAACGACATCGCCGGGGTCGACTCCGCGCTGCGCCAGGCGGAGGACAGCCTGCGCATGAACCCCCGGGTCCGGGAAGGGCTGATGTTCCGGCTGGTGCTGCGCACGGGGCTGGACACGCTGGAGATCTGCGCGGTCGTGCTCCGCGTCTCGGCGCGGGCGCTCACCGACCTGGCGAAGGCACGTGCGGACGAACCGTTGTTCGCTCCCGAAGTGGCGGGCGCCGTGCGGGACCTGTTCGGGCACATGGCGCTCGCGGTGCACAGCTTCTCCCGGCTGATCACCGCGCAGGTCAGCACCAACGCCGAGGAGCAGGAAGAACGGCTCACACAGGAACTGGGCATGGCGCGCGAGAGCCGCGATCTCATGGCCGGCCTGCTCCTGGAACAGCTGCGCAGCTCACCCGCTCAATGGCAGTTGTACGGGGCCCTGCTCGCGGACGTGGACCGGGTGCTGGACGAGCTCGACGTGGACAAGCGGTCCCAGCGGCTCATGGAGGAGCTGGACCGGCATTCCAGGCTGCGCCATGAGCACGGCACCCGGATCCACCGCGCGGTGCGCCGCGTGAGCCGCCGATAGGGCCCGCCGACAGGACCCGCCCGGCGGGGCGACGGCGCGGCTCAGCGGCATGAACGTGACGATCCGGGGAAGGTGCACGCGTCCCGGGGGGTGACGATCGGGGGCACATGAGGAGGTCATCATGACGTCGACGCGCGGCAGCCACCCGCACAGGACCGTCCGCCACACCGGTCAGGCACCGGAGACTCCGTGGCAGGACTTCGACGACCTCATGGACCGGATGGTCGGCCTCTTCCAAGCGGGCCGCCCCGCCGGACGGGAACGGGGCGAGGCCGACGAGGAACCCGGGCCGGACGTGTGAGCCACTGAGCCACGGCAGGCGGAAGAAGGAGGCGAGGGTCATGACCGTAAACGGCGCCCGAGGGGACGACGTCCACCAGCCCCAGCAGGAGGCGGAGCCCGGCGAGTCGCAGCCGGACATGGAGAACGCCCTCGGTGAACCCGATCTCGACGCGACGCTGGACACGGGGTACTCACCGCCCGACCGCCCCGTCGCCGCGACGCGGTACGGCACCACCGGCCGGGAACAGGAGGCCGGTGAGACCCTCGACGAACGCCTCGCCCAGGAGGAACCGGAGGGCGAGGCCATGGCCGACGACGCGCACGTCATTCCCTGGGGCAGCCCTGCCGGGGACCCGGGCGACGACATGACCCTCGATCCCGGCGGCGACGTGACCACGGCGGGCCGGGAGCGGGCGGGCCGGATGGCTCCGGTCGACGAGGGACCGCCGGTGCGGCACATCTCCGTACTGGCCCAGGACGCCGGGATCGACGGCGGGGCGGCTTCCGCGGAGGAGGCTGCCATGCACGTCGTCGAGGAGGAAGCGGAGGAGGAGTGAGCCTGCCGCTGCCTCGCCGGCGCCGTACCGGCCCGGACAGGACCGGTACGGCGCCCCCGGAGCCCGGGGGGGGGAGGGACGGGTGGACGGGCTCAGACCGCTTCGGCCAGGACGGCGTCGATCAGCTTCCGCTGTTCCTCGGAGAGGTAGGGGTCGTGTAACTCCATCAGCTTGCCGTCGATCTGGACGAAGTAGCTGAAGCCGTCGGGCACGGGGCCGCGTCCGGCCGGGCCCTCGCTGCTGAGCGCGTCCTCGGCGAGCCGCTCCAGTTCGGCGCCGTCGGTGCGGCAGTACGTGTCCAGGGCAGCGGTCAGCTCCCCGCCCGCGAATCCGCCGGTGCGTGTCACGGTGATCAGCATGATGGAACCTCCTCGAACATCACGCCGCCGGACAGGCCGCACGGGCCGGGGGCGGCGCACGGATGTGGACACACCTCGTCTGCCCCCGGAACCCGCGTTCGCACGGCGCGGCGCGCCATCGGCGCACAATGGCCGAAAGCGTGCGTGCAGACCTTCACGTCCTCACGGCCGCCTCCAGTCGGCCCCGGTCAGGTGGGAACCGGCCATCGGGCCCATCCGGAGCATCCCGCCGTCGACGGCCCAGGAGGCCCCGGTGACGTAGGAGGCCTCCGGGCCCGCGAGGAAGCCGATCACCGCGGCCACCTCGCGGGCGTCCCCCGGCCGGCCCAGCGGTATCCCGGCGCGGGACTCCCCCGCCACGTCCGTGTCCTCCTGGCCGGTCATCGGCGTCGCGATCTCCCCCGGGGCCACGGCGTTGACCGTGATGCCGTACTCCGACAGTTCCAGCGCCATGACCTGGGTGAGCAGTCCGAGGCCGGCTTTGGCCGCGCAGTACGGCGCCGCACCGACCCGCGGCTGGTGCTCGTGCACCGAGGTGACGTTGACGATGCGGCCACCGCCTCCTTGGGAGATCATGCGACGGGCCGCGCGCTGCGAGCACAGGAACGGCCCGACGAGGTCGACGTCGAGCACGTCGCGGACGGTGCCCGGCTCGATGTCCAGGAACGGGGTCGACGTGCCCGTGCCCGCGTTGTTGACCAGGACGTCGATCCGGCCGAGTTCGTCGGCGAGGTCGTCGATCACGGCTGCGGCGGCCGGCAGTTCGGTCAGGTCGAGGTGTGCGAGGGCCGCGTACCGGCCGTGGCCGCGGACCTCGGCCGCCGTCTCCCGCGCGCCCTCCTCGTCGCTGTGCCAGGTGATGCCCACGCTGAGTCCGGCCTGCGCGAGCCGCACGGCGGTGGCACGCCCGATGCCCGAGTCCGCGCCGGTCACCACCGCCGCGACAGGAGTCCACGCCCCCGGTTCGAATCCCGTCATCGCACTACCCTTCCGTCGATCGTGTGGTCGTCTGCACCGGGCCGGTGGTGTCCGCGCGTGCGAGCCAGTCGCCGGTCTCCGGGTCCCGGTGGGCCAGGCCCAGCCGGGCGAAGGCGTGCAGCCAGCCCTGCATGGGCCAGTCGCCCCAGCGCCGCCGGAACAGGGCGCCGTTGCGGAGGATGTCCTCCAGGTGCTGCACGGGCGGGTCCTGGACGGGGTGGTACTGGTGGTAGACGGGGGCCCCGCCGAGCCAGCACAGGCCGACGCCCGCGTGGTCCGCGAGCCGGCCGAAGTCGGTGTCCTCGCCCCCGTACCCGCCGTATTCCTCGCAGAATCCGCCGATGGCCCGCCAGGTGGTGGCGGTGACGGCGAACGAGAGCGACCAGAACAGGTTCGGGTCGCCGCCCGTGAGGACGCGGCCCGGGGCCGGAGCCGGCCGGGCGGGATGCGGAGCGGCCAGCGCGGGCAGTTCCGACAGCCGGTAGCCGGTTCGCGGCGGGGGCGGCAGGTAGGCGACCGTCCCGCACAGCAGCACGCCGTCGGTCGCCGCCCCGGCGTAGCGCGCGACGGTCTGCGGGCCGGGTACGCAGTCCACGTCGAGGAAGACCAGTACACGGGCTCCCCGCTCCATGGCACGACGGGCGCCGGCGTTGCGGGCGGCGGCCAGCGGCAGCCGCCCCGGGCACGGGACGGGTACCGGCAGCACGTGCGCCCGCGGCCTGCCCAGCTCGGCGAGACGGCCGGCGGCCGGATCGTCCATCGTGACGACCACGTAGTCGTCCGGTGCCCGGGTGCCGCGGCCGAGGGCGGTCTGCTGGAGCGCGAGGTGCCGGTGCCGCCCCGCCACGAGGGTGATGACGGCCACCGGGTCCGCGGCGTGCTGCCGCGCGCCGCCCTCCTCGGCCCTCAGCCGTCCCACGGTGCACCCGCCAGTGCGTCGAGGGCCCGGGCGGCCCGCCGGGCACCGTCACCCGGGGCCCAGCGCGCCCAGGCGGCGCCGTCGTGGGCGGCCGCCTCCTCGAGGAGGCCGGGCCACTGGCCCGGCTCGGGCCAGTGTTCCCGTACGACGGCCAGCCCGGCCCCGCGCAGGGCCCTTGCCGTGGCCCGCTGTTCGCCGTACGGCCGTTCCTGCGGCAGGACGACGGCGGGGCGTCGCGCGGCCGCGCACTCGGCGACGGCGTTCTGGCCGCCGTGGGTGACCACGACGTCGGCGGCGCAGATCCGCGGCCACGGGTCCGCGGCCCACGCTCCGAGCGGTGTGCCGAGCAGGTCCCACTGCCAGTCCGGGGTCGCGGCTCCGGCCGCCCGGACCTGCGCCGCGGTGATGCCGCTGCCGCCGGCTCCGAGCATGAGCAGGACGCGGCGCGTCCCGTCGGGGGGCGGAGCGGTGGCGTCCCGGCCGTCGTTCCGCGAGAACGCGCCCGCGTAGACGGTCTTGTCGTACCAGTGCGCGGGCCAGCCCGGCTCGGGGGCCGAGGCCGGCCAGGGGGCGAGCAGCCGCACCGCCAGGTCGTGGCCGAGCCGGTGCGCGGGATCGAGGCGGTCGCCGCGCATGGCCGCCACCACCACGGGAAATCCCATGAGCCGTGCCAGGCAGACGACTTCGACGGAGACGTCGCTCACCACCAGCGCGGGACGGGCCCGGGCGAGCCAGGCGGCGATGGCGGCCATGCGCCCCGTGTACCCGTCGTGACCGAGCGGCGCCCAGTGCAGTCGCCCCTGGGCCCCGGGGTCGACGACGGCCGTGCCGCCGGTGTCCGGGGGGAGGTGCACCCAGGGTCCGGGCCAGCCGGCCGGTGGGTCCAGGCTGGAGAGGCCGGTGATGGTGCAGTGCGCCTGCTCGGCGATGCACTGGGCACGGTGGAGGTGGCCGAGGCCCTGGTGGTGCACGTAGTAGCCGATCACTCCAACAGCTCCTCGTAGAAGGACTCGTAGCCGTCCGTCATGTGCCCGATGGAGCAGAACTCAGCGGCTCGCCCCCGGCAGGCGCGGCGGCTGAGCGCGCGGACCGGTCCGATCGCTTCGGCCAGTGCGGTCACATCGGGGTACGGGACGAGACGCCCGCAGTCAGGGGTGAGGATCTCGGCGAGGGCCCCGCGGTCGAATCCGCACACCGGGGTGCCGCAGGCCAGGGATTCCGCGACGACCAGTCCGTACGGTTCGTCCCAGCAGGGGGTGACGAGGGTGGCGGAGGCGGAGCCGACCAGGGCCGCCAGTTCCGCGCGGGCCAGGTGGCCCGCGTACCGGATGCGCCCGCCGAGGTGGGGGGCGACGCGTCGGTGGAAGTAGCTGCGGTCCGCGACCGGGCCGGCCAGCGTCAGCGGCAGGCCCGTCGCCCGGGCCGCCGCGATGGCGAGGGCCGCGCCCTTCTCCGGGACGATCCGGCCGTACCAGACGAGACCGCCGCCACCGGGGCCGCAGGGCCAGCGCCGCAGGTCTATGCCGTTGTGCACCACGCGGGCCGAGCGCACCAGGGGCTGCCAGGCGCGCGCCGTGTGATCGCTGACGGCGGTGAAGACTCCGGACCCCGTCAGGTCGGTCTGGATCGCGGACTCCAGCCACGGGGTGGGCGGGGTGTGGAGGGTGGTGACGACCGGTGCGGCCACGGCCGGCGCCATGGCGACCGGCAGGTAGTGCAGGCTGTTGTTGTGCACGAGGTCGTACGTGGGCCCGCCGGCGCCGTGCGCGAGGTCGAGCATCAGCCTCAGGTAGGCGTGGTGTTCGTCCAGTGCGGCCGGATCGGGCATGCTCAGGTCCGCCCGGGCGGCCGCGCTCAGGCGCGGGGTGTGCACGGCGAGTTCGCGTACGTCCAGCGCCGGGTCCGAACCCGGTGCGGCGAAGAGCGAGATGTGGTGTCCCCGGTCGCGCAGCGCCGCGGCGAGGGCCCACGTGTGCGCCTCCAGGCCGCCGGCGAACGGCTCCCGGATGGGATGGCGGGCCGACGCGATCAAGGCGATGCTCAGCCGGCGGCTCATGACAGGCAGCGCTCGTAGAGGGCCCGGTGGGCACCGGCCACGGCCTCCCGCTCGCGTGCGCGGTCACGGGGGTCGGCCCTCGGGGCGGGCCTCTGCGCGTGGGCCTGCCGTACGGCCGCTTCGAGGGACGACACGTCCAGACCGCCGGCGCCGTGCCGGTAGATGTGGCAGGGGCGTTGCTCGGCGTAGTAGCCGCAGTCCGGGGCCGCCACGGCGGTGCCCAGGTCGTGGCAGGCCTCCAGCCAGCCGGAGTGGGTGCCGAAGGTGTAGGGCAGCACCGACAGGTCAAGGGACTGCAGGTAGCTCCACAGGTCGGCGTCGTCGAAGTAGTCGTGCACCCGCAGGTCCAGCAGGTGGTCCCCGGCGAGCTCGGCCAGTCCCGCCACGACCTCGGGGGCGTGGGCGCGGGCGGCGGGGTCGTGGGTGTCGTTGTGGATGTCCACGCGCAGCCGGGCGTCGGGCAGGTTCGCGGTGATGGCGGCCAGTGCCCGGACGACCGGCAGGGGCGCCATGTTCGGGCGCAGGCTCTTCGCGTGCACTCCGACGACGAACTCGCTCCGGGGGCCGCGGGGACGGGAAAGCGCGGGCTCCTCGACGATGTGCGGGTGGGGCAGTACGTGGGCGGTGCGCTGCCAGCGGGCCGCGATCTCGGCGGCCGCTCCCGGTGTGAGGGTGATGAGGCAGTCGGCGGCGGGGATCAGGACGTCGAGGGCCGCGTCGTGGGCGCGGCGGTCGGGGTGGTGCGGGTTGCGCAGGTCGTGGACCGTCTGCACCAGGGGCTTTCCGTGGCGCCGCAGTTCGGCGACGAGGGCGCCCAGCCTGGCCGGGCTCTCGGCGTCGAAGCCGAAGTGCAAGTGGAACACGTCGAACGTCCGGTGGTTGGCGCGGACCCAGTCGGGGTCCAGCATGACGGGGGGCCACCACTGCTGGGAGGTGCTGGGAGCCCCGTTGGGGCGCGGGTCACCCAGCAGCGTCACGCCGTCCGAGCCGTCGGGCGCGTGGATGTGCCGTACGTACACGTGCCCGGCCGGGACCGATGCCACCTTGATCTCCCTCGGCCGCAGCCGGCCGCGTGGCGCGGCTCCGAGCGGGGGGCGGGCCTGAGACATGGCGTGGCCTAGTCTTCGCCGCGGACGATGTTCCACTCCGAGCCGGTCTCGGCTTGCGAGTGGACCTCGCCGGGGCCGTCACCGCAACGGGTCTGTCGCACCAGGGCGGGCCTGCACGTACGGACGCGTTCGTCGGTCGCGATCCGGGTACCGGTCGGCTGGGTGTCCGCCTGGAACTCCATGGCCGAACACCTCCTTGCTGGGTTGGTCGGGACGCCTCGTGGACGGCGTACTGACCGGCGCGTACCCATCGGGACCCGCCACATGCCCCGTGCACCACGCGTACCGCATGGGACGTCGGGGAGCGGGCAGGCGCTCGCCCCCGATGCTGCGACGTGTGGCGAGGCGGTGTGTACGGATGAACGCACGAGCGACAGCCCCCCTGCCGGGCAGCCGACTCATAGAGCCGGAGGAGCTGCTAGAGATCGCCTTCGACGCGGGCCGTGACTACCTGCGGTGGCGAGGGCGGCTCGCGGAGCGGGACGGCGAACGGAGCTGGGTCCGGCTGTTCCGCGCCGACGGCCTCGGGGTGTGGGCCCTCGGCTGGCACAGTCTGCCGCCGGGGGCGGCGTACCTCGACCACGAGCGGATCCGGGGCGCGGTCTTCGTCGCCCGGGGTGCGCTGACCCACGCCAGGGCCCGGCTGGGCAGCGCTCCGCACACCGACGAGGTCGGCGCGGGACGCGGATTCTGCTTCGACGAGACCTTCTACCACCGGATGCACGCGGTGCGTGAGGCCGGGCCGACGGTCACGGTGCACGTCTTCGCGTCCCCCGGCCCCGACGCCGTGGACTGCCCGGCGGATCCGGCGCTGCGCCTGGGCCTGCCCTGAGGGCGGGCCGGCGACGTCCCCGGAGCCGGTCCGCTCGGCGTTCAGGCCCCGACCGTCATCTCCGCGCAGTCGGTGACGACGGACGCGAGCGTGCGTCCGGCGGCGTGCAGCCGGCGTTGCGTGCGGGCGCCGTTGCCCCGTTCCTGCAGTTGTGCGAGGGCCTCGCGGACGTACTCGTCGTCACCGTGGTCCGTCAGCGCCTCACGTACGTGCTGGTACAGGGCGTCGACGGCGTGCTCGGCGCACGTCTCCCGCATGGTTTCCGGGTGCAGCAGGGGTCCGTCCAGACCTGAGCGTGCGGCCTGCCAGGAGGCCAGCCGCAGCAGGCTGGTCCCGACCCTGGCCGGGGGACGCCCCTCCTGCCAGGCGCGCGACGCCGTCTCGACCAGGCCGCGGACGAGGGCGGCGAGCAGGACGGGCGTGGCGGCGTCCAGGCAGACGTCCGCCACCCGGACCTCCACGGTGGGGTAGGTGGCCGACAGGCGCGCGTCGAAGTAGATCATCCCTTCGTCGCGCAGCACACCGGTGCCGATCATCGCGGCGACCTGCTCGTGGTAGCGGTCCGCGGAGCCGAAGAGCTCGACCGGACCGGCGGAGGGCCACCGGTTCCACACCCGGCCGCGGTAGCCGGCGTATCCGCTGTCCTCGCCCTGCCAGAAGGGCGAGTTGGCGCTCATCGCCGTCAGGACGGCCAGCCAGGGCCTGATGCGGTCCAGGACGGCGACGCCCTCTTCGTCCGAGTCCACCGATACGTGGACGTGGCACCCGCAGGTCAGTTGCTCCTGTGCGGTCAGTCCGAACTGTTCGCCCAGCCAGCGGTAGCGCCGGCCGGCGCTCAGCGAGGGCTGCACGGGCAGCGGTGACGTCGCCACCGCCGCGACGACGGCGCCGGCGCTCGCCGCGTGCCGGGCCGCCTCCCGGCGTATGCGGACGATCTCCTCCTGGAGCTCACCCATGTCCGTGACCGGTTTGGTGGCGAACTCCAGTTGCTCCTCCTGCAGTTCCTTCTCGAACGCGTGCTCCGGGCCGTCGGCGCCGGGACGGTTCCAGGCCAGGCGGTCCGCGGCCGCGAGGACGGCCCCCGAGACGGCGAGCGGGGCACCGCTGTGCGGGTCCACGAGCAGCAGCTCTTCTTCCACGCCTACGCTTCGCATGCCGCCACCCCTCGATCCGACCGTCAGATGCCCCGCGTCTGCCCCGGCCGCGCCGGGGCATGCCGCCGTGCGGGCCGTGCGGCGCGGGCGTGGTGGGCGTCAGCCCACCCGGCCGACATGGAGCACCACGATGGTGGCCGCGTCGGCGACGACGTCGGTGACGCGGTAGAGCATCCGGTACCGGCCGGCGTGCATCCGCCGCACGTCGGGCGAGCCGTACTCGGCGGTCCCGGCGGGCCGGGGCCGCGCCGCCAGCAGGTCGGCCGAGTCGAGGAGCAGGCGCAGGCCGTCCGGGTCGTCCCCCAGGAACCGCGCGGCCGCTTCCACGGCGGCCGTCTCCCAGACGATCCGGCTCCGGGGCCGGGCGTTCGATGCCGGGGCCCGCCGACGGGGTCCCACGGCGTCCTCGCCCGGGAATCCGTGCATGCCGGGTCCTCCGTTCCCACGGGGACCCCGGCACCTACCCGCCTTCCCGGCCTCCATGCCCGCCCCGGGTCCGGACGCGGCCACGAGGGCCGGGCCGGGACGGGCCTCAGTCGGACGTGGGCGCGCCCGTGATCAGTCCGAGGAGTCCCGGCAGTCCGCCTTCCGCCAGGGCCCGGCGCTGGCGGTCCGCGGGGGTGCCCTCCTGGAGCAGCCGGTGCACGAGGGAGCTCACCTGCCGGAGGTCACCGGCCGCCTCCAGGGCCGGGGTGATGTACTGCAGGAGGGAGCACAGGACGTCCCCGCTGCTGCGCGGCCGGCCCTGCGTGTCGACCAGGTGGCCGTTCAGGCCGTACCGGGCCGCGTGCCAGTTTCCGGCCTGGAGCAGCTCCGGGGCCGGACGGGGCCTGGGGAGGCCCGCCTTCTCGTCGGCGATCGCCGTGGCGACCAGCGCGCGGACGATGCCCGCGAGCATGACGGCGTCCTCGGCTCCCAGCTGCACGTCCAGGCACCGCACCTCGACGGTGGGGTAGCGATCGGAGAGCCGTGCCTGCCAGTACACCTGCCCCCGGTCGGCGATCACGCCCGAGTCCACGAGGGCGTCCAGACGCTGTTCGTAGTCGGCGGAGTCGTCGAAGTACGGAGGCGGTCCGCTGACCGGCCACCGGCCGAAGACGATCGTGCGCCAGCTCGCGAAGCCGGTGTCCTGTCCCTCCCACAACGGCGAGTTGGCGGACATGGCCAGCAGGGTCGGCAGCCATACGCGGATGCGGTCGAGCACCGCGACCCCCGTTCCGGGGTCGGGAACGGACACGTGGACGTGCATCCCGCTGATCAGCTGCTCGTCGACCAGCCGGCGGGCGTTCCCCTCCAGCCTCAGGTAGCGCGGCGTCGGGGTCACGGGGACCGGCCGGGTCCCGCGCACGGGGGCGGCGCCCGTGGCCGCGATCCGGCAGCCGTTCTCCTCCGCCGCCGAGCCGACCGCGTGGCGCAGGCGCAGCAGGTGCCCGCCCACCTCCTCCAGGTCGGTGCACACCGGGGTGGCCACCTCGATCTGAGCTTGCAGCAGCTCGTCCTGGATCTCGTCCCGTCCTGCGAGCGGGCTCAGGCCCGCTGTGCGGCGTACGCGCTCGACGAACGGGGCGGGGAGCCCGTTGGCCGGGTCCACCAGCAGGTACTCTTCCTCGACACCGACCGTGATCACATCCTGCGGCTTCCCCGTCACGTCATGATCACTCCCTCTCAGGCGAGCCGGAGGGCCACCAGGCAGGTGTCGTCCTCGTGGTCCTCGGGGGTGTAGGCGGCCATGATGCGGTCGAGAGCCGCCTGCGCGTCGAGCCCGCTGCACGACAGCAGCACCGAGCGGAGGGCGTCCACACCGTCGGTGATGTCCTCCCCGCGCCGCTCGACCATACCGTCTGTGTAGAGCAGCAGCAGGTCGCCCGGCCGCAGGGCGACGGTGTCGGTCGCGTACTCGTGACCGGGCAGCAGTCCGAACAGCGGCCCCCGGTGGTCCGTGGCGAGTGCCGAGGCGCGGCCGTCGCGCAGCAGCAGCGGTGCGGGGTGCCCCGCGGACGCCCACCGGTAGTGACGCTCCGCGTCCAGGTGGCCGATGACCCCGGTCGCCGTCTCGGCCGCCGGGTCGGCGCACAGCAGCTCGTTGAGCCAGGTGGCCAGCTGCCCGGCATGGGTGCCGGGGGCGTGCGCGAGCCCGGCGAGCGCGTGCCGCTGCTGCGCCATCCGGGCCACCGCGCCGAGGCCGTGGCCGCAGGCGTCGCCGATGGCGAGCAGGATCCGGCCGTCCGGGAGCAGCCGGCATTTGTACCAGTCGCCGCCGACGGCGGATTCCGCGGGCAGATAGGCCGCCGCGAAGGACAGGCCGAGCCGTGCCAGCTCCGCCGAGTGCACGGGCAGCAGCGCCTCGCGCAGCGCGGTGGCCACCTGGCGCTCGGCCGCCGCTTCCTCGCGCAGCCGTTCGCTCTGGCGCCGGGTGGCCGCGAGCCGCTGCCGGCTGCGCACCTGGGCGGTCAGGTCCCGGGCGATGAGGTGCAGGGCCCAGGGCAGTCCGTCCCTGGCGATGACGGGGTGACCCACCAGGTGGAGGGTGCGGACCTCGCCGAGCACCTCGAAGCGGATCTCCTCCCCGCCCGGCTCCTCGCCGTCGAGGAGCCGGGTCAGCATCTTGGCGAAGAGGGGCACGTCGTCGAGGAGCACCGCGTCGCACAGCTCCAGCATCGACAGGGGCCGCCCGGCCTCCGTACGGAAGATCGCGTGCAGCCCCTCGGACCATATGGTGCTCCCGGACAGCAGGTCCCACGTGCCCCAGCCCATGGAGGCGATGTACTGGGCGTCGAGCGAGAGAAGCTCCGTCCGGTTGCGGGCGGGCCTCCAGGTGACCAGGACCTTGTCCCCGCAGGACGCCGCGTCGTACAGCAGCTGCGTGCGGTGGAGGCCGTCGCTGCGCTGCTCGGTGTAGTCGACCGCGTGCGCCCGAAGGGCGCGGCCGGTGCCCAGGACGCCGGCGAGCGCGCCGATCAGGCCGCCTGCCGCCGCTCCGGGCTGGACTTCCAGGATCCGGCGCCCGATCTGCCGTTCGGGCGCCTCGAGCCACGGGGCGGAGCGCACGTGGTTGCCGGCCTTGACCGTAAAGTCCACGGTCGTGCCGTCCTCGTCGCGGACGGGTTCGAGGAGCGCGGCCGAGACGGGGATCGCGGGGAGCGTCGCGCACACGCAGGCCCAGGGGTCCAGCTCGCCGTCCGCCCCGTCGCCGCACGCGTGCCCGGGACCCTCCGGGCCGCCGCACGCGCAGACCGGCCCCGGCTCCTCGCCCGGAGGTCCGGGCTCGGGGCCGTCGTCGAGGCGCACTCCGGCGCCCCGGCGGGCGGCCGTGCGCAGGGCCGTGACCTCGCGCCGCACGAGCTGTTTGAGCGAGTCGCAATCCTGGGGAATCAGTGGCGTCATCGTCCTCACCGGCTCGGAGTGCGTGGGGGGTGACCGGTGCTGCGAGGCTGCGTCTGCCCCCTCAGCGGAGATCCATACGCCCCCGGGCCGAGGCCAGGCCCTCCGGCCCGGACTGCGGTGCCGGCGCGGCGTCCGGTTCGCTCCGCGGGCCCACCGTGACGCGCGGCAGCGCCTCGGGGTGCTTGTCCGCGAGCCAGGCGACGAGCTGTTCCCGTACCGCGCAGCGCACGGTCCACAGGTCGTCGGCGTCCTTGGCCGTGACGATGGCCCGCACGACGATCGTGGAGGGAGTGGTGTCGGTGACGGCGAGGTCCCAGCCGCGGCCGTCCCACTCCGGGCAGGCGTGCAGGATCTCCCGGACCTTGTCGCGCATGAGGCCGACGGGGGCGGTGTGGTCGCAGTGGAGGAAGACGGTGCCGGTCATCTGGACGCCGCCCCGGGACCAGTTCTCGAAGGGGCGGGTCGTGAAGTACGACACGGGCATGGTGATGCGGCGTTCGTCCCAGGTGCGGACGGCGAGGAAGGTGAGGGTGATGTCCTCCACGACGCCCCACTCCCCCGCGACGACGACCGTGTCCCCGAGGCGCACCATGTCGCCGAACGCGATCTGGAAGCCGGCGAACAGGTTGCCGAGGGTGGACTGGGCCGCGACGCCCGCCACGATTCCGATGATGCCGGCGGAGGCCAGCACGGAGGTGCCGAGCGCGCGGAAGCTGGGGAAGGTGAGCAGCATCGCGGCGACCGCGACCACCCCGACCACGGCGGTCACGACCCGCATGATCAGGGTCACCTGCGTACGGACCCGGCGGACCCGGGCCGGGTCGCGCGTCCCGGTCGCGTAGCGGGCGTAGCCGGACTCGACGATCGCGGAGGCCACCCCGACGATGAGCCACGCGCCGGCGCCGATCAGGACGAGCGAGAGGATCCTGCCGACCGTGGCCGCGTTGTCCTGCAGCGGCCGCCAGGCGGTCTGCCCGTAGGCACCCCTGAGCGACGCGGCGAGCAGCACGATCCGCAGGGCCGGACGGCAGCGGCGCAGCAGACTCCACAGGGGCGTTTCCGGGTGACGTGCGTCGGCCCTGCACAGCAGCCGGTCGGCGGCCCAGTCGGCGGCGAAGGTGAGCAGGAGCGAACCTCCCACGACGGACAGCAGGCGAAGAACGCTGTTCATGGCTCCTCAGCAGAGGTATGGGACAGGGACTTCCATGCCCCTGCCCCGAGCCCGGGAACTGACACGAGGGGTGCGTGGGATCACAGCAGGGATCACAGCACTCACAGGTCGCGCAGCGCGGGCAGCAGTTTCGCCTCGGCCCATTCCAGGAACGGCTGTTGGTGTTCGCCTCCGATCTGGACGAGGGCCACGTCGGTGAACCCCGCCTCCGCGTACGGCCGTACGGCGTCGACGAACGCCTCCGTGTCGTCGCCGCAGACGATGGCCTCGGCCACGTCCTCGGGCCGTACGTACTGGGTGGCCTGGTCGAAGCCGGCGGGGCCGGGGAGTTCGCCGTTGACCCGCCAGCCGCCCAGGGCCCACCGGAACTGGTCGTGGGCACGGGCGACGGCGGCGTCGCGGTCGGTGTCGTAGCAGACGGGCACCTGGCCGATGCGCGGCTTGCCCGCGCCGCCGTGCTCGTCGAACGCGTCCAGGAGTTCCCGCTTCGGCTCCGTGGCGATCACCAGGTCGCCGAGGCGGCCGGCGAGTTCGCAGGACCGGGAGCCGGAGACGGCGATGCCGATCGGGGGCGGCTGGTCGGGGAGGTCCCAGAGGCGGGCGTTCTCGACGTCGAAGTGGGCACCGTGGTGGCTGACGTCCTCTCCGGCGAGCAGACGCCGGATGATCTCGACGGCTTCCTCGAGCATCTCCAGGCGTACGTGGGCCGCCGGCCAGCCGGCTCCGACGATGTGCTCGTTGAGGTTCTCCCCCGAGCCCAGCCCCAGCCGGAAGCGGCCCCGGGACAGGAGCTGCATCGTCGCCGCCTTCTGCGCGACGACGGCGGGGTGGTAGCGGAAGGTCGGGCAGGTCACGTACGTCATGAGCGGGATCCGGGACGTGGCCTGCGCGGCGGCGCCCAGGACGCTCCACGCGTAGGGCGCGTGCCCCTGGGAGTCCAGCCACGGGAAGAAGTGGTCGGAGATGACGGAGAAGTCGAATCCGGCGTTCTCCGCACCGACCACGTGGGACACCAGCTCACGGGGTCCGGCCTGCTCGGTCATCATCGTGTATCCGATTCGCACCATATGGTGCGCCTGCCACGATCCCGTCCGCCGAAACCCCCGCGGGGTCAGAGTGCCGGCGGGAACCTGCCCCAGGCGCGGTGACGGGCCAGCGCCTCGCCCAGCCGCCGCACGGCCGGGGCACTGCCGTCGGTGACGGTGACCCCGGGGTCCCGGGGGCCGATGCCGGCGGCTTCGAGGACCCCGCGGGCGTCGTTCCACGCGCCGATGGCCTTGCCGTGGCGGTACGCCTCCGTGAGCAGCAGCAGAACGCGAGGATCGGAGCCGTCGGGTGCGGGTGATCCGGCCTTGGCGTCGCGCGCCCCGTAGGCGTCGGCGCCCGGGGCCGGATCACCGGCGCAGAGGACGGCGTCGAATTCGACGGAGCGGGCGGTGGCGAAGGTCCGCTGGACCGCGATGGGATCACCGGCGCCGTCGAGGGTGCCGCCCTTGGGCCCTATGACGAGGGGCACCATGCCCGCGTCCAGGATGTCCTGGCGGGCCGCCCGCACACCGTCCAGGTCGGCGTCCTCGTCGGCGACGATGCCGATCACGCGGCCGTCCGTCGGCCAGGTCTCGCCCAGTTGGGACAGGGCCGGGCTCGGCTCGGCCGCGACGAGCGGCACGGTGGCCTCCGGCGCGGGCAGGCCCAGGCCCTCCGCCACCTGCTCGCACAGCTCCGGGTCGATGTTCGCCAGCACCCTCAAAGTGCGTTCCTTGACCGCTTGCTCGAAGCATTTGCCGAGCTCGAAGGTGTAGGCGGCGACGATGTGTTCGCGCTCCGTCGGGCTCATGCTGAGCCAGAACAGCCGGGGTTGGGTGAAGTGGTCGGAGAACGAAAGGGGCGCTTCACGCGCCTTGCGCGCTTCGGCGATCTCGACGGGGGCTTCGACGAAGGCCCCGGTGTCGGCTCCGGCGAGGAAGGGGCAGCCGCCGTCGAGGCTGTTGGGCCGGTACGGTGCGACGCCGGTGTGGACCGCGGTCTGGTGCATCCCGTCGCGGAGCATGTCGTTGACCGGGGCGTGCGGCCGGTTGACCGGGATCTGACCGAAGTTCGGTCCGCCCAGGCGGCTGATCTGCGTGTCGAGGTAGGAGAGGAGCCGGCCGGCGAGCAACGGGTCGTCGGTGACGTCGATGCCGGGCACGAGGTGGCCAGGGTGGAATGCGACCTGCTCGGTCTCGGCGAAGTAGTTCTTGGGGTTGGCGTCGAGGGTCATCAGCCCGATGGGCTGGACCGGCGCGCGCTCCTCCGGGACGATCTTCGTGGGGTCGAGGAGGTCGATGCCCTCGAACGTCTGCTCCGGGGTGTCGGGGAACACCTGGATGCCCAGCTCCCATTGGGGGAACGCGCCCGCTTCGATGGCGTCGAAGAGGTCCCTGCGGTGGAAGTCCGGATCCGTCCCGCCGATGAGCTGTGCTTCCTCCCAGACCAGGGAGTGCACGCCCAGCTTCGGCTTCCAGTGGAACTTCGCCAGTGCCGTGTCGCCGGCGGCGTTGACCAGGCGGAAGGTGTGGACCCCGAAGCCCTCCATCATCCGGTACGAGCGGGGGATGCCGCGGTCCGACATGTTCCACAGGGTGTGGTGGGTGGCCTCGGTGTGCAGGGACACGAAGTCCCAGAAGGTGTCGTGGGCGCTCTGGGCCTGGGGGATCTCGCGGTCGGGGTGCGGTTTGCCCGCGTGGATGATGTCGGGGAACTTGATCGCGTCCTGGATGAAGAAGACGGGGATGTTGTTGCCGACCAGGTCGAAGGTGCCCTCGTCGGTGTAGAACTTCGTCGCGAACCCTCGGGTGTCCCGCACGGTGTCGGCGGAGCCGCGCGAGCCGAGCACGGTGGAGAACCGCACGAACACCGGCGTCTCCACGTCCTTGGCCAGGAAGCCCGCCCGGGTCACCTCACCCGCGGCTCCGTAGCCCCGGAACACGCCGTGCGCGGCGGCGCCACGGGCGTGCACGACCCGTTCGGGGATGCGCTCGTGGTCGAAGTGGGTGATCTTCTCGCGGAGATGGTGGTCCTGGAGCAGCACGGGCCCGCGCGGTCCGGCCTTGAGGGAGTGGTCGCTGTCGTACAGTCTGGCGCCCTGGGCGGTGGTCAGGTACGGCCCGCTCTGCGCCACCCGGGCCTGGTCCGCGCCGGTCGCCTGTCCGGTGGGGCTGACCGTCTCCGGCCCCTCCTGGTCGGGCTTCGGCGGCAGTGGCTCGGTGGGCCGCTCCGGTTCGTCCACGGGCGGGGACACCGGCCCGGGTGCGCCGGGCAGGGGGCCGTCGCCCGCGTCCGGGGTCGTGTGGGAACGCTCAGTCGTCATGGTCTCTCCCGAAGATCGTCATCACCTGCTCACGTGGTAGTCGCCTACCCGCCGGACCGGAATGAACCCTCCGGATCCGCGATCGCGTGGCGGGGGTTCAGATCGCCCGAAGGGTCCTCCGGGCGGCCGCGAGGGCCTCCCCCGTCGAGCCGTACACGCGGCCGGCCGCCCGGAGCGGGTCCCGCAGAAGAACGCGGCTGGACGAGGCCGGCGCCACGACAGAGAGCACGGCGCCTGCCGCCTGACAGGACCGCGAGGCGCGCAGGACCGTACTCAGGACGACCGGGGTGAGTACGTCGGGGACCTCCAGCACCAGGTGCCCGGGGCGGTAGGCGGTCAGGAGTTCGTCGAGCGCGAGGGTGGCCGCGGCGCGGCTGCGGATCGCGAGCCGGGCCGGCAGACGGACGAGCAGGGTCTCCCCGTCCACCGCACGGTGGGAGAGCAGCGCGGGCACGCCCGCGGGCCGCGCGACGGAGTCCACCGCCCCGGCCGGCTCGAGAAGGGGGCCGGCACCCCCGCCGTCCGGGACGGCGGCAGGTACGGCGTCGGCGGTCAGGGTCGGGCGCGCGGTGGTCATGGGCGGTGGTCTCCGTCTCGGCGGGCGAACGGGCGCCGTGGGGCGCCCGATTGATCGCGCGTATGCCCCGCGGTCGGACACTCATGCGCCCGGGGGAACGTTAGGCATATCATCTCGGATCGCTTTGCCTAAATGAGACATTTCCCGCCGTGTCTGTCGTTTGTCAGCGCGGGCCGTTAGGGCAAATTAGGCGGTCGTCGGGAGCCGTTACGCAGTCACCGAGAACAGCCAGCACCAAGGCGTTGTTCCTGAATATGAATGCGGAGGTATCGCGATTGTCGAAAATAAAAAAGAGCCGCGTGAGGTATCGCTGTCCCGCTTTGATCCTCGCGCTTTCAGTGACAGCCCTGTGCGCACCCTCCAGCCCGGCCCAGGCGGCTTCCTCCTACGGCATAAAGGCCGTCGCCATCGCAGCCTCGAAAAAGGGCGCCCCTTACGTCTACGGCGCCACCGGGCCCAGGGAATTCGACTGTTCAGGTCTCACCCTCTACGCCTTCCGGAAGGCCGGCCGACCCCTTCCCCGTACCGCGGACGCGCAGTACGAAGACACACTCCACATCTCGCGCACCCAACGCACCCCGGGCGACCTCGTCTTCTTCCCCAGGGGGAGCACCATGGGCCACGTCGGCATCTACGCGGGGCACGACAAGATCTGGCACGCCCCCAAGCCCGGCACACGCGTGCGGCTCGAACGCATCTGGACCGACACGGTCCATTACTCCCGCGCGAACTGAGCAGCCGGGATCGCCCGCCCGGAAGACGCGTCGCCCGGATCCGCGGCGCCCGGTATCACTCCAGTCGACGGCGTTCCTCGTCGCTCCATTCCCGCGTGTCGCGGGGCTCCACATACGGCTCCTCACCTTCGGGCAGTCCGCCCGCGACGGCGCGCTGGCGGGTCATCTCCGCGTCGAACTCGAGCCCGAGGAGGACGGCGAGGTTGGTCAGCCACAACCACACCAGGAAGACGATCACGCCCGCGACCGTTCCGTACGTCTTGTTGTAGGAGGCGAAATTCGCGACGTAGAAGGCGAATCCGGTGGACGCGGCCATCCAGATCACCAGGGCCAGGAAGCTGCCGGGGGTGACCCAGGTGAAGCCGCGGCCCTTGGCGTTGGGCGCGGCCCAGTACAGGAGCGCGATCATGATCGTGACGAGGAGGACCAGGACCGGCCACTTCGCGATCGACCACACCAGGAGCGCGGTGTCACCGATGCCGAGTGCCTCGCCCGCCCGGCGGGCGAGGCCTCCGGTGAACACCACGATCAGCGCGCTCGCACAGGCCAGCAGCATGAGCGCGACCGTCAGCGCGAGGCGGAGCGGAAGGATCTTCCAGACGGACCGCCCTTCGGGCACGTCGTAGACGGCGTTCGAGGCACGGATGAACGCCGCGACATAGCCGGACGCCGACCACAGGGCCACGAGCAGGCCGATGACCGCGAGCAGGGATCCGGCACCACTGTGGCCCTGGAGCTGTGTGACGGCGTCGCTGAGCACGTCCCGCACGGAGCCCGGCGCCAGCCGGCGCAGGTTGTCCAGCACCCGCTGGGTGGTCGACTCCCCGGCCACGCCCAGCAGGGACACGAGGACCAGGAGGGCGGGGAAGAGCGCCAGCACCCCGTAGTAGGTGAGGGCCGCCGCGCGGTCCGCCAACTCGTCGTTCCCGAACTCCTTCACCGTGCCGCGCAGCACGGCTCGCCACGCTCGCTTCGGCAGTTCGGTGGGGCGGTCGGGACCGTCCGCACGGTCGCGTTCGCGGACCTGGCGGTCCGGGTCGACGGCCGCGTCGCCGCCGGTGTCCGAGTGTTCTTCTTCCGGTCCGCTGCCGGGCTTCAGGATGCGTTTCATGTCCTGCGGCTTTCCGTCCCGGCGGCAGTCATGCCCGTTCCCTGCGACCTGAGCGGTACCGGATGCGGAGCTCGCCCGGGGCGGCCCGGCCGCCGGGCCGTGATCGCCTCGGCCCGGCCGCCGACCGCGTGCCGGCGACGCGGCCGGCGGCGTGCCCGGTGGCGGCCCGGCCGCGCCGCCGCGGCACCCGCGTCCGGGGGCCGGGCGGGGCCGGCTGCCGGGAGGGAGCGGTCCTGGCGGGGGCCGAGCATGAACTCCTCGTACCGGCCGAGGGCGAGGACGGCGCACAGCAGAGCGGGCAGGAGCAGCAGCGAGGAGATGAACATGGGCGTGCCTTCCCTTGGGGACCTCTCCCCGCCGCTTGCCCCCGTCCTGCCGCGGCACGCCCCCGACGGGGCCCGGGCCGTCCGCGGCTTGTTCCGCAAGTCACCACCAGCAGTCCGCGACTCACCACTAGCAGTCCGCGAGCAGGCCGTGCCAGAACTCCCAGTCCAGGCACTCCGCCTCCCTGCAGGCCGGAACCACCGCCCAGGTCTCCTCCAGCCAGGACCGCAGCTCGGCCCTGTCCAGCGCGAAGAGGGCGGGCTGCCTGGGGCCCAGCCGCAGCAGCACCTGGCCCGCGCGGCCCGGCCCGGCCACGGGCTGGATCCGTACGTCCCCTTCTCCCGTCAGGGTGCGCAGACCACGGGCGAGGAGGTCCCTTCCCAGCACCCAGGTCACGTCGGGCCGGCCCGCCGCCGTGTGGAAGGTGACCTCGACCTCCAGGGGGGCGTCGCGGCGCCACCGGAGCGTGGCCCTGAGGGGGAAGCGCAGCCGTGTCCGGAGGTGGTGGATCGAGATGGTCCGGGTCAGGTCGTGCCCGGCGACGGAGGACCGGTGGGCCATGATGACTCGATTCTGCGGGAGGGCGGACCGGTAGCCGGGCGCAGGAAGGTCCTGGGCCCGGCGGGACCCCGGCAGGGCAGGGGCCCCCTGCTCCCGTCTGTTCCACCGCGCGCGTTCCAAACGTCCCGGCGCCGGCCGGGACGCTCCCTCAGGACGCGCGGACGGCGTCCTCGACGCTCGGGTGCAGGGCGAGCACGGTGTCGGCGCCCGTCAGGGCGAAGAGACGGCGCAGCTGATCGCCGGGGGCGGCGATGCGCAGAGTGGTGAGGTGGTGCAGCCGCAGCAGCAGGTTCAGGAAGGACGAGTCGCCGAAGGTGACGGAGCCCGCGTCCAGCACCACCAGCCGGTGCTGGTCCGCGGCGGCGGCGAGCGCCTCCTCCAGCGGGCCCAGCGTGTCCTGGTCGAGCTCGCCGTGCGCGGCGACCACCCATCCGGCACCCGCCAAGTAACTGTCCCCGACCACGCTTTCGCGATGGGCGTCTTCCGCTCCGGTCATGTCCGCGCCTCCCCGGATCGTCACGTGTACGGCCTCCGCAAGGGAGTATGCCTGCTCCTCGGCCCGAGGGGGCGCCCGGCCCGCGGCACACGCGCCGAGCCGGCGGTATCCGCCGTCGGACCGGGCGGGACACACGAGCTTCGGCGAAGGGCGTGTAGGGCCGGGATGAACGGGCAGGTGCGCCCGGGCACCCCCCAGTCGATCAGGAGGAACGGCCACCATGTCTCGCTCGGCCACCCCCGTAGGCCCTGTGCGTGCGGCAGGCGCGCAGAACGCTCCCGCCGTGCCCGGCGGGACCCGGTTGCGGGCAGGGGAAGCGGCACTGCCACAGGTGACCGCCCCCTTCCGCGCGCTCGCGCCCCTGCCTCAGGAACCGGGCGAGTGTCCGCCGTCCCGTCCGCCGACCCGGCTGCGTGCCGGAATGCTGCCGGAGTAGGCGGCGGCCGTGGACGGCTCCGGAAGCTTCGCGCACCCCGCCCTCTTCTACCGCGGTCCGGCGCAGTACCTCGCGGGAGTCGGCGGGTTCGTACGCGCCGGTCTCGCCGCCGATGAGCCGGTCATGGTGGCCGTGCCCGGTCCACGCCTGGACGCCCTGCGCGAGGACCTCGGCGCCGACGCCGCCGGGGTCACCTGGACGGACATGACGCGGTTGGGGCGCAACCCCGGCCGCATCCTGTCGGCGCTGCAGGATTTCACCGACCGGTACGCCGACCGGCCCGCGCGGATCGTCGGCGAGCCGATCTGGCCCGGCCGCTCGCCGGCCGAGGTGCTGGAGGCGACGCGCCACGAGGCCCTCCTCAACACCGCCTTCGCGGGGCGGCGGGCCGTCGTCCTGTGCCCGTACGACGTCGTGGGCCTGCCGGCAGCGGTGGTGTCCGACGCCCGGCGCACCCACCCCACGCTCATCGAGAACGGCGAGGACCTGCAGAACCCGGCCTACGCCGACGCGTCGGCGGTCTGCGCCGACTGCGATCTCCCGCTGCCCGAACCCGACGGGGTGGTCTCCCGGCTCGACTACGCCCCCGGCCTGCTGGGAGAGGTACGCGCGTACGCCGAGACCTGGGCCCGCGGCACGGCCCTGGGCCCGGCGGAGCGCGGGGATCTCGTCCTCGCGGTCAGCGAGGCGGCGGCCAACTCCCTCTCCCACGGGGGTGGGAGAGGGACCCTGAGGCTGTGGAGCAGCGACGGTTCCGGGGTCGTGGCCGAGATCCGGGACGACGGCCACCTCTCCGATCCGCTGGCGGGGCGCCACCGCCCGTCGCTGTCTTCCCCCCGTGGCGGCCGCGGCCTGTGGATGATCCATCAGGTCTGCGACATGGTGGAGATCCGGGCGCGGCCCGACGGCCTCACTCTGCGGCTGCATATGAGAGTCCTGGAGGAGCCGCGGTCGCCTAGACTGCCTGGACTCGCTCAGGCGGGCCGCAGCAGCTACCGCCAGCAGGGATCGGCGTCGATGACGGGGGCGTGAGGGACCACAGTGCAATCCACCGGGCCGGCAGCCGGCGATTCACAGCACACGGGCTTTTCCGGCGCGGGGCAGCGCCGTCGGCTCGGCCTCTCCGGCGTCCGCGGCCATGTGGCCAAGGGCCGCGACTTCACGCGCCGGGCCCTGACGGACTGGGG
The DNA here is from genome assembly GCF_055585365.1 of Streptomyces sp. NPDC053432. Taxonomy (NCBI): domain Bacteria; kingdom Bacillati; phylum Actinomycetota; class Actinomycetes; order Kitasatosporales; family Streptomycetaceae; genus Streptomyces; species Streptomyces sp. NPDC053432. The sequence continues at coordinate 27,941 of NZ_JBVJKF010000024.1, forward strand.
CTGGGACGGGACCGAGACCACCGAGGACGTCCTGCTCCTGGTGTCCGAACTGCTCACCAACGCGTCACTGCACGCGGGTGGTTGTGTCGAGCTCGCACTCACCGCCGGTGAGGTCCTCAGGATCGAGGTCTTCGACGGCACGACGACACCTCCCCGCCCCAACCCGTCCCCGCAGCCGGGTGTGCCGGGCGGGCACGGCCTGTACATCGTGGAGCGCATCTCCGACCGCTGGGGCACCCGCCTCCATGAGCACGGCAAGGCCGTGTGGGCGGAGGTCGACGCGTCGCGGCTGGTCACCGGGAGGTCTGCGGGCCTGTGACCAGGGCGGGGCCGCCCGGAGGCCGGGCGGGCCGACCGGTTGAGCCGGCAGGGTGGCCCGACGGGGGATCCGATCGGCGTACATGCGTCGCACGGGGTGCTTCATCCCGGCGGACGGGGGCAGGCGGGCGGTATGACATCGAATCCGTCCGTCACCCTCGCCCTGACCCCTGCGCCGGGCCCTGCCTGGCTCCACCTGGTCGTCATGGCCTTCGCCCTCGTCGTCCTCGTCCGCGCGCTGGCCCGGCACCGGTAGCGGGGGGATCAGGAGCGCAGGCGCAGTCCGATCTCCTTCTCCTGGTCACCCGAGACCGTTCCGGTGTCCTCGACGGCGAATTGCCCGGCGAGCGCCGCGTGCACCCGTTCCACTGCGCGGGGGCCTCCCTGGAGGGTGACGCTGACCGTGCCCTTGAGCCGGACGGGGGTCTCGCGCCGCTCCGCCGGCTTCGCCGCGTCGAGGGTCGCGCTCCACACGGTCGCCGCCCCACCGCCTTCCGCGGGACTGCTCGCCACGGCCTCCGCGGGAAAGGAGTGCTCCAGCAGGTCGAGGACGGTGCGCGCGTCCTCCGGTGCGCAGTCGCCGACCGCCACCACCACTTCGGCCGCGGGGTTCTCGTCGTTCAGGCTGTCCATGGGCCGGCGCCCCTCTCGTGTCGTGCACATCGCTACGGAACCCGGAAACGGTGACCCGCCCGCCCCGGGCATGCAGGACGCGGCCTCGTGGTGCCGGGGCACCCGGGGCCGCGTCCTGGTCACCCTCGAGTCCGCGGGACGGACCCGTCGGGGCGGGTCAGGTCCTGTCGCGCTTGCCGCGGAGGGAGTCCTGGACGCCGCGGGCGCGTTCCTCGGTCTCGCTCATCGCTTCCTTGGCCTTGCCCTTGGCCTCGTCCATCTTGCCCTCGGCCTTCATCCGTTCGTTGCCGGTGACCTTGCCGACGGCCTCCTTGGCCTTGCCCTTGGCCTGGTCCATCTTTCCCTTGTCAGCCATGACGATCTCCTTCGTGTGGGATCTTTGACGGGTTCAAACTAGGCGAAATACGAATATTGCGCGCGCCGGGAGTCGGCCGTTCACACCCTTCGCCAGACAGCCATGGCCCACGAGAACACGCCGAACAGCAGGAGGCCGGTCGCGACGACGACCAGCAGCCACGGGCCGGCCGGGGTCTGGGCGAAGGAGCGGAGCGTGTCGTCCACACCCTTGGCCTTCGCCGGGTCGTAGGACACGGCCGCATGGACGAGGACCGCGCCCGCGGTCGCGAACACCGCGCCGCGGGCGATGCCGCCGATGACCCCGAGCGCCTCCACGCCCTGGCGTACGCGTTCGGGCAGGCGGCCCAGGTCCATCTCCTGGCGGAAGGTGAGGCGCACCGCGCCCACGGCGATCACGATGCCGCCGACGGCGATGGCGATGCCCGCCACCGCCACGAGCCATTGGCCGGCCGGTGCCTCCAGTGCCTTGGCCGTCACGTCCCGCGACTGCTCGTCGCTGGAGCGCCCGCCGCCCCGGCCGGCGGCGAAGGCCAGTACCGAGAAGGCCCCCGCCGCGTAGAAGACGGCTCGCGCGGCGGACGCGCCGCGTTTGGTGAGCTTGCGTCCCTCGCGGCCGGCGGCGCCGAAGACGGCCTCGGAGAGCCGCCACAGTGCCATCGCCACGAGGCCGAGGCCGATGGCCCACACGAGCACCTGCCCGTAGGGGTGGCCTGAGACCTCGCCGAGCGCACCCGAACGGTCGGCCACCTTCCCGGTGTCCCCGAACGCGATCTGCAGGGCCAGCAGGCCCACCAGTACGTACAGAACCCCGCGCGTGGCCAGGCCCCACCGGGCGGCGACGGCCACTGCCTCACGCGTGCCGCGGGCCCGGACTCCACCGACGGTCGCCGCCATGAGTCACCCTCCTGAAGCTCCTACTTCGCCGCCTCTGCCCCATCCGGCCCGGGCCATGCGACCGCGGGCCGTCAGCGGCCGTGCAGCTGCGTGTTCAAGGTCTTCAGGGTGCGCGTCAGCAGTCTGGAGACGTGCATCTGGGACAGCCCTATCTCCGCACCGATCTCCGCCTGCGTCATCTCCTGGACGAAGCGCAGTTCCAGGATGCGGGCGCTGCGTTCGTCCAGGCCGGCGAGGAGGGGCGCCAGGGCGTGCCGGTTCTCGACCATCTCGATCGCGGGGTCGGGACCGCCGAGGGTCTCGGCGAGGACGCGCGCGTCCGGCCCGTCGGACTCCCCGGCGCCGCCGGAGTCCCGGGGTGCGTCCAGGGACTGGGCGGAGTAACCGTTGGCCGCGACGAGGCCTTCGCGGACCTCGTCCTCGGTGAGGTCCAGGTGGTCGGCGAGGTCAGCGGGGGTGGGCGCGTGGCCCAGTACGGAGGTCAGGTCCTCCGTGGCCCTGGCCAGCTGCGAGCGCAGCTCCTGGCACCGGCGCGGGACGCGTACGGCCCAAGTGGTGTCCCGGAAGTGGCGCTTGATCTCGCCCGTGATGTACGGCAGGGCCAGCGTGCTGAACTGCGTGTTGCGGTCGGGGTCGTAGCGGTCGATCGCCTTGATCAGACCGATGATGCCGACCTGGACGATGTCCTCGTTCTCCGGGCCGCCGGGCCGGTCGCGGAACGGGCGGGCAGCGAACTGCACCAGGGAGATGTTCATCTCGATCAGCGTGTTGCGGACGTACTGGTACTCGCGGGTCCCCTCTTCCAGACTGCGCAGCCGCGCGAAGAACACGCGCGTCAGCTCCCGGGCCTCACTGGTCGGCAGTTCGGAGGGGCAGGGCACGTCCGGCAAGCCGCTCAGTCCGGGGGCGCCTGCGACGCCGCCGGTGGAGGGGGTGGGGGTCGTACGGGTCCGGGCCTCGGCTGCGGCCGTGGAAGTCATCGTTTTTCGCTCCTTGGGCGCGGGGCTTGCGGTGCGGGACGCGGTCGCTCGGCCGTGCGGGCGGGCCCCGCTCGGCTCCACAGAACCCTGCCCGCCGCACGGACATACGTCAAGTAATACCGGAAACGCAGTTCCGGATTGGCTTTTCGTGAGTCCGCGCTCAAGAATGGGCGGCGTGGAGAGTGAGCACACGAACCCCCGAAGGAACCGCTGGACGTTCCTGACGAACCACGCCCGGGTCCTGATCGCCATCGCGCGGGACCCGGGTGTCCGCCTGCGCGACATCGCCCAGAGCTGCGCGCTCACCGAGCGCACCGTGCAGGCGATCGTCACGGACCTGGAGGCGGACGGGTACCTCACCCGGACCAGGGACGGCCGGCGCAACCGCTACGTCATCGCCCCAGGCGCGCGCTTCCGCCATCCGGCCGAGGCGGGCCTCGAGATCTCCGGCCTGCTGGCCTATCTCGCCGCCACGCCGCCCTCCCCCATGACCGCCCCGCCGCCACTCGCCGAGGACCAGGCGGCCGGCGACGGGACGCCCCGCGCGAGGGTCTAGACCGGGTTGGACCGGGTGCGCCCGCCTCGGCCCCGTTTCGGCCGGGGCGGCGCGGGTAGCCGCGCCAGGGACCAACCCGACCTCGTGTGAGGAGACAACTCGTATGGGTGGCATAGGCGGTTGCATTGCCCTGATCGTGGTGGGGGCCACCCTCACCTTCGCCAGCGACTGGCAGATGGACGGCGTGAACCTCGATGTGGTCGGCCTGATCATGATGGCCGCCGGACTGCTCGGGCTGGGCGTGTACGCGAGCGTCATGCGGCGGCGGCGCGCGGGCGCCCTGCCGATCGTGGACGAGACCCGAGACCGGACCTGAGCCGTTGGGCCTGCGGCTTTCCATGACGGGACCGCCGGCGTGACACTGGGACCGTGAACCCGTCGGGAGTTCTGGACCGGCTGGTGCCGCCGCGGGCCCGCGACCGCTTGGGCGACGCCCTCTTCAGCCGTGTGGCCGGTCCGTCCGGCGCGGAGAACCGGGACAGGATCCATGGCACCCCGGGGCCTCGGTGGTTCGCCCCCGAGGAGCCGATCCGGCAGGTGCACGGCGACGCCTCGATGTTCGTCGGGGGGCTGAGCGCCCTGCTCCTGCAGTCCCTGCACCCCCTCGCCATGGCCGCGGTCGAGGCCCACTCCGGCTACCGGGGCGATCCCTGGGGCCGGCTCCAGCGCACGAGTACCTTCCTGGCCTTCACCACCTACGGAACCGCCGAGGACGCACAGCGCGCGGTGGACGGCGTACGGGCGGTCCACGCACGCGTGCGCGGCCGCACCCGGGACGGGGAGCCGTACCGCGCCGACGACCCGCACCTGCTCGAGTGGGTGCACATCGCCGAGGTGGTCAGCTTCCTGCGGGCCTACCAGCAGTACGGCTCCCGCCCCCTGGACGCCGCCGGCCGCGACGCGTACGTCGCCGCGGCGGCCCGGGTCGGCCGGTCCCTGGGCGTGGTCCGGCCTCCGCGTACCGCGCGGGAGCTGGCGGAGCGGATCGAGGCCTACCGCCCGGAGCTGCGCGGCACCGAGGAGGCCCGGTCCGCGGCCCGCTTCATCCTGCTGCGGCCCCCGCTGCCGTGGCCGACCCGACTGCCGTACGCGATGCTGGCGGCGGCCGCGGTCTCCCTGCTGCCGCCCTGGGCCCGGGAACCCTTGGGGCTGCCCCTCCTGCCGCGGACCGAACGCTGGTGCGCGCGCCCCGCGGGCGCGGCGGTCACGGGCGTCATCCGCTGGGCGATGCGGCGGCCGCCACCGGCCGCCACCGGGTGAGCGGGGCGCACTGCCTCCGCGTACGGGCCGTGCAGGCGGGCACACGCCCGGCATGGACACTATGAATCCTTTCGCGGTGGTGACCGGTGCGTCGAGCGGCATCGGGTACGAACTGGCGCGGCAGTTGGCCGGCCGCGGCTATGACCTCGTCATCAATGCCGAGGACGGACCCCGCCTCCATGAAGCGGCGTCCCGGATCCGGCAGGAGGGCACGCAGGTGGAGGTCGTGCAGGCCGATCTGCGCCGGTACGAGGAGGCCGAACGGCTGTGGCAGACGGTCGCGGCCAGGGGGCGTCCCGTCTCCGTCGTCGCCCTCAACGCGGGGGTGGGCCAGGGCGGGGCGTTCGTCGAGACGGACCTCGCCGACGAGCTGGAGATCGTCGATCTCAACGTGCGGTCGACCGTGCACCTGGCCAAGCGGGCACTGCGGCACATGACGGAGCGGGACGAGGGGAACGTGCTGATCACCTCGTCCATCGCCTCGACGATGCCGGGCTCGTTCCAGGCCGTCTACAACGCGTCGAAGTCCTTCCTGCAGTCCTTCTCACAGGCCCTGCAGAACGAACTCAAGGACTCCGGCGTCACCGTCACGGCCGTGATGCCGGGTCCCACGGAGACCGACTTCTTCCGGCGCGCGGACATGGGCGACACCAAGGTGGGACAGCAGGACAAGGACGATCCGGCGGACGTGGCCCGCCAGGGCCTGGACGCGATGGAATCCGGCAAGGACAAAGTCGTCGCGGGTTCACTGAAGACCAAGGTCCAGGAACTTCTGAACAAGATGCTGCCCGACGCGGTCAAGGCGGAGGGGCACCGCAGGATGGCGCAGCCCGGCACCGGGGACACGGAGACACCTGCCCACGAGGAGTGGTCGCGATGAAGGCCCTGACCTGGCACGGCACCGCCGACGTACGCATCGACGACGTCGCGGACCCGACGATCCAGGACCCGACCGATGTGATCGTCAAAGTGACGAGCACCGGCCTGTGCGGCTCCGACCTGCACCTGTACCAGGTGTTCGGTCCGTTCCTCGAAGCGGGCGACATCCTGGGGCACGAGCCGATGGGTGTCGTCGTGGAGACCGGCCCGGACGTCACCGCCGTCCGGCCGGGTGACCGGGTCGTCGTCCCGTTCAACGTCTCCTGCGGCACCTGCTTCATGTGCGAACGGGGCCTGCACTCGCAGTGCGAGACCACGCAGGTCCGCGAACACGGCATGGGCGCGTCGCTCTTCGGCTACACCAAGCTCTACGGCCAGGTGCCCGGCGGGCAGGCCGAGTACCTGCGGGTGCCCTTCGGCAACACGCTGCCCATCAAGGTCCCCGACGGGCCCCCGGACGACCGGTTCGTGTACCTCTCCGACGTGCTGCCGACGGCCTGGCAGGCCGTCCAGTACGCCGACGTGCCGCCGGACGGCAGCCTCGCCGTCCTCGGCCTGGGCCCCATCGGTGACATGTGCACCCGCATCGCCGCCCATCTCGGGGTGGGCACGGTGATCGGCGTCGACCTCGTACCGGAACGTCTGGAGCGGGCCGCCCGGCACGGCGTCCGGGCGGTCGAACTCGACGGGGACGACGTCGTGGCCGAGGTCCGGGACATGACCGACGGCCGCGGCCCGGACGCGGTCATCGACGCGGTGGGCCTGGAGGCCCATGGTGCACCGCTGGCGGCGGGGGCCCAGAAACTGACCGGGCTGCTCCCCGGCCCCATGGCGGCCGCCCTCATGAAGCGCTACGGAGTGGACCGCCTCTCCGCCCTGCACCTGGCCATCGAGCTGGTCCGCCGGGGCGGCACCATCTCCCTGTCCGGGGTCTACGGCGGCATGGCCGACCCGATGCCGCTGCTGACCCTGTTCGACAAGCAGATCCAACTGCGCATGGGGCAGGCCAACGTACGGCGCTGGGTCGACGACCTGATGCCCCTGGTCTGCGACGGCGACCCCCTGGGCGTCGAGGACTTCGCCACCCACCGGCTTCCCCTGACCGACGCACCGCACGCCTACGCGATGTTCCAGAAGAAGCAGGACGGCGCCGTCAAGGTGCTGTTCACCCCCTGAACGTGAGGAGCGCGCCGGGCCGGGTTTCGGGGTGCGTCCCCGGGTCACACGCGAAAGGAGCGGCCCTCCGTCGTGATGCGCAAGCCCCTCACCGTGAGGGGCAGCGGGGTGCCGCGAGGAAGGACAAGCCATGGACCACTCCCGCGCGCCGGTGCTGGAAGCCCTGCAGGAATTCCGTCGCAGGGGTGACGTCGCCTACGGGCCGCCCGGCCACAAACAGGGGCGCGGGGTGGACCCGCGCGTGCTGGACGTGGTCGGTTCCGACGTCTTCCGTTCCGACGTCCTGATGCTCAACGGGCTGGACGACCGCCGGCAGTCGCGCGGCATCCTGGAGCGGGCCCAGGAACTGATGGCGGACGCGGTCGGCGCGGAGCGGGCGTTCTTCTCCACCTGCGGCAGCTCCCTGTCGGTGAAGACCGCGATGCTCTCCGTCGCCGGCCCCGGGGAGAAACTGCTGGTCTCCCGCAACGCGCACAAGTCCGTGATCGCCGCCGTGATCATCAACGGCGTCGAGCCGGTCTGGGTGCACCCGAAGTTCGACGCCGAACGGCATCTGGCCCACCCGCCGGAGCCCGACGACGTACGGACGAAGCTGCGCGAGAACCCCGACGCCAAGGGCATGCTCCTGATCACCCCCACCGACTGGGGCACCTGCGCCGACATCCGCGGCACCGCCCGGGTGTGCCACGACGCGGGCGTGCCCCTGATCGTGGACGAGGCGTGGGGTGCCCACCTGCCGTTCCACCCCGCCCTGCCGGCCTGGGGCATGGACCACGAGGCCGACCTGGTGGTCACCAGCGTGCACAAGATGGGCGCCGCGATCGAGCAGAGCTCCGTCTTCCACCTCCAGTACGACCGCGTGTCCCCCGAGGTGCTCAAGCAGCGCGAGGACCTCCTCGGCACCACCAGTTCCTCGAGCCTGGTGTACGCCACGCTCGACGGCTGGCGCCGCCAGATGGTCGAGCACGGCCCCGCGCTCCTGGGTGCGGCGGTGCACCGGGCGGAGCGCATCCGCTCCCGGATCGCCGACCTGCCGGGGCTGGAGGTGATGGGCCGTGAGGTCGTCGACCAGGGCCTCGCCGCCGACCTCGACCCCCTGAAGATCGTCATCGATGTCCGCGGTCTGGGCATCAGCGGCATGCAGGGCGCCGAGTGGCTGCGCGCCCACCGCCACGTGGACGCCGGAGGCTCCGACACCTGCCGTATCAGCGTCTCCATCACCTTCGCCGACGACGACGAGACCGAAGAGATGCTGCTCACCGCGCTCAAGGCCCTCGTCGACGGCGCCCCGGGGATCGAACAGCGGACCGAGGTACGCCTGCCGGGACCCTCCGGGCTGGAACTGGAGCAGGCGATGCTTCCACGGAAGGCGTTCTTCGCGGAGGCCGAGCACGTGGACGCGGACCGTGCCGTGGGCCGTGTCGCGGCAGAGACGATCAGCCCGTACCCGCCCGGCGTGCCCGCGATCGCCCCGGGCGAGGTCATCACCCGCGAAGTCGTCGACTACCTGCGCAGCGGCGCCGAACACGGTGTGCTGCTGCCCGACGCCTCGGACGGCTCCGCGCGCACCCTGCGCGTCGTGGCCCGATGACCGCACCTGCGGCGACCATGCCGGGGTGACACGGCCTCCCCACCGCAGGTGTCACGGGCGCCCGGGTGGGCAGGGGCCTCGTGCCCGGGGGGCCAGACGCGAGGAGGCACACATGTCCGAGAATCCGACCTCACACGCACCCCACGGCAAGGGGCCGAGCCCGCACAAGGGAACCGAACAACACGGCTGGTCACCCGATGTCGACTCGACGCACACGCAGGAGAACCCGAGCGCGAAGAAGTCGTTCGAGACTCCTAAGACCGCCGGTGCCGGACGCACCCGGGCCGGCGCGGGCGCGCAGCCGGCCGACAAGGGCACCCCCGTCCGGAGCCGCACGCGCCGCGGCGAGGACACGGCCAAGTCCGGCGCCGAGGGCCATCACGACCTGGGCTCCAAGGGCCGTTCCGGACGCCCCAGCGGAGGCAAGGACTCCTCCGCCTACTCCGGCGTCGACCCGGACGGGGACGACGGCGGACTGCGCAAGGGCTGAGCGCGCACGGCGGGGCCCCTGCGCAGGGCGCAGGGGCCCGGCCGTGAGAGTGGGTCAGTGTCCCAGGGCGCGCTTGAGCTGGGCCTTGTCCATGTCCGAGCGCCCCTTGATGTTCCGCTTCTTCGCCTCGTTGTACAGCTGTTCCTTCGTGGGTCCCTCGGAGCCGCTGTGCGAGCGCTGTCCACCGCGCTTGGACGAGGAGGTGTCCTGGGTCGACGACTTGCTCGCGGTCTTCGACTCACCGGAACGGGCGCGCTCCTTGTTCACGGTGCGGGCGGCCATCTCCTTGGCCCGCTTCTCGGATGCGCCGCGGTCCTGCGCGGAGTCCTTGATGTGTTCGTACTGCCGTTCCCGCTTGGGGGAGCTTCCGCGGGGCATGGCGTCCTCCTTCGGTGGTGGATGCGTGGGCGCAGTGGTCGTACTGCTCTACACCGCGGGCTCCAGTGCGAACAGAGCATCCGATCCGGTGAGTTGCAGCAGCCGGATCATCTGATGGCTGGGTGCCGCGAGCCGGAGGCGGTGCCCGAGCATGCCGGCCTCCTGCCTGGCTGCCAGCAGGGCGTTGAGTCCCGTCGAGTCGCAGAAGGAAGAGTTCTGCAGATCGACGACGATGTCGGCGTCCTCGGGGGCCTCTGAAAGGGCGGTCGCGAGCGCTTCACGGAGCTCTTCGACATGATCGAGGTCCATCTCGCCGGTCACTCGGAGCACGTACCGCTCCGGGTTCCGTCGGGCGATCAGGCGGTCAGTCGGCTCCTTGCCGGTATCCATGGCATGCCTCCTGTACGCCGGGCTCCTGCCCTCTCGGGGACGCCGCATGCGTGTGCCGCGTGCCGCGGGGCGCACGGTGACGGTCATTCCACGGCGGTGACCGGGAGCACCGGGCCGGGCGTTCCGTCCGGCCGGCCGGCCCGGTGCCTCCAGACGCGGACGAATCCGGCCCTGTCCGACCAGGCACCCAGATCGGCGGTGTCCGCGCCGTATTCCTGCCAGGTTCTGCCGCGCTCGCCGTCAGGGGGCGGCCAGGCGTGCGGCTTGGACTGCCACACCGTGACCGCGGTGACCCAGCTCAGTTCCTGCCTGAACGTGTCGCCCGGTGCGGCGGCCGACGCCGGGGCGCGCAGGGAGCCGAGCCGTTTCAGCCCCAGGCGGGCGAGCGAGTACACGACGGCCTCGCCGCCCTCGTCCCACCGGTCGGGCCCGACCGTGACGGCGGTCCCCCTGAAGTGCGCCTCGTCGTACAGGGTCCCCTCGCACGACGGGCCGGTCTCGTCGGTCATGGCACCTCCCGCGTGGCCTGCGTCTTCCCTCGCGCGGTCGGCCACATTCCCGCCGGAATCGAGGTTCGGCCCACCGCAGACGGGCATACGGATTTGCACAAGACTTGTGCGGAAAAGAGGCACACCATGGGGATCATCGGCTGGATTCTAATGGGACTGCTCGCCGGAATCATCGCGAAGTTCCTGATGCCGGGCCGAGACCCCGGCGGCTGCATCGTGACGCCGCTGATCGGTATCGCCGGCGGCGTTCTCGGCGGATGGCTCGGAAAGGTCATCTTCGGGGTGGACTCCATTGACGGATTCTTCGATCTGTCCACCTGGATCGCGGCCATTGTCGGTTCTCTGATCATCCTGGCCGTCTACCGGCTGGCGTTCGGGAGGAAGCACTCGTGAGATTTCCCCCGAAACGGCGCGCCCGCCGGAAATTCAGACGCCGGGCCCTCCGCCGCCTGCGGCCGCGCTCCGTCCTCAGCCGCATCTTCATGCGCATGTCCATGTGGGGTGTGGGCGCGATGATGTGGGTCATGCGGCGGACGTTCCGGCGTATGGTGCGCGCGGCCATCATCGGACGCGTCCTCGTGACATGAGGAATAGGTGGGGTTCTGGGGGGTAGCGGCCGGGCGAGACACGGAGGTGATGGTGCATGGCCACTGGAAAGAAGTCCAAGAACGTCGGCAAGAACGTCAAGGGCAAGGTCAAAGAGGCGACCGGAAAGGCCGTCGGCAACGAGAGCCTCGAGATGAAGGGAAAGGCAGAGCAGACGGTCGCCGATGCCAAGCAGACCGGGCAGAAGGCGAAGGACACGCTGAGCTGAATGCGCCTGACGCGAAGGCCGCCGACCCGTGGGGCCGGCGGCCTTCGCGCATGAAAGTTCTGAATTCGAGGTGTGATGCGGGTGGTTCGGGGGAGGCGCTCTAGCGCCTCGTCCGCACCTTCAGGAAGGGAAGAGGGGAGGCGAGCTGAGGTGACGAATCCTCTGGACCGCAGGTTCGGAACGGGCCCGACCATGGGGGGTTACCCGGCGAGCTCCACGTCCAGCCTCGCCGACATCCTGGAGCGGGTCCTGGACAAGGGCATCGTGATCGCGGGCGACATCCGCATCAACCTGCTCGACATCGAGCTCCTCACCATCAAGCTGCGGATCCTGATCGCGTCGGTCGACAAGGCCCGCGAGATGGGCATCGACTGGTGGGAGCACGATCCGTCGCTGTCCTCCCGGCACGCCGAGGAGTCGCTGACCGCGGAGAACCACCGCCTGCGCGAAGAGCTCGCGCAGCTGCGCCGCGAGAGCGTCACCGCCTCCGAACCACAGCCCCCGGCCCTGGACCTCGACCCGGAGCGGCAGGAGCAGGTGGAGCGCGAGGAGCAGGAGCCCCGGCGGCCCGTTCGGAACACCGGCAGGCGGAGGGCCGAGCCGTGAACGCCACGACCACTTCGACGCTCGTCTACGTCTACGCCGTGACGCCGCCCGCCCCCGTCCTGGACGGCCTCCTGACGGACCTGACCGGGGTGTCCGGCAGCCCCGTCACCCTGCTGGCACCCGCGGGTGAGCAGCCCGCCCCCGTCGCGTTCGTCATCAGCGACGTGCTCTACGCGGACTGGGCCGAAGACGTACTCGGGGAACATTTCGAGGATCTGCGCTGGCTGGAGGAGACGGCACGCGCCCACCACTTCGTCATCGAGACCCTCGCCGCTCACACGACCGTGCTGCCCCTGCGGATGGCCACCCTCTACCAGGACCGCACCCGGGCACTGCGGGCGCTGGAGCAGCAGGGCCAGAACTTCGCCACGCAGCTGGCCCGGCTCAGCGCCCACACCGAGTACGGCGTGAAGATCTACGTGCGCCCCGCCGCCGGACCGGACCCGGCCGCCGCCCCTGCCCCGACCACCCCCGGCAAGGCGTATCTGCGGGCCCGGCGCGCCCACCAGGACGCACGTGAGGACCACTACCGGCAGGCGCAAATGGCCGCCGACCGCATCGCGGGCATCGCCCAGGACCACGCGGCCGACCACGTACGCCATGCTCCGCAGGGCGGCCCGCTGGCCGCGCGGACGGACGGCGAGAACGTCCTCAACGCCGCCTTCCTGGTGCCGGACGCCCGGGCCGACGCGTTCCGGGCGGCCGTGTACGCCGTCGGCGAGACCTTCCAGGGGATCCGCCTCGAGGTGACGGGCCCGTGGGCCCCGTACTCCTTCGCCGCCACCCCCGCGACTCCCCCGGGCCCGCTCGCGCCATGAGCACCGCCGACCGCCACGAAGCGCCCCTGTCCGGTCGGCAGGTCGCGCTCGTCGACCTGCTGGACCGGCTGCTGACCGGTGGCGTCGTCATCGCCGGCGACATCGTCCTGTCCATCGCGGACATCGACCTCGTGCGGATCTCCCTGCGCGCCCTCGTCAGTTCCGTCAGTACCGTCGACGTCCCCGGAGGAACACCGGAGGGCGGCACCCGCCATGAACCGTGAATCCCCCGACCCGGGTCGCCCCGAGCGCCGTACTCCGGACCTGCGGGCCGTGGGCGAGGCGATGGCGGACGCCGTGACACTGCTGCCCGCCACTCCCGCCGACCGGGCACGCTCGGACGGCTCCGCCGGGCACCGGATCCGCACCGGCCCGGACACCGTCGGCGAAGACCTGGTCAAGCTCGTCCTGACGGTGGTCGAACTCCTGCGGCAGCTCATCGAGCGGCAGGCGCTGCGCCGCGTCGATGCCGGAGACCTCAGCGACGCACAGGAGGAGGAGCTCGGGGCCACCCTCCTGGCCCTGCACGACCGCATGCTCGAACTGTGCGACCGGCACGGCTGCACCCTCGATGACCTGAATCTGGACCTCGGCCCGCTGGGCCACCTGCTTCCGCCGCCCGACCCCTGACCGCCCCGGCTCAGAAGGCGCCTCGGGGCAGGGAACGCGCGTTCGCCTGCCGGACCGGGCCCGAGGGGCCGGCCCGGCCCGGCCGGAAGGCTCGTACGGCACAGCGCGTCCGCAGCTCCTCGAGCAGCTCGGCCTGTTCCTCCGCGCGCTCCAGGAGCCGGGCGAGCGGCGCCGTGTCGATACGGGTCTCGCTCTCGGCCAGGGTGCGCAGGGTCAGCCAGCAGGACCGCTTGCCCTGGACGCCCAGCCGCATGGCCTCCAGCTCGATGACGTCGCTGAGCGGCGACCGGGAGAAGAGACGGCCGTTGAGCTTGAGGCGGCCCGCCTTCTCCCCCAGCCGGCCCAGGGCCGCTCTGGAGCGGCGTTCGGACACGTCCAGGCTCCGCATGATCTCTTTCAGGGATTCGCGGTCCTGCGCCACCTCCCGCGCGAGGTGTTCCAGCTGGGGGCCGAAGGGTTTGCCGCTGTGGCTCTTCGCAGCCCGCTTCAGGAGTGCGACGCCGGCGCCGGCGCCGGCCAGGTGGTCGTTGAGGTAGAGCTCCAGCAGGTGGTGGGCGTCGCGTTGCGAGGACGTGCGCATGGCCCGCTCCTCCCTTGGGTCGGGTGTGGGGCGTGGGGGTGGCCCCGGTGCGCGCCTACCCCGCCCCCGCCGCCCCACCCCCCGGCCGGACGGCTCACGCCGCCAAGGGGGCCGTCGGCATTCCCGCCCTCTCGCGCAGGCCCGCGAGGAACTCCCGGACCGCGTCGACCGAGCTGTGCCAGGGCTGCCACCCGAGCACCTCCCGGGCGCGGGAGGAGTCCATGAGCGGCAGCCGCAGCACCGCGTCGAAGAGGTCGGGGGACGCGGGTACGAAGTGCAGCCGCCAGGCCGTCGCGAGCGCCGCCCGTACCGCGGCCTCCGGCACCCGCACGGGCCGCGACGCGAGGATCCCCGCGAGGACCCGGGCGTCCAGGGGCGGCTCCGCGGCGAGGTTGAAGGCCCCGTGCACGGGGCGGGCGGCCGCCGCCGCGTAGGCGGCCGCGGCGTCGTCGGTGTGGAGGGCCTGGAAGCGCAGGCCCGGCATGTCGGGCACGGCGGGGATCAGGCCGGGCCGGACGAGCCGGCCGGGAAGCAGCGATCCGGCGAAGATGCGGCGCTGCTCGGAGGCGGCCTCCCGCTTGAACAGGAATCCGGGGCGCATCCGTACCACCCGAATGGCCGGGTGGGCGGTCTCGAACGTGTCGAGGAGCCGTTCGACGTAGGCCTTCTCCCGGCAGTACGCGGCTCCGGGCCACCCGTGGGTGGGCCAGGACTCGTCGACCGGGCGGTCCTTGGGGCCGGGCGAGTAGGCGCCGACCGAGGAGGCCTGGATGAGGGCGGGCACGCCCGCCGCGACGACGGCGTCGAAGACGCGGATGCTTCCGAGGACGTTGGTGCGCCAGGTCTCGGCCGGATCGTGCGTGGGCTGGAACTTCCAGGCGAGGTGGATCACGGCGTCGGCCCCCTCGAAGCAGTGCGCGAGGTCTCCGCCGCCCGGCTCTATGTCCACGGCGTGCCAGCGGGTCTTCGTCGGCCGCCAGTCGGGCCGCCTGCGGGCCAGGCCCAGGACCGACCCCACCGAGGGGTCGGCGGCCAGTGCCCGTACGACGCTGGTACCCACGTTGCCGGTGGCGCCCACGACCACGATGTGGCGGCCCGGGCGGGTGCTTGAACTGTCCGAGCCGGGCTCGGTCGAAGGACGGTCCGTCATCGGGCATCCCCTTCCACAGCGGTACGGTCACAGATCACGGGTGCCCGGTCACCGGTCGTCGCCCCGCGGCGCGTCGGCGAACGGACTGCGGTCCAGTCGGTCGAGCAGGTCGGCCGGCCCGCCGTACACCGCACGGGCGCCGGCTTCCTCCAGGTCGTGACGGGGTATCCCGCCGCAGAGCAGGCCCACCGCGGGGACACCGGCCCGGGCGGCGGCTTTCATGTCCCATACGGTGTCGCCCACGAAGACGGCCCCGCGAGCGGGGGCATCGGCCAGTTCGAGGGCGTGGTGCACGGGGTCCGGGGCGGGCTTGCCCTCGTCCACGTCGTCGGCACTCGCGGTGGCGGTGATGGCGTCGTCGGCGTCGATGGCCCGCCTGAGCGCGCCGAGCTCCGTCTCCCCCGCCGAGGTGACCAGGACGACCCGCCAGCCCCGCCCGTGGAGAACGCGCAGCAGCTCGTCCGCGGAGTCGAGGCGGGGCAGCCGGTCGAAGTAGGTGCCGTAGAGAGTGTCGTGCGCGGCGCTGAGTTCCGCGTCCTCACTCGTGTCCCTGCCGTCGCCGAGCAGATGGGCGAGGAGGTCCTCGCCCGGCAGCCCGATCGCGCGGTGGATGGCGTGCATCGACACGTCGTGCCCGGCTTGCCGCAAGGCCTCCCACCAGGACGTGACGTGCAGGTGATTGGTGTCGGCGAGCGTTCCGTCGATGTCGAACAGCGCGGCACGGTTCACGGACGGCCTCCTTCGGGCGGGGACGCCGGCGGCCCCCGGTCTACGCCGCGACTACCCATCCTGACCGACGGCACGCGCGGCGCCCCTGGCTTCGTCCGCTCCTGCGCCGAGGGCGGAAGGCCTGCGTACCGACGCCGCCCCGCCGCGTACGGGACTCCTGTCCGGGTAGGCCCCCGGCATGAACGAGACAGCACAGTGGAAACCCGGTGAGGTCGTCCCGCAGAGCGGCATCTACGCCTGTGACTGCGGCAAGGAACATCTATGGAGCAAGAGCACCGACGTGCGGGGGCACCGGTTCCCTCCGCTGCCCTACGACTGCTCGGGCCAGGCCTGGACCCTGCGTACGCAAGCCCACCCCGACGCGGCCTGACCGCCGTGCGGCTGCGGACCAGCGATCCGCGCGCGCCGGGGTGGCGGCGGCTGCGCCACGGCCGCGGATTCCGGTACCTGGACGCGGACGGCGCACCGCTGTCCGGAGCGGACCGGGAACGGGTCCGCGAACTCGTGATACCGCCGGCGTGGCAGGAGGTCTGGATCTGCCCGTGGGCGAACGGTCACATCCAGGCCCTCGGGACCGACGACGCCGGCCGCCGCCAGTACCTGTACCACCCGCTCTTCCGCGAGCAGCGGGACCTCGCCAAACACGCGCACGTCCAGGAGGTGGCCCGCTCCCTGCCCCGGTTGCGCAAACAGGTGACGCGTGACCTCTCCCAACGCGGACTGACCCGGGACAGGGTCCTTGCCTGTATGACGCGGCTGCTCGACCTGGGATTCCTGCGCATCGGCGGGGAGCGCTACGCCCGCGAGAACGAGAGCTTCGGACTCACCACGCTGCTGCGGGAACACGTGCGCTGTTCGAAGGGGGAGATCCGGCTGTCCTTCCCCGCCAAGTCCGGCAGGACGGTGTGCCGCACCCTGGTGGACGAGCAGGCCCACGCGGTGGTCCGTTCCCTCCTGCGGCGGGACGACCGGGGTCCGAGGCTCTTCGCGTACTGGGAGCACAAGGCCTGGCACGAGGTCCACGCCGAGGACCTGAACGCCTACCTGCGCGACCGCGCCGACGAGGACCTGACCGCGAAGGACTTCAGGACCTGGTACGCCACGGTGCTGGCGGCCGTCGCCCTGGCCGTCTCGGAGGGAACCGCCGACGCGGCCCCCGCGCGACGCTCCCGCGTCGTGGGACGCGCCGTGCGCGAGGTCAGCGGCTACCTTGGGAACACGCCCGCAGTCTGCCGGGCCTCCTACATCGACCCTCGCGTCATCGAGCTGTACGAGGACGGAAGAACCGTCGCGTCCGTGCTCGGCAGGCTGGGCGAGGACACCCTGTTCGGACGTCCGGCGACCCAGGGCGCAGTGGAACGGGGCGTACTGGATCTCCTGCGGGACCACGGCGCATGACCCGGCCCGGGCAGTCCGGCTGATTGATCCAAGCGCGGGAATGGAACAACCGGCCCCGGGTAGCCGCAGCTCAGACAGGGGGCAGAGCCCCCGGGGACTGTGGAGGTGAACATGGACCTGCTCGGTGACACGTCTTCCCACTCGTCCTGGGTGCAGGAGCGGCTCGTGCGCCTGCCCGGGGTCTACCGCCCCCAGGAGGACACCCGCCTCCTGCAGGAAGCCCTCTCGGAGGAGAGGCTCGGGCCGGGCCGCGAGGTTCTGGAGATCGGCACGGGGACGGGGGCGGTGGCGCTGCGTGCCGCCGCGACGGGCGCCCGGGTGACCGCCGTGGACGTGGCCCTCGCCGCGGTCCTGGCGGCCCGGGTCAACGCGTGGCTGCGCCGCACACCGCTGCGGGTCCTGCACGGCGACTTCGCCGCGCGGGGCTCCGGGAGCGGCTACGACCTGGTGCTGGCCAATCCCCCGTACGTGCCCTCCCCCGACCGGGAGCTGCCGTCCAGCGGGCCCAGCCTGGCGTGGGACGCGGGGCGCGACGGCCGGGCGGTCATCGACCGCATCTGCGCGCTCGCGCCGGTGCTGCTCCGGCCGGGCGGGGTGCTGCTGCTCGTCCACTCCGCTCTGTGCGGCAGCGACCGTACGCTCGACCGCCTGGAACGGGCGGGGGTCTGCGCGAACGTGACCGCGCGTCGCCGCGTGCCCTGGGGTCCGGTCCTCCGCTCGCGGCGGGCCTGGCTGCAGGAGCAGGGGCTGGCAGTGCCCGGCGAGCAGTGGGAGGAACTGGTGGTGGTCCGTGCCTGCAACGCCGTCTGAGCCCGAGGTACGCCGTGTCCGCGTCGATCCGGCGGGTCCCCTGCTGGTCGAGGGCCCGGTGGAGGTGCTCCTCGACGACGGCACGACCGCCGTGTCCGACCGTTTCGTCGTCGCGCTGTGCACGTGCCGCCGGACGCGCACCCCACCGTGGTGCGACACCAGTCACCGGCCGCGCCGTCGCGCCGGCGCGGAGCCCGATCCCGGATGCGACACCGGAGCGCGAGAGGAGAACCACCCGTGACCCCCACCGTCACCGCAGCCCGGACCTCGGGAGCCGAACCGGCCGCCGGGGACCCCGCCCCCGCGCTGCCGGCTGCGCGCGGCCCGCTGTCCGAGGCCGTGCTCGCCGCGTTGCGCGACCGCGGAAGGCTCCCGGACTCCGGCGCCGCCGCGGGGGTCACCACCGCCGACCCGTGGGGTGAGGACCTCCAGCTCGCGCTGTACGTCCTGTACGAACTCCACTACCGGGGCTTCGCCGGTGTACCGGACGACCTGGAATGGGACGCCCGGCTCATCGGTCTGCGGGGGCTCCTGGAATCGCGCATGCTGGGCGCGTTGCGCGAGGAGCTGGCGGGAGCCCCGACCGACGTGGACTCGGCGTTCGGACCGCTGCTGGAGGAGCCGGTCGACCTGAGCGACAGCCTGAGCCATTTCCTCGAGACCGAGGGCGAGTTGTGGCAGCTGCGCGAGTACGCGGCCCTGCGTTCCCTGTACCACCTCAAGGAGGCCGACCCGCACCTGTGGGTGGTGCCGCGGCTCACAGGCCGTGCCAAGGCGGCGATGGTGGCCGTGGAGTACGACGAGTTCGGTGGGGGCCGGCCCGAACGCATCCATGCCCGGCTGTTCGCCGACCTGATGGTCGACCTCGGACTGGACCCGGCCTACGGACGCTACCTGGACGCGGCCCCGGCGGCCGTGCTCGCCACCGTCAACCTGATGTCCCTGTTCGGCCTGCACCGAGCCCTGCGCGGCGCGTTGATCGGTCACTTCGCCAGTGTCGAGGTGACCTCCTCCCCCGGCTCCCGCCGACTGGCCAGGGCCATGCGCCGCTGTGGGGCGGGGCCGGCCGCCGAGCACTTCTACGCCGAGCACGTGGAGGCGGACGCGGTGCACGAGCAGGTCGTGCGGCACGAGGTGATCGGCGGACTGCTCGCCGCCGAACCCGGTCTGGAGGCGGACGTCGCCTTCGGGTGCGCGGCCACGGGGCTGTTGGAGGACCGGCTCGCCGGTCATCTGCGGCAGAGGTGGGCCGCCGGGGAATCGGCGCTGCGCGCCGCCCCCACGGATACGCGGCGGCAGGGTGGGCAGGCGCGCCGGTAGAACTCACGATCCCGAGAGACAAGGAATGCCGCCATGACCACCGCACGCGACATCATGACCCCGGAGCCCGAGTGCATCGACGCCGATTCGACCGTGCTGGACGCGGCGAAGAAGCTGGCGCGTCTGGACGTAGGGGCGCTGCCCATCTGCGGCTCCGACCACAAGCTGAAGGGCATGCTGACCGACCGGGACATCGTCACCAAGGTCCTGGCCGTCGGGAAGGACCCCGCGACCTGCAAGGCCGGCGAGCTCGCGCAGGGCGAGGCCGTCACCATCGGCGCCGACGACGACGCCGCGGAAATCCTCCACACGATGACGGAGCACAAGGTCCGCCGTCTGCCGGTCATCGACGGCCACGACCTCGTGGGCATCGTCGCCCAGGCGGACGTCGCCCGCGCCCTTCCGGACGCCAAGGTCGGTGACCTCATCGAAGCCATCTCCAGCTGACGGGCGACGCCTGACCGGCCCGCTGGCGGTGAGCCATGATCGTGCGCGCCTCGAACGTCGGAGAGCGCCAGGAGACCTGTGACGAGCGCGCGGATCGCCTGTGGCTGGAGCTTCTGCACGAGGTCAGGGTGCTCCTGACCGCCGTCCAGCTGTTCCTGACCTTTCTCCTCGCCGGGGCGTTCACACCGGTCTTCGGCCGGCTGACGGCCACGGACCGCATCCTCTACGTCGTGTGCGTACTGTGCGGAGCGGCTTCGATGGCGGCGCTGACGGGCCCCGTGGCCCTCCACCGGATCGTGACGGGACGCAACGTCAAGCCCGAAACGGTCTTGTGGGGGGCCCGTCTGGTGGCGGCGAGCATGTTCCTGCTCGCCACGATGACCGGGCTCGGTCTGCTGATCGTGCTGCGGCAGCTGACCGGGCCCGTGGCGGCCCTCCTGCTCGACGCGGCCCTGGCGTTGTGGTGTTCGAGTTGCTGGCTCTTCCCCGCCCTCGTGCTGCGTCGCAGCCCGTACCGGGCGAAGTGAAGGCCGGGCTATCCGTGGGTCCCCGGAACGGCCTCCGAGCTGATGGCCCGCCGCACGAGCTTCTCCGCGACCTCGGTCGGGCGCTTGCCGTGGGCGGCCGCGTAGGCGATGACCTGCTGGCGTGCCTCGGCCGGGCTGATGTCGGCGGTGGCGGCGATCATGCCTGCCGCGGTGTCCAGGAGGGCCTTGCCCGAGAGGGCGGACTGCGTACGCGTGACGATGTCGAAGGGACGCAGCGGATCCGGGTTCCAGGTGACGACGGCGGTGGCCGCCGTGTCCGCGAGGCCTTGCAGGAGGTGGGCCTCGGCCGGGGAGAGGGGCGTGGGGGTGTGGGCCAGCAGGTTGAGGGCTCCGACCCGCTGGTCGCGGACCCGCAGGGGCAGTGCGTGGGCAGCCCGGTAGCCCGCTACCTCGGCCAGCGGTGTGAAGGTCGGCCAGCGCTCCGCGTGGTCGGTGAGGCTCTGGGCGTGGACCGGCTCGCCCGTGGCGTAGGCGTCGACGCACGGGCCCTGCTCGATCTGCGCCTGGAACATCTCGGTCACCTCGACCAGGTCGGAGGTGGCCGCGACGGGACGCAGCCGGCCGCGCGCATTGGCGAGCATCACACCGGCCGCGTCCATGCCGGTGAGCCGGACGCTGTGGTCGACGAGACGGCGGAGCAGGACCTGGGGGTCGATGATGTTCTGTTCCTCCGCCGCGTCCAGCCAGCCGGCCGGCCGCTCGCCGCCCGTGTCCTCCTGGATGGGCAGGGCGACCAGGGCGGTGGTGATCGCGTCGGCGGCCGGGAAGGCGAAGGACATGTCCCGCGGAGACAGCGGCCCCGGGGTGTCCCGGTAGAGGTCGAGCGTGCCGACCGCCATCCCACCGGTTCCCAGGGGCAGCGAGAACATCGCCCTCACGCCGAGCGCCACCGCCTGCTGGGCGAACACGGGCCACCTCCGCGCTTCCTGACCGCCGGTCAGGTCGGCGGCGAGAAGGCCTCCCGCGCAGGTCACAGCCCCGCACAGGGTTGCGCCACGGCGCGTGTCCGGCTTATGCCCATCGCCCACTGCACGGCTCTCCTCTCGCCCGGTTCACGCCGGATGGCACGGGTCGCGGAGACCGGCCCGTACACCGCACCGGCCGCGGCACGACCGGCCCGCGGGGAGTACCCGCGGGCCGTGCCGCCCTGCAGCACGGCGAGGAACGCGGCGTGCGCACCGGCCCACTCCCGCCCAGCGGCCAACCCGTCCGTGACCAGTCCGTCGGCGCGGTCGAGGTCCAGTACGGGGGAGGCGGTCTGCGGGGGAAGCCGGGCCAGGGCCTCGGCGAGCGAGGGAGAGCGGCGGGTGATCGCGGAGCGCCGACGCGACGCGCAGAGGGTGACCACGGCCAGAATGCCGTAGGTCTCGAGGTGCACGGCATACGGGGTCATTGGGCTTCCCATGTCGGGGCGGCAGCCCTGGACGCCTGGGCCGGAGCCAGGCGATTCCGGAGCACGGCCACAGCGGCCGTGTGTGTCCGGCGTTCAAAGCCACGCAGGCACCATCCGCATGCCCCGGCCCGCCCACGAAGGGGGGACGGGTCGGCGAAGCCTCAAACCGACGGGGTCGAGCTTTCCATCACCTTCAGGATCCCACCTGGCCGGACGAAAAGAGCCGCCGGATCCCGCCCGGCCCCCGCAGCCGCGCGGCCACCGGGGCCCGCTGCGCGGTTGCCCCGCGCCCGGGGCCCGGAGCCGTCGCGCCTCAGCGCCGACGGCGCCTGCGGCCGGGCTCCTCGTCCTCCGCGCACGGCCCCCGCAGCCGCGCGGCCAACCGGGGGGCCGCTGCCGCGCGCGCCGCGCACGAGTGGCCGCGCCTCGGGACCCAGGCGACCACCGGGCCACCGGGGCTCTGCCGCGCCGCCTGAGCGGCCGGGAGGATGCCCTGACCGGCCGCGTACACGAGCCCGCCAGACGTCCTCCCGCGGCTGCCCCGCGCCCGGGGCCCGGAGCCGTGCGCCTCAGCGCCGACGGCGCCTGCGGCCGGGCTCCTCGTCCTCCTCGTCCTCCTCAGCCTCCGGCTCGTCCTCGTCGAATTCCTCTTCCTCGCCCTCCCCCGCGCCCTCGTCCTCGTCTTCCGGCTCGTCCTCGTACTCGTCGTCGTACTCGTCCTCGGGGTAGTCCTGCCCCTCCTCCGCGTACTCCTCGCCCTCCCCCTCGTCCTCGTACTCTTCCGCCTCGCCTTCGTCCTCGTCGGATTCCGGGCCCTCGCCCTCCTCCCCTTCCGGCTCCTCGGAGGCGGCTTCCTCCTCCTCGAGGGCTTCCTCGTGGGTGACGACGACTTCGCCGTCCTGGATCTCTCCGCGCCAGCCCTCGGCTTCCTCGGTGGAGAGGGTGACGTAGCGGTCGAAATGCTTCAGGTCCAGACGCAGTCGTCGCCCCTGGGCACGCCAGATGTTTCCCGTCTTCTCGAACAACCCGGCGGGGTAGTACTCGACGACCACGAGGATGCGGGTCAGCGAGGGAGCGAGCTCGTGGAAGCTCACGCAGCCGCGCGTCGTCCCCTTGGGCCCCGAGGAGGACCACACGATCCGCTCGTCGGGGACCTGTTCCTCCACGGTCGCCTTCCAGCTCCGCGTCGAGGGGCCCACCTTCACCTTCCAGTCGGAGGTCGTGTCGTCGCTCTGCGAGACGCTGCGCACACCTTTGGCGAAGCTGCTGAAGTTCTCGTACTGGGTCCAGTGGTCGTAGGCGGTACGCAGCGGTACCCCGACATCGATCGATTCGACGATGTTGATGACTTTGGTGCCGCCCTTACGGCCCTTGCCCTTCCCCTTGCCGCCGAGCAGGTTGCTGCCGACATCGGTGACCTTGTCCTTGAGGCCTCCGACCGCCTGTCCCAGAACGGCTTTGACCGGAGAGTCCCCTTTGAGGAGTCGTCCTCCGATGCCGGCGAGCGAGCCGCCGTTCTCCGCCACGTCGTAGAGGCCGTCGGTGAGATCGCCGACCTTCTCCACGGCCTTGTCCGCGAGCTGATCGGCCTGCGCGGAGAGGTACGAGGTGACTTCCTCCATCAGTTTGTCGAGACCCGACTGGGCGCCCTTGGCGCCACGCTCCGTGGTAGCCATGGTTCACCTCCGCGAGGCCGGCTTGCGGCGGGCCGTCGTCTTCTTGGCCGCCGTCTTCTTGGCGGGGGACTTGGAGGCGGGGCGGCTCGCGGTGCTCTTCTTCGCCGTGGTCTTCTTGGCCGGCGGCTTGGCCGCCGCCTTCTTCGCCGTCGCCTTCTTGGCGGGGGCCCCGCGCGCCGTGGAGGAAGAAGCCTTCTTCGCCCGCGGCTCTGCGGCCTTCTTCGCCGGCGCGCGCTTCGAAGCGCTTCCGGTCGCGGCCTTCTTCGCGGGGGCCGCCTTCTTCGCGGCCGGGGCCTTCCTCGCCGGGGCCTTCTTGGCCGGGGTCGCCTTCTTGGCGGGGGCCGCCTTCTTGGCGGGGGCGGCCTTGGCGGGGGCCTTGCGCGCCTGCGTACCGCGCGATGCCGCCTTGGCGGCGTGGCCCTGTGACGTCCGGCGGGCGGGCCGACGACGAGCTCTCGGTGGCTCTTCCTGCTCCTCCGGCTCCTCCGGCTCCTCCGGCTCCTCGCGATCCTCCGGCTCCTCCGGTTCCTCCTCTTCCTCTTCCTCTTCCTCCTCTTCTTCCTCCGGCTCCTCTTCCTCGTCCTCGGGCTCCTCCTCGCCTTCCGGCTCTTCCTCCTCGGCGCCCTCGTAGGGCTCCTCCTCCTCGGGTTCCTCCGTGTAGCCCTCTTCCTCGTCCTCGTACTCCTGCTCGTCGTCCTCTTCGGGGCGGCGCGTGAGGGCGAGGGTCCTGTCGTGCAGGGTGTCGGCCAGCTGGGACAGCTGGCGGTTGGCGGCGGCCTTTATGGCTTTGCGGCCGGCGTCCATGGCCTCGCCCTTGATCTGCTCGCCCAGTTCGGCGACCTGCGGCATCTCGCCGAGCTTCTTCACGCCCTGCATCGCGAGTTCGCGCGGGTCGAGGCCGAACTGGCGGCCGAGGGCGTACGTCGCCAGGCTGAGGGCCATTCGTCCCTTTTTGGCCCGGCCCAGTATGTAGCCTCCGAAAATGGCGGCCACCAAGGCGATCTTGGTCGTGTCCTCCATGAGCCTTTCCCTTCACCGAGTGCGCGGGCCGTCGTCACCCTCGTTTCGCACGGTCAAGAGGCGGCTGCTCCACCTGGCACCAGATATGCCTGCTATGCAATGAAAATCTACATTTCGTCCGAAAAACCCCGTTTGATGACTGTGTGACCGGGCAGTCCCCAAGTCAATCCGCGAGGGGAGCGGGCTCATGGCCTCAGCAGAGCCGACGCGCCGACGCCGGTCTCCGGACGACGGCGATGCCTCGGACGCACGGCCCACCCGGCCCGGCCGCAAAGGCCCGGCCGGCAAGGCGCCGGCGCGCCGTGGCGTGACTGGCGCGGCCGCGGCCATGCGCCTGGCAGCCGAACAGCTCGCTCAGCTGCTGGGACGCGTCCCCGATTCGGTGTCCTCCCTCCGCCCCACCGAGGACGGCTGGGAGGCGCAGGTCGAGGTCGTCGAGCTCGAGCGCATCCCCGATACCACCAGCGTCATGGCCAGTTACAAGGTCACGATCGACGAGGAAGGCGAGCTGATCTCCTACGCGCGGACCCGGCGGTACAGCCGGGGCATGATCGACCGGCTGGCCTGAGGGGCGGCCACCTGAAGGGAAGCGGACATGACTGTGATGCCGCAGGGCGGAAACAGCCTCAGCAGGGGCGCGGGCGGAGGCGGGAACACCAGCAGCCTCTATGACGTCCTGGAACTGATTCTCGATCGCGGTCTCGTCATCGACGTCTTCGTCCGCGTCTCCCTGGTCGGGATCGAGATCCTCAAGATCGACGCGCGCATCGTCGTGGCGAGCGTCGACACCTACCTGCGCTTCGCAGAAGCGTGCAACCGGCTCGACCTGGAAGCCGGCCGCAAGGCCCCCGCCCAGCTGACCGACGTCGTGGGCGGCATGGTGGAGAGCGGCGCCAGCGGCAAGAGCAAGGGCGCACTCAGCGGTGCCATCGAGGGAGTCAAGCAGTCCCTGACCGGCAAGTCGGACGAGGAGGAGGAGCCGGAGGAGGAACCCGAAGAGGAAGAGGCTCCCCGCCGCCGTCGGCCCACCCGCCGGCCCGTACGCCGCGAGAGGGAGTAGACGATGGCTCTGTACGTGTACTCGATCATCGATGCCGCGCACCCCTGCCGGCTGGACGGCCTGACGGGCGTGGGAACGGACCCGGCGCCCCTTCGCACCATCACGGCCGGGCGGCTGCGCGCGGTCGTCAGCGACGTGGACGAGGAGATCAGGCCCAAGCGCCGCGACCTGGCCGCCCACCAGGAGGTCCAGGAGCGGCTCATGGCCGACGGCACGGTCCTTCCCCTGCAGTTCGGGTACACCGCCCCGGACCACGCCACGGTCACGGAGGTGCTCCAGGAGCGCGCCGACGCCTACCTGGACGCTCTGGAGAGGCTCCGGGGCTGCGCGGAGTACAACGTCAAGGCGTCCCAGGACGAGAACGCGCTCCTGCGCGAAATCCTCGACGACTCCCCGCAGGCACGGGAGCTCAACGACCGGATCCGGGGCGGCGACCCCGACCCCAGGCTGCCACTGCAGCTCGGAGAGCTCGTCGCCGGCGAGGTCCGCGACCGGCAGGAGGCCCTGGCCGCCGAGCTGGTCCAGGCCCTCATCCCCCTCTGCCGGGAGCACAGCGTCCGGCCCCCGGCCGACGGCGACATCCTCAGCCTCTCCCTCCTGGTACACGACGACCAGAAGAACCGCCTGCTGGAGGCCGAGGGCGAGCTGGCCCGCACAACCGACGAGGTTTCGTTCCGCTTCGCGGGGCCCCTGCCCCCCTACAGCTTCGTGTAGAGCCCCCGGAGGACCCCATGGGACTGCTGAGCGCTTTGCTGACGGCGCCCCTGGCGCCCGTACGGGCCGCGGTGTGGGTGGCACAGCGGATCGCCGACAAGGCCGAGGAGGAGTACTACGATCCCGCGCCCGTATGGGCCGCGCTCGGCGAGCTGGAAGAAGGGCTCCGGCGCGGCGAGATCGACCAGGACACCTTCGACCTCGCGGAGGACGAACTCCTCGACCGCCTCGACGAGATCACGCGATACCGCCAAGGCCTTCGGTGAGGCAAGGCCCAGGCACTGCAGGGACCGGTAGGCGTGCCCGGTCAGCGGAAGGTGTCCGCGGCCTTCTCCTTCGTCTCACGGGCCTTCCCGCGCGTCTCCAGCGCCGCGCCCTTGGCCGCCAGGGTCTCCTTGCCCAGCGCGTGCGCCGCCTTCCGCAGGGCCTTCCCCGCGACTTGTTCCACCTGGGCCATGACCTTCTGATTGGCGCTCATGTCGGCCCACTTCCTCCAGTGCGTCCATGCTCCTTCCTGGAGCCCCACGGCTCCAGGCGCTCAGGCGTATGTCCGCATTGGCGCCCTTCAAACGGTCTTCCGGCAGATCAGCGTCGTGGGGCCGGGACGAGGCGCACGAGGGCGTGCAGGACGGCGTCGATGCCGTCCTCGGCGGGTTCGGGCGTCACGTGGGTGAGCAGGCGGGCCAGCGCGTGCAGGAGCGGGGGCGAGGCCATGACGCGGCGGTGGAGGAGCGGCCGGAAGCCGTACCGGGCGAAGACGAGATCGCCGGCGAGGTTGCCCAGACGGTAGTACCGGCCCCAACGCCGGCGGATCTCCACCGGATACTGTCGCAGCGCGTGCTCCCGCCGCGGCCCCGCCGGCCTGGCCAGGGCCAGGGCGATGGTCTGCGCCGCCACCTCGGCGGCCTCCATCGCCTGCGCGATGCCCTCGCCGCTCCAGGGACTGACCATGCCGGCGCTGTCCCCGACGAGCAGCAGGCCCCTGCGGTACTGCGGCCGCCGGTTCATTCCCGTGGGCAGGGGCGCGCTGCGCAGGGGCGAGACGGCGTTCTCCTCCCGGACGCCCCATTCCGCGGGCAGGCGGGGCAGCCAGTGCTCCATGGCGGCCCTGAGGTCCACCGGCCGGGACCGCCGCTGCGGCAGGGCACCGAGGCCGACGTTGACGCGCCCGTCGCCGAGCGGAAAGACCCAGCCGTAACCGGGCAGATCCAGTCCAGTCCGCGGGCAGCGCAGATCGGCCCACAGCTCCAGGTACGGATCGTCGGTGCGGACCGGGCTGTGGTAGTAGCGCCGAGCCGCTGCCGCGACCGGCCGACGCGGATCACGTTCGAGTCCCAGGGCCACGGCGGTCCGTGCGGAGGCGCCGTCGGCCGCGATGACGAGCGGCGCCCGGTAGCGGACCGGTTCCGCGTCCGGCCCGCGCGAAGCGGCCACACCCGTGATGTGCCCCGCCCTGTCGGTCAGCGGGGCCGTCACCTTGACCCGGGTGTGCAGGCGCGCCCCTGCGGCACGCGCGTGTGCGGCGAGCAGATCGTCGAAGTCGTGCCTGCTCCGTGTGAGCCCGAAGTCGGGAAGGCTGCCGAGCCGTGGCCAGTCCAGCTCCACCTGCTCGCCTTCCCGCACCCACCGCATCCCCCGGTTGCGCATCCAGCCGGGCGTGTCGATGTCCACGCCCAGCCGCACCAGCTGTTGCACGCCGCGGGGCGTCAGGCCGTCGCCGCACACCTTCTCCCTGGGGAACGAACCCTTCTCCAGCAGGAGCACGTCCACCCCCGCCCGCGCGAGGTGCGCCGCGGCAGCCGAACCGGCCGGTCCCGCCCCCACCACGATGACCTGCGCCTCGTCGTCCCACGGACCCTCCGGCCGCGCACGGCTGCCGTCGGGTGCACCGTCTCCGTCTACGTCGTCACGTTCCGTGCTCACTCCCCCACTATGCCGCCTCGCGTGCCGCCCGGGCCCTCCCGCGGGCCGAGACCTGACATGGATCCGGTCCGAGCGGGCAACCGCTTCCTCCGAGCGGGTGATACCACGCGTGCGGCCGGGCGCCGCCGGGGCCCGTGGGGCACCCATCAGGTCGGGCCGGACCGGCCCGACAGGAATCCACATGGAGGCGATATGGGACACGGCGGAAACGTCATCGACGAGCTGATGGCCGACCACCGGGAGGTGGAGGAGATGTTCAGCCGCATCCAGGCCATGAGCGGCACCGGGAAGGAGCTCCGGAACGTCATCGACGAGGTCACCATCGAGCTGGTGCGCCATTCGGTCGCCGAGGAGCAGTACCTCTATCCGGCGGTGCGCGAGCACGTCGACGGCGGCGGGCGGCTGGCGGACAAGGAGATCGAGGACCACGGCCGCGTCGAGAAGATGCTCAAGCGGCTGGAGAAGATGAGTACCGACGACGCGCAGATGAGCCCGCTCCTGCAGCAGCTCATGGAGGAGGTCTCCGCCCACGTCCAGGACGAGGAGACCAACCTCTTCCCCATGCTGAGGCGGGCCTGTACCCCGCAGCAGCTGGACGATCTCGGTGACAAGATCCGCCGCGCCAAGGCGATGGCGCCCACCCGGCCGCATCCGGCCGCACCGAGCTCCCCGATGGCCAGCAAACTCCTCGCACCGGGCGCCGGCCTGGTGGACCGGGCACGCGACTTCGTGACCGGCCGCGGCAAGTCCTGAGAACGCCCCGGAGGCGGCGGGCCCGGAGGCGCAGGTCCGGGCCCGCCGCCCCAGGGCGGACGGTGACGTGCGTCATGCCGCGCGGCCGTCCCCTGCGGCTACGCTGGTCGGCCACGAGCGGAGCGGCGCAGCTTCGCGCCGCAGCTCGCGGACCCGGTGCGGGTCAGGGCGAGCACGCCCCCCGAGGAAGCCCGTGTCCGCCGATCTCACCCCTGTCATAGCCGCCGGCACCCGCTGGCTGCTGACCGCCTTCCCGCCCGCCGCCGGCGCGTTCAGCCGGGCCCTGGCCGAGGCACAGGCGAGGCAGGCCGTCGCCCTGGCCGCGGCGCTGCGCTACCCGACTCCGCTCGACGCACAGCTGCTGCACCTGCTCGGCCCCGGCGGGAGCGCCCGGCTCGACTGGGTGACCGGCGCCGATCACGGCAGCGGTGAGGTGTCCGACGCCGATGACTGGCGCACCTGGGTGGACGAGACCGTCGTCAGCTGGGCCGCCTGCCTCCTCGCGGACCCGGCCCTCGCCGCCGGGGCCCACCGCCTCGCCGGCCGGGCACAGGCCGGCGAGGTCACCCGTCTCACCCGCCCCGGCGACCACGAACACGACGCCGCGCCTCTGCTGCGCCATCCCGACCTGCTCGAACCGGTGGCCGCGCTCCATCGGCCGGTGCTGCTGGACCTGCTGGACAGCGAGAACGCCGCTCTGGGATGACTTGCGGGGGAGGGCTGCGAGCTCAGTCGCCGGGTGCCCAGAAGTCCGTCAGGGTCCCGCTGCCCGGGGAGAGCCGCTCCCAGCCTCCGGGCAGGTCCACGACCACCACGCCGGAGGTCGGGAACCCGTCCTTCACCCGCTCCAGAAGATCCGCGGGGCCGCTCCCGCACAGGCCGGCGGCCAGTTCGTGGATGCCTTGGTTGTGACCGACCAGCAGCAGCGAGCCGAGGCCATGTCCCCGCTCCTGCAGTACGGTCACCAGCATGCTCGGGGGCGCGTTGTACAGCCGCTCGTCGTAAACGGCGGGCGGTGGGTCCGGCAGCGCGGGGACGGCGAGCTGCCAGGTCTGGCGCGTCCTGCGGGCCGGGGAGCAGAGCACCAGGTCCGGGGTGTGGCCGGAGTCGGCGAGCCAGTGGCCCGTTCGCGGCGCGTCGGCCTTGCCCCGCTCGCTCAGCGGACGGTCGAAGTCGTCGATGGGCCGGCCCTTAGGTACGGCCTTGGCGTGCCGCACCAGCAGCAACCGGCATGCGGCCGCCCCGTCGGAGGCCGTCGGCACCGGCCCGGGTCCTGCGTGCGGGGACATGGCGTCTCCTTCCGCGTGGTCGCGGCTACGAGCTCGTGAGCACCTGCGGCGAACGGTTCTTGATCATGGTGTTGGTCCAGCGGAGCTGTCTGAGGGTCCGGGGGTGGCAGGACGACACCAGGTCCAGGAGGGGCTCGTCACGGCTTGCCCGGGCGGCTTGGCCGAGCATCTCCCAGAGCAGCGAGCACTCCGCGGCCGCCAGGTGGAGCGCCGCGAGGTCCCGCAGGAGTACCAGGCCCTCCCCCGAACCGCCGTCGGAGGCTGCGAGGGCGTCGACCGGACTTCCCTCCGCCCTCGCGCCGGTGACGGTGCCGGTGCCGCGCGACGGTGTGGCGGACGGGGTGCCGTGCTCCTGGGCGGCCTCCGCGAGCCGGGCCGCGTGCAGGTGGGACCAGCGGGCCAGATCGGCCCCGATGAAGTGGACTTCGGGGTCGTCCGCGTACCGTTCCGCGGTGGCGAGCAGCTCCTGCTCCAGACGCCGTTCCGCGTCGCGCAGGGCGCCCAGGGTGAGGGCGATGCCGTTCACGTCCGCCTCCCGTCCCCGTCGCCGTCCTGTCCGCCGGCCGTCTGGGTGGCGTGTGCCCAGGGGCCGCCGATGGTGGCCGGGACGCCGGTGTCGTGAGGGGCCGAGGCCGTCGTCGTGGGGGCGGGGGCCGGGGTGGCGCCGCCCTTCTCCACCAGCTGGACCCGGGCCGCGGCGAGCTTGAACAGTGGTTGCTTGGAGGCCGGGTCCCAGTCCGTCGGCGTGGTCTCGTTGGCGGCTCTGCCGGGCCCGCCGTCGGGCGGACGGTGTCCCTCCGGGGTATCCCAGTACCCGTAGTGGAACGGCACGAAGACCAGTCCGTCGCGTATGCCGGTGACCCTGAGCCGGCCCCGGAGGGAGCCGCGCGCGGTGGTCACGTCCACGAGGTCGCCCTCGCCGAGACCGTGGGCGGCCGCGTCGGCGGGTGACATCTCGACCCAGACGTCGGGGGCCGCCGCGTTCAGCTGGGGCGCGCGGCCCGTCTTGGTCCTGGTGTGGAAGTGGTACAGCGTACGGCCGGTCGTCAGCTGGAGCGGGTACTCCCGCGAGGTCTCCTCGTGCGGGGGCAGGTATGCGGCGGCCTTGATGACCGCCTTGCCGTCAGGGTTGAGGGACCGGTACTCCACCGCCTCCACCGAGGCGCCCGTGACGAGGTCCTTGCCGTAGCTCTCGCCGGTGTCGGGGTGCGCCCAGGACGGTCCGCCGGTGTACAGGCGCTCGGTGCCGTCCGGGTGGCCGGCGTCGCACGGCCACTGGATCCCGCTGCCGCCGCGCAGCCGGTCGTAGGTCAGGGCGGTGTAGTCGCAGGGACGGCCGGCGCTGCAGCGCTTCCACGCCTCGAACGCGGCCTCGGGGCGGTCCCAGGTGACCAGCGGCCGGCCGTCCTTGTCCCGGAAGTCCATGCGCCGCGCGTAGTCCAGGAAGATCTCGAGGTCGGGCCGGGCCTCGCCGGGCGGCTGCACGGCCTTCGCGCTCAGGTGCACGGTGCGGTCCGCGTTGGTGAACGTGCCGGTCTTCTCGCCCCATGCGGCCGCCGGGAGGACGACGTCGGCGAGCTGCGCGGTCTCGGTGGGGAACAGGTCCTGGACGACGGTGAACAGCCCCTCCCGGGCGAGGAGGGACCGGATGCGGGCGACGTCCGGCAGGGAGACGGCGGGGTTCGTGCCGCTGATCCACAGGAGCCCGATCGACCCCTGCTCGGCGTAGCGGAAGATCTGCATCGCCGGTGTCGGGGGCGCGTAGTGCGGGATGTCCTGCGGGGTGACGTTCCAGATGCGGGCGAGGTCGGCGACGTGTTCGTCGTTCTGCCAGTTGCGGAAGCCGGGCAGGTCGCCGTCGGCTCCGCATTCCCGGGTGTTCTGGGCCGTGGGCTGCCCGTTCATCTGGAGGACTCCCGCTCCCGGCCGGCCGAGCATGCCGCGGATCAGGTGCAGGTTGTTGACCTGTACGGCGGCGGCCGTCGCCTGGTGGGACTGGTAGACGCCCTGCAGCACGGTGGACAGCAGCCGCTCGGCGCCCCCGAGGATCTCCGCCGCCTCCACGATGGCGGCGGCGGGCACGTCGCAGACGTCGGCGGCCCACTGCGGGGTGCACGACGCGACCTGCTTCTCCAGCTCCTCGAAGCCGACGGTGTGCGCCTCCACGTAGTCGTGGTCGACGCGCCCGGTACGGATGACCTCGTGCAGCAGGGCGTTGAGGAGGGCGACGTTCGTCCCGGCCCGGGGTGCCAGGTGGACCGCGGCGCGCCGGGCCACCCGGGTGGGCCGCGGGTCGGTGCAGACCAGCAGCGGCGGGTCGGCGCCTTCGAGCCGGTCCAGCATGCGGCACCACAGGACGGGCTGCGTCTCGGCCACGTTGTGCCCGAACAGGGCGATCACGTCGGCGTGGTCCACGTCCCCGAAGGAGCCGGGCTGCCCGTCGGAGCCGAACGACTCCTTCAGGGCTTCGCCGGCGGTGGCCGTGCACAGCCGCGTGTTGCCGTCGAGGTGGTTGGTGCCGATCCCGGCGCGGGCGATCACGGTCAGGGTGTAGTACTCCTCCAGGAACAGCTGGCCGCTGGTGTAGAAGCCGATCGATCCGGGTCCCCTCCGGTCGAGGAGTTCACGTGACCGCGCCACCACCCGCTCCATGGCCGTGTCCCAGTCGCATTCGGTCAGTCGTCCGCCCTCCCGGACCAGGGGCCGGGTGAGGCGGTCCGGTGAGGCGTTGGCCTGCCAGCCGAACAGGTCCTTCGGACCGAGACGCCCCCGGTTGACCCGGTCGGCGGCACGGCCCCGCACTCCGACGATGCGCCCGCCGCGGACGGCGATGTCCATGGCGTCGCCGTTCGAGTGCAGGACGGAGGCCGCCTGTGTCCAGTGCTCGACGTCGGAGGGAGTCGTGCCGGGCTCCAGGTACGTGTCCGTGCGTTCGGGCCAGTCCGTGCCGGGGGCGTACGGGGTACGGGCCCCCCACGGGTCCGCGATGCGGTCCACCGATTCCTCCACGGGTCACCTCCACCGGAGCCGGGGGTGTGCACGGCTCACGGCGCCTACCCCCGATCCCCCCGCTCAACCGACGGCTCGTCCGCCCGGGTTTGCGGCACGTCTTCGAGGTGAACACGGGAGGGCATGAGTGCCTCGAGGAAATACGACGATGCCGCGGCCGTGCCCGCCCGGTCCGGCGCGGGCCGGACCGGGCGGACCCGTGAACGGGTGCCGCGGAGCCTGACCCTGCTGCCTGCCCCGCTGGCCGAAGGGACGAAGGGCCTGGTCCAGGCCGTGCGCGGAAGTCTCCGCAGCAGCGGCCGGCGTGGGGCCGGGCTCCGGGACCGAAGGACCCGGGCCGTCGGCACGGCTGCGGGCGCCGTGGGCGGCGCCGCCGCGGCGGTCTGGTTCTGGACCCACCGGCGGCGGGCCGTTCGACCGCACGGGTGACCGCTCCACCCGCCCGGGGATCCAGGTCAGCCCAGGGTGCGCAGGAGGAGCAGCGCGATGTCATCGGTGGTGCGGGAGGCCGGGCCGGAGCTGTCGAGCACGGCCTCGACCAGGTCGTCGAGGCGGCTGCTCGCGTTGGCGGCGAGGACGGAGGCGAGCGCGTCCGTGCCCCGCTCCGCGTCGACGCCGGCGGCGGTGGGCTTCTCGACCAGGCCGTCGGTGTAGAACGCGATCAGCGTGCCCGGCGGGAGCTCCAGCCGGGTGACCGGGCAGGGTGCGGGGGCACCGGCCCCGAGCAGCGGGGCCGGATCGAGATCGACGCGGCGTGGCGGGCTGCCGGGTACCTGCAGCAGCGGCGGCGGGTGTCCCGCGCTGGCGAGGGTGGCCAGCCCGGCCGCGAGGTCGATGTGGGCGTACAGGCAGGAGGCCAGGAGTTCGGTGTCCAGGCCCTCCAGGAGGCGGGCCGTGCGGCAGAGGACCTCGTCGGGCGGCGCGCCCGCGGTGGCGCGGACGGCGGTGCGCAGCTGCCCCATGAGGGCGGCCGCTGCGACGTTGTGGCCCTGCACGTCTCCGATGACGGCGGCCACGGTGGTGGCGTCCAGGACGATGACGTCGTAGAAGTCGCCCCCGATCTCCATTCCGTGGCCGGTCGGCAGGTAGCGTGCGGCGATCTCGAGTCCGGGCACGGTGGGCAGGCGGTGCGGGAGGAGTGCCTGCTGGAGGCCGTGGGCGAGGTCGTGGGCGCTGTCGTACAGGCGGGCGCGGTCCAGTGCCTGGGCGATCAGGCCCGCCAGCGAGGTGAGGACGGCGCGTTCGTCCGCGGTGAAGGCGTGCGGCCGGTCGTAGGAGAGGATGCAGCAGCCGACCGGGCGGCCGGAGATCATCAGGGGCAGGTAGGCCCAGGCCTGCTTGTCGCTCAGCAAGGGGGCGCGGGGATAGGCGTGGGCCATTTCGCGGGGGCTGCCGAAGAAGGCCGGGGCGCCCGTGGTGAGCACCCGCCCCGCGGGAGTCAGCTCCGTGTCCAGGGGCAGGGCGTCGAGGCGGTCGATGGCTGCCTGGTCGTATCCGTGGTGGCCGGTGATCTTCAGTCGGCCGGCGTCGGCCGCGGAGAGGACGAGGGCGTCCGCCCCGAACGCCGGGAGGATCTGGTGGGCGACGAGATCGACGACGTCGCGGACGGCGATGGTCTCGGTCAGGGCGGCCGACAGGTGCAGGAGCTGGAAGACCCGCCCCACTTCGACTCCGGGCTCGGCCGGCCCCGGCCGGGGGCGGCCGGAGCCGGGGGCGGGGGCGGGCTGCTCCGGCGCGGCGGCGTCGGGGTCGGTGATGCGGACGCTGATGCCGCTGGCGTCCGGATACAGTTCGAGGCGCAGACGGCCGTCGGGTGGTCTGGGTGTGGTGATCTCGACCGGCTCCCGGCTGATCACGGCCGTACGGTAGCGGTCCTCGACCAGGGGGACGTCGAGCCAGGGTAGGGACTGCCAGGGCCGGGTGCCGACCAGTTGGGCGGCGCTGCGGCCGAGCAGCTCCGCGGCGGTGCCGTCGAGGAAGGTGATCCGTCCCTCCAGGTCCAGGGCCATGGCGCCTTCGGGAAGCCGCTCGGCCCAGTCCGCGGCGGGTTCGGGGCCGGCGTTGCGGCGCGGCGGTGCGGCCGGGACGACGCGCGGCTGTTCGGGGGCCATGGCCATGGCGGTCCCCGTCCCCGACCCGGTCCCGGTCCCGGCCCCGGTGCCGTCCAGGATCCGTGCGAGGCGGCGGGCTTCCGCGGCGATGTGGTCGAGTTCGCGGCGGGTGGCGTCCACGGGGTGCCGGGCGGGCCACATCAGCAGCAGCGCTCCCCACGGTCCTCGGCGGCTCGGCAGCGGGGCGGCCGCGAGCGAGAACTGGTACGGCAGGGGCACGGCGACGCGCGGATAGGTGTGCGCGAGGTCCGCCTGGGAGCCGACCCACACGAGCCGGTCCTCGCGGACCGCGTCGGCGACCGGGGTGTGGGCGTCCACCGGTATCCGCTGCCAGGGGCGGGCCACGTCCAGCGGAATGCCGCAGAGCACCGTCAGCGCGAGGCTGCCCCGCCGTGTCCGCTCCCACAGGTACACGGCGCCGCCGGAGGCTCCGGTACGCCGGACCGTCTCGGCCAGGGCGCCGTCGAGCGGCGCGGTATGCGCCGGTGCCGGTTCCGCACCGGCGCCGCCATCGCTCGAGTGGTCACCGCGGCCGGTCAAGACTCACCTCCGGGGACGGTCGCCCTGCGGACGCGGCACCGGACTCCGGGGGTACGGCTGCTCGCGCACGGTACGGCCCGTCCATACCAGCCGCGTGCCCGGACCGCCGGGCCTGAAACGGAAGGCGTCCGGTATCCGGCCGACGTGAACGCGCCGGATGCGGGTAGGCGACCCGAGAGGGAAAGGAGATCGCCATGCCCCGTGGATCCTCCCCGAAGAGGGAGCGCCAGTACGAACACATCAAGGAGTCCGCCGAACGGCGCGGCGAGCCGGAGGACCGCGCCAAGGAGATCGCCGCCCGGACGGTGAACAAGGAACGTGCCCAGGCCGGCGAGTCCAAGACCGCCAGCCGCTCGTCCCTCGAGGACATGCCGGCGCCGAAGCGTGGCGGCATGCGGTCCCACAGCGGCGCCCAGGGCCCCACGAAGGACCAGCTGTACAACGAGGCCCGGCAGCGCAACATCAGGGGGCGCTCACAGATGGACAAGGCCGAGCTGAAGCGCGCACTGGGCCGCTGAAGCCCGTACCTCCGCGGGGAGCCGTCGCGAAAGCCGTCGTGACACGCACCCGGTGATCATGACTGCGCGCGCATCGAGCAGAATGCACACGAGCGAGCGAGAGCGAGCGACGGCCGGTAACAGGATGAAGGAGCATGCGCGTTGACCGTGGACGCGGAGAGGCGTGAACAGGTACGACCGTTCATGCACAGGGAAGAGCAGCTCGTCGCGGCGTGTTCCTACGAACTGGGTCCGGGGGTGCCGACTCCGCCCGAGTCGCTGGTGCCCCCGCCCCAGCCCTCCGAGCTCCAGCGGCGCATCGAGGAGAGACTGCCCCAGCCCCTGCGCCGGCTGACCCGGTCGCGTCTGCTCGATCCCGGCCGGTCCCGGCCCGCGGCCGCCGCGAACGCCGTGGACCGGCTGCCGGACGCGGTGGACGACCTCGGTACCCGCATGATGCACGGCAAGAGCATGGAGGGCGGCTGGCAGAGCGCGGCCGGACACTTCGTGATCAGCCTCGCCGGCGCCCGCGGTTCGGCCACGGGCGGCGTGCTCGCCGTCACCGACCGGCGCTGGCTCGCCCTGGCCGACGTATCGCCGCTGTGGCAGCTCACCCCCGTGATGCGGCAGGCGTGGGATGCGCCCCGGCAGGCCGTCGCCACCCTGCGGGTCAATCCCAGGGGAATGATCCAGAAGGGGAGGATGGACATCGAGTTCACGGACGGCTCGTGGGTCGCCCTGCTCGCCTCGCCCGCCGCCCACGCCGCCGCCTTCGCGGCGGAGGCGGCCCGCTACCGCTGACGGCCGGTCGCCCTGTCACTCGGGCAGGCGCCTGCGCCGGGTGAACAGTGCCCGGCGCCGGCCCTCGCGGCGCTTCGCCGCGGACGGCCAGGGCCCGCGGGATTCGAGCTCGTCGGCGAGCCGGGACAGGAAGGCGCGGAACTCGGCTTCCCCGAAGGGCTCTTGGCCGGGGTAGGGGTCGAAGGTGCTCGCCAGGGGCGCGTCCCGCGTCAGCACCGCCCGCAGCGCGGCCACCTGCTCCCCCATGGGCCGGTCGGAGATCGGTTCGACCTGCATGGCCGTCGCGTACCGCCGCACCAGCTCGTCGTCGAGCCCCGCGCCGCCCCCGTGGTACATCGCCTGGTACAGGATGCAGTTGACCAGCCCGTACGCCCATCCTTCCGCCCCAGCCACCTCTGAGCCCCCTTTCACCGACGGCCGTCGAACCAGCCGTCATCGGCGATGTCGGTGGGACCGTCTAACCTGCGATCCATGATCGAGGGGGAATACGCCGTTCCGTCAACCGGTGCGCTCGCCGACGAGGTCGCGGCCGTCCTGGCCGGCCGCCGCGACCCGGGCGTGGAGACGTTCGAACGGCTGCTCAGCGCCGTAACGGTGCACGCCCACCGGGACCGGGAGTCGCTGACCGCGGCGTTGAGCTCCGTCCCCCTGGAGTGCGCGGCGCGGCCGGACCCGCAGGTGGCGCGCCTCGCGGGCATCGTCGGCGCCGCGGTGGGACCCGTACGCGCCGGGGAGTCCTGGGAGGACGCCGGGGCGGGCTGGCTCGAACTGTGCCAGCACGTGGCGCTGGACTACGTCGCGGGGGCACGGGCGGGCGAGCTCCAGGCACGGCTGCGGTCCGGCGACCCCGTCCCGTTCCCGCTGTCCGTGCCGAGCGGGCCGACCGGCGCGGTGGAGCCGAGCCAGTTGGTCGAACGGCTCGCACGGTACGCGCGCCTCGGGGTGCGGCCCGGGCCGGCGGACCTGGGGCAGGCTCTGCTCCGGTGCGGCGGCCCCGTCGACGGCGCAGCCGTGCGCGCCGCGGAGAAGCTGGACCTCGGGGAGGCAGGCCGGGTGGCCGACTGGCTGCGGCGGGGCGGGCTGCCGCAGCCGGCGGGGTGGCGGGAGCGCGAGTCCGGCGTGGCGGAACGCCCCAGCAGGCGGCGGGGTGCGCGCGCCGGGCGCCGGATCCTGGTGGGGCACGAGGCGATCGAGGGCCGCGGGGAGTTCCCCCGGCGGTTCTGGTCACTGTTCCGGAAGTTCGAGCCCGGCATCTCCTGCCCGCACCGGTCCCTGGAGGCCTTCCGGGACGCCCACACGGTCGCGGCCCTGCCCTGGCACCCGGAGATCGCCGCGGCCCGGCTGCTGACGGGCGTCGCGTCGGCGGCCGACCAGGACGGCGGCCGCGGGGCTCCCGCCTTCCTGGAGGCCCTCGCCGACGCAGGCGGACCGGCCGGACCGGCCGTGCACCTCGCCGTCGCCTACGGGCTCGCCTCGGTTCCCCGGGAGGACCGGGAGGCCGCCGTACGGGCGCTCCTCCGGCTGGCCGAACGGGGCGGGCTCGACGCGGGGCTGCTCGGCCGGGAGCTCGTCGAACTCGTGGGACTGGGCACGCTGAAGGTCGACCTGCTGACCGACTCGCTGGGGTCGGCGGCCGCCGACCCGGCGGGCGCCGCGGCGGTCTGGGCGGTCCTGGCCGACGCGCTCCCGTCCCTCCTGGCCCGCACCCGGCCGCGGGCGCACGGCGCGCTGCTGGCCGTCGCGGCGCAGGCCGCACGGCTGTCGGGGGCCCGCGGCGAACTGCCCGAGGTGACCGCCCTGGCGCAGCGGCCGGGCTCGTCCCGGCTCCTCAGGGAGGCCCGACGGCTGCACGACACGCTGGCCGGGCAGTGACTACGGGGTCCGCCGCCGGTCGGCCGCGTCGAAGCGCGCGAGGGTGAGCGCACCGGCGTGCAGCGCCCGCTCCAGGGCCGGGGCGAGACCGTCGTCCAGGCCGCCGAGGGCCTCGGCGGCCTCCTCCACCGCGTCCCGGACGACCTCGGCGGCGACCTCCTCGACGGGGGTACGCGGCCCCAGCTTGCTGACGGCCGCCGCCGCCCGGGCCGGGGTGAGCAGCACGGCGGCCTGGCCGAGGAGCCAGCCGGGCACTCCCGCCGCGCCCTCGGCGGGCGCGCGGTACGGGCGCGAGCCGTCGAAGCGGTCGTCCTCGGCGAAGGAGGGGTGCTTGAACTTGGCCACCGGGCGCGCGGCGGGGCCCGTGCCGTCAGGACTCCCCCACCCTTCGGCGGGTTTGACGACGAGCCCCTCCGCGAGGTTGCCGGGCAGTTGGGGCAGGCCCAGCAGGGCCGGCACGCGGGTCGGGAACACCGGCGTCCGCTCCTGCACCAGGGCGAGCGTTCCCCGGGCGATCAGCGGGGCGCAGTGCAGGCCCGCGGCGCCCGCCGCTTCCCGCAGCGCCCGGTCGCCGACCCAGCGGGTTCCGTCCCCGGCCGCCTCGACCGTGGCGTCGAACGGCAGCCAGAGCAGCCCGGGCGCGTACCAGACGCCGGTCTGCACCGGCTCCGTACCCGGGTCGGGCGGTACGTCCGGGTGCGGGTACCGCCCGCCGGCCAGTTCGCCGTAGACCGTGACCGGCGCCGAGGGGCCGGTGCCGTAGGCGCGGCGCAGGGCGGCGGCGCAGCGCTCCGCGGCAACGGCCAGGCCCGGCCAGATCCGTCCCACGCCGAAGAAGTCGTCGAGGCCGCTCTCGCCCAGCAGTTCACGGCGCTTGGCCGGGCGCGCTCCGGCCCTGTCGCAGACGACGGCGAAGTTCGCCCCGTGGACCTTCTCCGAGGCGACCCACTCCCGGGCCGCCGGCGTCTCGCCCAGCCGGACCCGGGAGGGGATCTTGGGGTACGGCGACCAGCCGCTGTCAGCCGCCATGCCGACCGCCGCCGTGCTGGTGCTGTTCGGGCAGCTGGCTGTCGGGGTGCGCCCACAGGAGCACGTTGTCGGGGCGCTCGTCCGCGAAGAAGGCGAGGACCTCTTGGTCCGAGTGGCGCAGGCTGAAGTGGGTGAGGACGAAGAGGGTGTCCGGGTGGGCCTCGACGACGGGCCGCAGCCGGCTCCACACCGTGTGCCCGACCCGGTCGGCCCGGTCCAGCTCCGCGTCGTCGAGGTAGGTGCACTCGGTGATGACCACGGGGTAGGCGAAGAGCCACGGGTTGTCCTCGAAGACGCTCACGTGCGTGTCGCCGAGGAACGCGAACAGCGGCTTCAGCACCTCCTGTTCCACCTCGGCGCCCTCCTTGCGGCGCTGGGCGAGGATGCGCCCGAGCTCGGCCCCCCTGCCCTGCTCGGCGAGGGAGCGCCGCAACTGTGCGTATTCGGGCAGCAGTTCCCTGCGGCGCTCGGAGAACGCATAGCCCACGCACGGCACCTTGTGCGCGCACTCGACCACGCGTACGTGGTGCCCGCGGCGGCCGAAGGTGAACTCGTCGCCGCCGCGCACGCCGTGCAGCCGGCAGTTCGCGGCGAGGGCCGGATCGTATGCCGTGCCGTGGTTGAGTTCGGCGGAGGCCCGCAGGAAGCGCTCCACGTACGGGACGGCGGGGGCGGGGAGGTGGATGTCGACGCCCGCGGGCCTTGCGGCGAGGTGGTCGAGGTCCTTGGAATGGTCGTGGTGGGTGTGGGTGAGGAAGACCGTCTCCGGCTGCCGGCCTTCCACGAGGCCGGCGTCGAGCGCGCAGCGCAGTTCGGGAACGTGGAAGAACGTCTTGTCGTTGGCGCGCGAATACCCGGTGAGCGTCAGCTCGGTGCCCGGTATGCGCCAGGTCTTCCACTGGCGGAAGGGGTGTCCCCGCTCCAGCAGTTCGGGGTGGGCGGGGGTCCGCCCGGGGGCCTGTGCCATCGGTGCCGGTGCCTCCGTCGAGCCGCCGCGGTCAAGGTGAGCGCCCGATCGTAACGGCCGGTGCCGCCGGTCGGCCGGTGGTTTTTCCGCGGGCGGGCGGCCGGTCGCCTTCCCCGGCGGGGCCGGGGGCCCGCTCACAGCCATCCGCACCGCTGCGCCTGGATGCCCATCTGGAAGCGGTTCTCGGCGCCCAGTCGGGCCATGAGGATCTGGAGCCGGCGGAAGAACGTGCGCCGGCTGACGCCCAGTTCACGGGCGATGACCTCGTCGCTCGCGCCTCCGGCGAGGAGACGGAGCAGTCGGCGGTCGGCCGGCGGCAGGCCGGCCGGGCGGGTGGTGCGGCCGTGCAGGGGCAGGGCCGTCTGCCAGGTCTGCTCGAACAGGGCGAGCAGCGCGGAAAGCAGCCCGCACGGCTGCACCACGAGCATCGTGTTGTGCACGTCCGCCTCCCTGATCGACAGGGACACCAGCGCGTACGCCTCGTCGATGATCACCAGCTTGACCGGCACCGACGGCGCCACCTTGGCCTGCTCGCCGGCCTCGATGCACGGTTCGATCGCCGTCTCCAGCTGCCCGGGCACCTCCAGCGACGCCCTCGAATAGACCACCCGCTGGGTCACGCCGCGGGCGAGCGTCGCCAGCGCGTCGTCGGTGGCGCCGACCAGCGGGAAGTACGGCGGCGAGTCCAGCTGCCGGATCTGCTCGCGGGCGCTGGCCCACGCGTGGCGCATCCTCGGGCCGATGGCGTCACCCGTCACCACCTCGACGAGGTTGTCGTTGTACGCCGCGAGCCGCTGGCGGCGGAACGACTCGAACGCGCCGCCCACGGTGATCCGCGACTCCTCCAGCTCCGCCGCCCGGTGCCGCGCGAGGATCTCCAGGCCGGCGGCGGGCGGCACCGGCGCCACGACGTCCGCGCCCTCCTCGGCGGCGCTGGCCAGTCCGGCGTCGACCAGCTCGCCGTAGGCCGCGGCGAGCCCGGCGCCGTCCAGTCCGGCCGCCTCCCCGATCGCGCCGAGCGGGGCGGGGGCCAGTTCCAGGAGTGCCAGGTACACGCGGCCCGCCGCCGGGTCGATCCCCAGCAGCCGCAGGGCCTCGCCCAGTTTCGTGTTCGCCATGTACGGCATTATCGACGCCCGCGAGGCGCCGGTGGCTGATCAGTGCCACTGACACCACAGCTCCTCCCCCGCGCGCCGTGCCGCAGTACCGTCCGGGTGTCGCCGAGGCCTCGCGCGGCAGTCGAACCCATCCGGAAGAAGGTGCACGACGTGGCGAAGGGTCGGAAGAACGGCCTCTACTCGGGGGTCTCCGAAGAGCTGTCCGCTCTCATGAAGACGGGCTGGGCGGACACCGAACGGCGCGACGTCCCGCTCGACGAGCAGGCCCCGTACGCGGCCCGCCGACGCGCCGCACTCTCGGCGCGCTTCCCCGGCGAGCGGCTGGTGGTCCCGTCCGGCAACCTCAAGGCCCGCTCGAACGACGACACGTACCCGTTCCGCCCGTACTCCGGTTACGTCCACATGACCGGGGACCAGGCCCGCGACGGCGCGCTCGTCCTCGAACCCCGACCGGACGGCGGGCACGACGCGTACTGCTACCAGCTGCCGCGGGACGGCCGTGACACGGACGAGTTCTGGCTCGGCTACACCGCCGAGCTGTGGATGGGCCGGCGTTCCTCACTCGCCGAGTCCGAGCGCCGGCTCGGCCTGGCCTGCCGCGACGTCCGTACGGCGGCGAGCGAGCTGGCCGCCGCGAGCGACGCGCCCACCCGCATCGTCCGCGGCATCGACCCGGTGCTGGAGGCTGCCGTCACCACCGACGCGGAGCGCGACGCCGCACTCGAGGAGGCCCTGAGCGATCTGCGCCTCGTCAAGGACGCGTGGGAGATCGGCGAGATGCGCAAGGCGGTGGACTCCACCGTGCGCGGTTTCACCGACTGCGTGGGCGAGCTCTCCCGGGCGGTCGCGTCCTCCGAGCGGTGGATCGAGGGCACCTTCTTCCGCCGCGCCCGGCTGGAGGGGAACTCGGTCGGCTACGGCTCGATCTGCGCCGCGGGCGACCACGCCACGATCATGCACTGGACGGACAACGACGGGCCGGTACGCCCGGGCGAGCTGCTCCTGCTCGACGCCGGTGTGGAGACGCACACCCTCTACACCGCCGACGTCACCCGCACCCTGCCGGTCAGCGGCACGTTCACGCCCGTGCAGCGCAAGGTGTACGACGCCGTGCACGGGGCCCAGGAGGCGGGCATGGCCGCCGTGAAGCCGGGAGCCGCGTACCGGGAGTTCCACAGGGCGGCGCAGCGGTACCTGGCGGAGCAGCTGGTCGCGTGGGGCTTCATCGAGGGCCCGGCGGAGCGCGCGTACGAGCTCGGTCTGCAGCGGCGCTTCACCATGGCCGGCACCGGGCACATGCTCGGCCTGGACGTCCACGACTGCGCCGAGGCCCGCAACGAGGAGTACGTCGACGGCGTGCTGGAGCCGGGCATGGTGCTCACGGTGGAGCCGGGCCTGTACTTCCAGCCGGACGACCTGACGGTG
This sequence comes from Streptomyces sp. NPDC053432, assembly GCF_055585365.1. NCBI lineage: Bacteria > Bacillati > Actinomycetota > Actinomycetes > Kitasatosporales > Streptomycetaceae > Streptomyces > Streptomyces sp. NPDC053432. Next base: position 71,399 of record NZ_JBVJKF010000024.1, read on the forward strand.
CCGCAGGAGTGGCGCGGCATCGGGGTCCGGATCGAGGACGACCTGCTGGTGACGGCCGACGGTTACGAGAACCTCTCTGCGGGTCTGCCCCGCTCGTCGGACGAGGTCGAGGCGTGGATGGCCCGCGTCGCGGGCTGACACGGGAGTCCGGGAGCCCCGGTGCCGCCCGCGTGGCACCGGGGCTTCGTCTTCCGCGCCGCGCGGGGCATCGGCATGGGGCTGTCCTCCCGCCTGCCCGCGGGGCCGCCCGCCGAGCTGCTGCCGCTTCGAGGAGGGGTTCAGCGGCCGGGTGTCGCCCGTACCGGGTGCTTGCTGAGGATCGAGACGCGGTTGAAGGCGTTGATCGTGATCGCCACCCAGACCACGGCCGAGAGCTCGCCGTCGTCCAGCACCTCACGTGCCTGCGCGTACGCCCGTTCCTGGGCGAGGGCGTCGCCGGGGTGGGTGGTGGCCTCCGCGAGGGCGAGGGCGGCGCGCTCCCTGGCGGTGAAGAGCTCGGTGTCACGCCAGGCCGCGAGCACGCCGAGGCGCCGGTCGCTCTCCCCGGCGCGCAGCGCGGCGCGGGTGTGGACGTCGAGGCAGTAGGCGCAGCCGTTCAGCTGGGACACGCGGAGGTTGACCAGCTCGACCAGGATCCGGTCGAGGCCGGCCTCCGCCGCCGTCGTGCGGACGGTGTCGGCGGCCCTGACCAGCGCCTGGTACGCGGCGGGGCTCTGCTTGTCGAGGTAGATCCGCCCGGTGGCCCCGGGGGCCTGCGTGGCCTGTTCCGTCTCGATCATCCTGTGCTCCTTCGCCTGTTGTCGCGGGTCGTCTTCGCGACTATGATCACCCATGATTGTTGAAAGCGGAACTACTTGGGTGCGAGAGGGGCCGGGAGATGGATCACACGGAGGTCGAGGCCGCGGCCGGCGCCGGTACCGAGGTCCTCACCGCCCGGGACGTCCCGCTGGGCGGCCCGCGAGCGATGACCGTACGGCGCACGCTCCCGCAGCGGGCCCGGACCCTCATCGGGGCCTGGTGCTTCGCCGACCATTACGGGCCCGACCGGGTCGCCGACTCCGGCGGCATGGACGTCGCCCCCCACCCGCACACCGGGCTGCAGACCGTCAGCTGGCTGTTCGACGGGGAGATCGAGCACCGCGACAGTCTGGGCACGCACGCCTTCGTCCGGCCCGGCGAGCTCAACCTCATGACGGGCGGCCACGGCATCAGCCACACGGAGGTGTCCACTCCCGGCACCACCGTCCTGCACGGGGTCCAGCTCTGGGTGGCCCTCCCCGGCGAACACCGCCACGCCCCCCGCGACTTCCAGCACCACGCGCCCGGGCGGCTGCGCGTGGACGGCGCGGAACTGCGGGTCTTCCTGGGCACCCTCGCCGGCGAGACCTCCCCCGTGCCCACCTTCACCCCCCTCCTCGGCGCCGAAATCGTCATCGACGCCGGCGCCGGGGTCACCCTCGACGTCGACCCGGTGTTCGAACACGGCCTGCTCGTCGACGAGGGCGACGTCCGCTTCGACGGGACCGACCTGCGCCCCGCCGAGCTCGGCTACGCCTCCCCCGGCCGCACCACCCTCACCCTCACCAACGCGTCGGACCGCCCCGCCCGGACGGTCCTCCTCGGCGGCCCGCCCTTCGAGGAGGAGATCGTGATGTGGTGGAACTTCATCGGCCGCAGCCACCAGGACATCGTCGAGGCGCGGGAGGAGTGGGAGAGCGCCTCCGACCGCTTCGGCGGCGTCGACGGCTACCCCGGCGACCGGCTGCCCGCCCCGGCGCTGCCCAACGCCGTCATCGCACCCCGCAAGAACCCCGCCCGCAGCTGAACCCCGTACCGAAAGGCCTTTCACCATGAGCGACCGGACCACCCAGGCCCCCCTCGTCCGCCGTGTCGACGCCCGTCACCGCTACGAGATCCTCGTCGGCGACGACCGTGCGGGCCTGACCGCCTACCGCGACCAGGACGGCCGCCGGGTCTTCTTCCACACCGAGATCGACGACGCCCACGCAGGTCAGGGGCTGGCCGCCGTCCTCGTCGAGCAGGCCCTCACCGACGTCCGCGCATCGGGCATGCGGATCGTGCCGGTCTGCCCGTATGTGGCCAAGTTCCTCACCAAGCACAAGGAGTTCGACGACATCACGGATCCCGTGACCCCCGAGATCCTCACCTGGCTCGACGGCGTGCTGGGGCGCTGAGCCCGTGGCGGAACCGTACGGCGCGTAGAGTGGGGCCGGGCGCGGTGTGATCATGAGGAGTACGTGTGACCGCTGTCAGCCTTGAGCACTCAACCGTCCCCGCCGACGCCGGTGAGGTGACCCTTCTGATAGCCCGGCGGGTCGACCCCGGCCACGAGGCCGACTTCGAGCTGTGGGCGAAGGGCATCCTGGAGAGTGCCGCGAGCTTCCCCGGCCACCTCGGGTACGGGCTCTTCCGCTCCTCCGGCGGCGACGCCCCCTGGTTCCTCGTGCACCGCTTCAGGGACGCGGAGGCCTGCCGGGCCTGGCAGGAGTCCCCCGAGCGGGCGGCCTGGTTCGCCGACTGCGAGGGACACCACCACACCGAGATCGCCCGGCGCCACCTGACCGGCATGGAGACGTGGTTCGCCAAGCCGGGCTCCACGCGGCCGGCGCCGCCCCGGTGGAAGATGGCGATCAGCGCGACGCTGGCGATCTACCCGATCTCGGTGCTCGGCGGCCTCTTCCTGATGCCGCACCTGACCGCACTCCCCCTCCTGCTCAACAGCCTGGTCACAGCCGCCGTGTTCAACGTGCTCATGACGTATGCGGCGATGCCCGCCGTGAGCAGACTCCTGCGCGGCTGGCTCACCGCGTAGCGCCCCGGCGGGCCGGGTCGACCCTGCTCCACCGGCTCAGAAGCGGTTGCTCCGGACCGGCCCCGCCGAGTGGACGGCTGCGCGCGGGCCCGTGAGCCAGAGCGGGGCGATCGCGGCGGCGAAGGCGCGGAACGCCGCGTCGGTGTCCGCCTCCGCGGGAGCGGAACCGTCGCCGGGGTCGGCGTCGGCGCCGTCGGCCGTCACGATGTCGCGGGCGATCGCCTCCGGATGCCGGCTGTCCGCCTCGCCGCGGCCGTCCACGCTCAGTTGCCCGCCCCAGGGCTCGGAGCCGACCTGCCGCTGCAGACAGCTGAAGTCGGCCGGAACCGTGCCGGGTTCGGTCCAGCGGCTCGCGTGCTCGTACAGGACCTGACCGGGCGCGCGGTCGCGCAGTCCGGCCTGTACGTCCTCCTCGTGCTCACTGAGGTCGTAGGCCACGAGCAGGGTGCCCGGACGGTCCGGGTCGTACGGGACCGTTTCCAGCCCCAGGACCTCCGCCGCCGCCAGCGCGAGGATGGCGTCGGAACGGCCCGGGAGCGCGCTCACCGCGTCCGGGCGGTGTCCGGCCGCGTCCAGGGCTGCCGACAGCCGGTCCAGGCCGCGCCGGCAGGCCTCGTAGCTGTCGCTCAGGTAGGCGTAACGGCCCGTCATGACCTCGAAGCCGTGCGGGGAGAGCGTGCCGAGCAGGGTCCCGGTGAGCACGAACTGCCAGCCGCGCAGGTCCGTGGCGTCCAGCGGGGCCACGCGTGCGGCGGCCTCGGCCCGGTCGAGCATGCGGCGCAGCCGGCCGTGCGCCCAGCTCCAGGTGTCGTCGTCGGGTGCGGGCAGGCCGGCGGCCCGGTCGCGGGCGGTGGCGAGGTCGCCGGAGAGGAGGGCGTTGTAGGCGACCAGGTAATGACCGGGCCAGGGTTCGAGGAGGGTTTCGTGGCGCAGGAGTTCCCGCGTCGCCTCGGCGTGCCGGTCCTCCGCCTCCAGGGCCGCGACCAGCTCGGACAGGATCCGCCGGGCCGAGCCCGGGGCCAGGCGCAGTGCCTCGCGCATGGCCGGTACGGCGGCGAAGGCTATCCCGTGCTCGATGCACAGGTAGCCGAACTCGTAGAGCCTGCGCGGGTCGCCGGGCTTCCGGGCCGCCTTTCTGGCCGCCTTGGCGAGGTCATCGAAGCCGACGGCCTCGGCGAGCGGGCGGACTTCGCCCGCGAGGTCACCGAGTGCGGCCGTGTCCGCGAGGGGGCGCAGTGCTCGGACGGCGCCGGGTATGTCGCCGGCCGCCACGTGGCGCCGGACGTCGTCGAATGCGTTGCTCATCACCCCTGATCATGGGCCCCGGCCGGGACCGGATCAAACGAATTCAGCCCTGGCAGCGGGCGAGGGCGCCGCTGTCCAGGGTGGATTTGTCGGCGAACACCCAGCCTTCGGTGTTCGTGCCCGAGATCCGGGCGTAGATCCACTTGTTGGCGTGGGCATTGGTCACGTAGCAGTGGTAGTAGAGCTTCGTGCCGGTGGCGACCTCGGTGACGGTGGAGCACTCCGCGTAGGGCCCGGTGTAGAGGTGGGTGTTCTGGGCCGCGCGGCCGGAGCCGTCGCTGCGGTTCGAGTGGGCCCAGCCGGTGCAGGCCGTCGAGACCGGGGTGGGCTCCTTCACCGTGGCACTGGGCGTCGCCTTCCGGGAGGCCGTCGGGGGCGGCGTGGCCGCGGTCGTCCGGCCCTCCGGCCTCTTGGAGGGGCCGGCGGACGTCCGGCCCGCCGGGGAGGCGGGACCGTCGGTCGTGCGTGCCGTTGGCAGCGCCGTGTTCGACCCGCCGCCGCCCCCGGTGCCCCGTGTGTCCATCAGGGCGTAGGCGACTCCGCCACAGGTCAGGACGGTGGTGACCGCCACGGCGACGATCGTGCGGGTGCGGCGGCGCCGCGCCCCGACCGTCGTGGGACGGGTCTCGGAACCGCCGTGGTGAGCGGGGGGCGTGCCGGGCGCCATGCCCGGCTGCCCGGCGCCCGGTGACGGCGGGATCGCGTACGGGCCGGCCGGGTAGGGAACGGCGGGCGGCGCGAACGGCGCGGCCGGGGCGGGGCCGAAGCCCGGCGGGACGGCGGCCTGCGGCACGGGCGCCGGGGGCGGGACCGCGGGCTGGGCCGGGGACGGGAGCGCGGCCTGGGCCGGGGCCGCGGTGAGGCCGGCCTCCCTGCCGGCGGCCACCGCCTCCAGCATCTCGCGCGCCTGGGCGGCGTCGGGCCGCTGCAGCGGGTCCTTGGCCATCAGCGCCCGCAGCACCGGGGTGAGCGGTCCGGCGCGCCGGGGCTCGGGCAGCGGTTCGCCGACGATCGCCGCCAGCGTGGACCACACCGACGTGCGGCGGAAGGGAAAGGCGCCCTCCACCGCCGCGTACAGCGTCATGCCGAGCGCCCAGATGTCCGACGCGGCACCCGGTACCCGGCCCTGGGCGCGCTCCGGCGGCAGGTAGTCGAGAGAGCCGACGATCTGACCGGCCCGGGTCAGCTGGGCCAGGGCCTCGTCGCCGGGGGTATCGATGCTGGCGATGCCGAAGTCCGTGAGGACGACCCGGCCGCCGCGCTCGAGCAGTACGTTGCCGGGCTTGACGTCCCGGTGGAGGACCCCGGCCCGGTGTGCCGCGTCGAGGGCGTCCATCAGCTCGGCGCCGATCCGGGCCGCTTCGCGCGGATCCAGTGAGCCGCGCTCGGCCAGCACCGCGTCGAGGGAGGGCCCGTCGACCAGTTCCATGACGATGACCGGCAGGCCCTGTTCCTCGACCACGTCGTGCACGGTGACCACGCCGGTGTGCCGGATACGGGCGGCGGCCTGCGCCTCCCGCTGCATCCGGACCCTCAGTTCCGCCAGTTCGGCCGGGGAGGCGTCGGTGTAGGCCCGCAGGACCTTGACGGCGACCTCGCGGTTCAGCAACTGGTCCACCGCCCGGGCGACCACGCCCATGCCACCGCGGCCGATCGTCCCGGTCACGCGGTACCGCCCGCCCAGAACCTCGCCGACCAGATCCGCCCCGTTCGCCCCCGTCACCTGTCGCACCCCGTTCTTCGCACTGTTCGAACCGCCACGTGGAGTGCACCAGGGTAGGCGTTCGCCTGTGTGCGCGTGCGCCCGGTCCGGGCGGACGGCCCACCCGGTGGGACTCGTCCGCCCGGACCGCGCACCGGGTCAGGGCGCCATTTCGTACGCCCCGGCCAGGGATTCCACGCGGGCCCAGACGCGGGCCGTGCGCCCGGCGTCGACAACCGGGCGGCGCACCGCGGCCAGGGCCCATGCCTGCTGGGCCTCCGTGGCGGATTCCTTGCCGTGGAGCTCGACCGCGTGCGCGGAGAAGTCGCGGACCAGAACGCCGAACAGCTCGTCGAGCACGTCCTCGTCCAGGCCTGTGAGGCGCGCCTGCTCCAGGATCAGCTGGCCGTGGACGACCAGGGCGAACAGCTGGCCCACCGCGAGGAGGAGGTCGAGGTCGCGGCTCTGCTGCTCGTCGGGGGCGGCGATCTCGACGAACTCGCACAGGGCGTCGGCCTGTTCGCGCAAGCGCGCGACGTTGGGCACGGCCGCGTAGGCGTCGTAGGCGGTACGCCAGTCGTGGAAGCGTACGGAGCCCAGGCCGCGGGCCGGGCCCTGCTGGAAGAGGAAGGCGTCATCGGCCGCGTCGAGGCGGGTCGGCACGGGCGCGTACTCGGCCGGGGCCAGCAGGTGGTTGCGCATGAACTTGAGGATCAGCGCGAGGTTGACGTGGACCGTGCCCTCCAGCTTGGGCAGTCCGCGGATCTCGACGGCGGCGTTGGCGAAGTAGGTGTCCTTCTCGAAGCCCTTGGCGGCGATGACGTCCCACATCAGGTCGATGACCTTCTCGCCCTCCGTGGTCACCTTCATCTTCGTCATCGGGTTGAAGAGGAGGTAGCGGCGGTCCTCGGGACCGGCGGAGCGGAAGTAGTCGACGGCCCGGTCGCTGAACAGCTTCATCCCGACGAGCCGGACGTACGCGTCGGTCAGCTCCCGGCGCACGTGCGGGAAGGCGGTGACGGGGCGGCCGTAGAGGATGCGCCCGTGCGCGTGGGTGACGGCCTCGTACATGGCGTGTTCGCAGATGCCGATCGAGGCGGTGCAGAGGTTGAACTTGCCCACGTTGACCGTGTTGAGGGCCGCGTCGAAGGCGGCGCGGCCGGTGTGCAGGACGTCTTCGGCGCGGACCGGGTAGTCCGCGAGTCGGAACTCGCTGACGTACTTGGAGGAGTCGACGACGTTCTGCACGAGGTGGTACGCGGGGTGGCGGCTGTCGGCCGCGAAGAAGACGTAGCCGTCGGGGCCCTCGACGTCGGTGCGGCGGCCGAAGACGGAGACCATGCCGGCGGCGTTGCCGTTGCCGATGTAGTACTTGGAGCCGGTGGCCCGGAATCCGCCGGATCCGTCGGTGGACGGCTCCAGCAGCATGTCGGTGGAGTAGATGTCGGCGCCGTGGGTCTTCTCGGAGAGACCGAAGGCGAACACCTCACCCTGGGCGAGGAGTTCGGCGGCACGGCTGCGGGCGGCGGCGTTCTCGCTCTGCCAGACCGGGCCGAGGCCGAGGATGGTGACCTGCCAGGCGTACCAGTAGTCCAGGCCGTAGAAGCCGAAGATCTCGTTGAGCGCGGCGATCCGCGCGGTGTCCCAGCGCTTGTCCGGCTCCCCCTCGCCGGCGGCGGGCGCCGGGGTCAGGAAGGTGGCGAAGAGCCCCTCCTTCGCGGAGAAGGCGATGAAGTCCGCCAGCCAGGCGCGGGTGCGGTAGTCCTCGATCAGCTTTCGCTTGCCGCGGTCCTCGAACCAGTCGACGGTGGCGCGCAGCAGCCTGCGGGTCTCGGGGTCGAAGTGCGCCGGGTCGTAGGTGCGCGGGTTGAACAGCAGCGGATCGCTCATGGAGCTTCGCCTTTCAGCCGGGGATGAGAGGGGTGCGGAAGGAATGCGGTGAGGGGCGGGGCGGGGCGGGCCGTCAGCGGGCGGCCAGCCGGTGGAGCGTGGCGAGTACGTCCTCCAGCCAGGCGAGCTGCATCCGCTCGTAGGCGATGCCCCCGCGCAGCACCACGTGCTGGAGCTCCTGTCCGGCGTCGCGCGCCGCGGGAGCCTCCGGGCCCGTGAAGTCCCGCAGCTCGCCCGCGAGGTAGTGCGTGAGCCGGTCCTGGTGCGCCTGGTGGTGCCGTTCGACCTCGCGGATCAGCGCGGCCGGGTCGTCGAAGGCCGCGCCGCGGATCTTCACGGCGAGCTCGTGCCGGACGCTGTCGGGCTGGATCGGTTCGTGCAGCCAGGCGGCGAGGGCGGCCCGGCCGTCGGCGGCGACGGAGTACACCTTCTTGTCGGGCCTGGCCTGCTGGGGCACCTCGCGGGCGTCGAGCCAGCCGTCGCCCTCCATGCGCTTGAGCACGCGGTAGATCTGCTGGTGGGTCGCGGTCCAGAAGTAGCCGATGGACCTTTCGAACCGGCGGGCCAGCTCGTATCCCGAACCCGGCTTCTCCAGCAGGGAGACGAGGATCGCGTGCTCAAGTGCCATGCCCCCGATCCTTCTATGCAACTCGTTGCATAGACAAGGGCCGCTCCCCCGATGAGACGCGGCTCACCCCGGCCGGGGTCGCTCGTGTTCCGGTCGCCCTGAGCTGCGCACATGTGGCGAGAAGTAGCAGGTCAGGCGTGTGGCGAGGTTGAATTTCCGCGAGCCCGCCGACGGAGCCGGGCCGGGACCTGACGGACTGCCTCGCCCGGCCCCTCGCGGACGAGGGCGGGGACGCACGACTGGTACCGGTGGAGACGAACGACAGCGCGGGCCGCCACCGGATGGTGGCGGCCCGCGCGCGCGTGGGTCGGGTCCGGGGCGAACGGATCACCCCATGTCAGCGGATCAGCGGTGCCAGCGCTGGTAGTTGCCGGTGTTGCACGTGCCCACGTAGAGGGCGGGGACGGCATTGCTGTCCAGGCACTTGGCCCACTGGCTGTTCACGAGGCGGTAGCCGTACGTGTTGGTGGACAGGTCGAACTCCTGGTAACGGCCACCGTTGCAGGGGTTCATGCGCACCCCGTTGCTGTTCACGTCCAGACACTTCAGTGTGGACGACTGCCTGATCTGGTAGTAGCCGTTCGCCTTCTTCTCCAGGGCCCACTGCTGGTAGTTGCCGCCGTTGCAGCTGTGCATGTACGCCGCGGTGCCATTGCCGTCCAGGCAGTACCCGGTCGCCGTGTTGATCAGCTTCCCGTAGGTCGCCGCGGAGGCCGGCGCCGCGGCCAGCCCCAGAAGCGCCGTCGCGGCCGCGGCCGCTCCCCCGAGCGCCGTCAGTCCGGACTTCTTGAACCTCAGCATGTTCGTTCCCCCATGGTGAAATCGATTTTGGTCACGCCTTCGCGGAGCGGCGACTTCCCGCCCTTCGAAGAACGCTCTCGACGCGAGGTGAATCTAGATCGCACCGTGGTGAACGCCCAGGTACTCCCTGCACAGCAGAGCGGCCGCTCCGGTGCCGGATGGCACAGTCAGCCCGCGGTCAGGACGGGAAGCGAGGCCAGCCCGCGGACGAGGCGGGTGGGACGCCATCGCAGCCGGTCGGGCGGTACGACGAGGCGGATGGCGGGGAACCGGGTCAGCACCGCCCGCAGGGCGATCTCCACCTCGGCCTTGGCCAGGGGGGCTCCGACGCAGCGGTGGATCCCGTGGCCGAACGCGAGGTGGGAGGCGGCGTCCCGGTCCAGGTCGAGGTGGTCCGGCGCCGGGAACCGGGCCGGGTCCCGGTTGGCCGCCCCCAGCGCGACGACGACCGGGACACCGGCCGGGATCTCGGTGCCGCCGAGCGTGACGGGCTCCGTGGCGAACCGGAAAGTGGCCGTGTTCACCGCCGAGTCGAAGCGGAGCAGTTCGTCCAGCGCGGCGGGGATCCCGTCCGGGTTCTCCCGGAGGCGGTCCAGGGCCGCCGGGTGCCGGAGCAGCGCCAGGAGGGAGTTGCCGAGGGTGTTGGTGGTGGTCTCGTGTCCGGCCACGAGCAGCAGCACGGCCAGGGAGACCAGTTCCTCCTCGCTCAGACGGTCCTCTCCGTCCCGGGCCGAGATGAGCCGGTCGAGGAGCGAGCCGCCGGGGTCCCGGCGCTTGGCGGCGATGAGGTCCGTCATGTAACCGGCCATCGCGTGCGAGGCGGCGTCGATGACCTCGGGCTGTCCCGCCGCGAACAGCTCGGCGGACCAGCCCTGGACGGCGGGCCGGTCGGCCCGCGGTACTCCGAGCAGCCGGCAGATCACGATGACGGGCAGCGGCACCGCCAGGCGGGCCACGAAGTCGATCGGCTCGCCTACGGGCCACCGGTCCAGCAGTTCGTCGGTGACCCGGGCGATGAAGGGACGCAGTTCGTTCACCGCCCCGGTCGTGAACGCCTTGGTCACCAGTTTCCGCAGCCGGGTGTGCCCGGGCGGGTCGGTGGCCAGCATGCTGTGGGCGACCGCCGGATGCAGGCGGCGCCGCGATTCCCCGCCCGCGAAGAAGGCGACCGTGTCCTTCGAGAGACGGGCGTCGCCGAGGGCCTGCCGGGCTTCCGCGTAGCCGGTGACCAGGTAGCCGGCCCGCCCTCCGGCGCTGCTGACACCGCTTCCCCGCCCCGAATGCCTCATCCCGCCACCCCCTCCGCAGGCCCCGGCCCGCCTCCTCCCACGGTAGCCGGTGGGGTGAAGGCGTCCCCCGAACGGGTGACGTACTGTCGGAGTCCTCTGGACCTCGTACGGACGGCTCGCACCTGTGACTGCACCCCTCAGCGCCGACCCGCTCGGAAGCCTGCCGGTCCCCCGGCCGGCTGCCGAACGGCGCCGTGACTCGGATCCGAGCCGTCTGATAGACCCGCGCGGAGTGCTCGATCTGCGCGGGGCGGCCGGCCGGGACGTGTGGCTCTCGTACCCGTTCGACGCGGCGGTCGTGGTCTGCGGGCTTCCCGGGAGCGGTAAGAGCACGCTGCTGCGCGCATGGTCCGGTTCGGCCTCCGTGGTCGACCCGCGCGACACGCGCACCTCCTTCGAGGCGTGGATGCCGGCGTGGCTCCCCTACGCGCTCTACCGGCCCTGGGCGCGGCTGATGCACATGTGCCGGCTGCGCGACGAGATGCGCCGCGGCGGCCCTCTGCTGATCCACGACTGCGGAAGCAGGAGCTGGATGCGCCGATGGCTCGCCGGTACCGCGCGCGGGGCCGGGCGCACCCTGCACATGGTGGTCCTGGACGTCGGCCCCCGAGAGGCCCTGTCGGGTCAGCGGGCCCGTCGGCGGCTGGCGTCGCGCCGGGTGTTCGCCCGTCACCAGCGGGGGCTGGTCAGGCTCTTGAGGCAGGTGGACCGGGGCGGCCCGGCCGGGGTTCCGGGGTTCCGCTCCGTCGTGGCGCTCGATCGCGGGCAGCGGGAGCGCATCACCGAGATCCGCTTCGAGCCCCCTGCGGCCCCCTGAGCGGACCGCCGCGGCCTCGGGTTCACACGAGGGCGGTGACCAGCAGGGTGAAGGCGGCGACGATGACGGCGACGCGGACGTAGTGGTAGCGGTCCCAGCGGTTCATCTGCTCCTTCCAGTCGGCGGGCCGGTTCTCGGGCGTCCAGGTCTTGCCCCGGTTGTTGATCGGGACGAGCAGCAGGACCGACATGATCACGCTGAGGATCAACAGCGCGCCGGCGATGACGACCAGACCGGTGCCGGGGCGGTGCCATGCCGTGACGGCCCAGACGGCCGCGAGGACGAGCGAGCCGATGTACCAGAACGGCATCAGGGCGCCGAGCATCCGGCCCCCGTGCGAGCGGGCGAGCTGGTCGCTGTCCTCGGGGAGGGCGCTGAAGATCCGGTTCATGACGAAGGCGACGGAGAACTCCACCCCCACCATCAGGCCGACGACCACGGTCGTGAACACCTCGAGTGCGTTGAGCATGAGGACCCCTCCGGGATCTAGCGCTGCTAGCTGGTGAGGCAACGCTAGCTCTACTGTCGCTCGATTGTCTAGCGGTGCTAGGATCGAATCATGTCGGTACAGGAACGAAAGCAGCGCGAACGGGCGGACCGCGAGCGCCTCATCGTGGCCACGGCCCGCGAACTCGCCGAGCAGCAGGGCTGGGACGCGGTCACCACCCGCCGGCTGGCCGAGCGCATCGAGTACAGCCAGCCCGTCCTCTACAGCCACTTCCGCGGTAAGCGCGAGATCATCGGGGCCGTCGCCCTCGAAGGCGCCTCCGAGATGGCCTCGGCACTGCGGGCCGCGACCGCCGCGGCGGACGGCACCCGCACCCGGGTCACCGCGCTCGCCCGCACCTACCTCGACTTCGCCGAGCGCAACCCGGCGGTCTACGACGCCATGTTCCGGCTCGACGGCGGCCTGGCGTTCGCCCGCGAGGACACCCCGGAGCCGCTGAAGGACGCTTTCGCCGCCCTGCTGGAAACCCTCGCCGGGGCCGCCGGGGACGGGGTCCACCCGGGGCTGTTCACCGAGACGTTCTGGGCGGCCCTGCACGGGCTCGCCACCTTGACCCGGGCGGGGCGGCTGCCTGCGGAGCTCACCGAGCAGCGGGTGGAACTGCTGGTGGACCGGCTCGCCGTGGTCTGACGCCCCACCCGGCGGGCACGCGCCCGCCGGGGTCGGCGCGCCGAACTCGTCGGCGACGTGGCCCGGTACGAGGACAGCCGTCCGCTTTGCTGCCTGCGCGGACCGGAGGGCGTCATCGTCGGACTGGCCGAGCGGCCTCGCCGAGCATGCCGCGTGCCGTCGTTCGACCAGACGCAGCCACGCCGCCGCGAGTGCGGCCTTGCCGGCCGGCGTCGGGTGCACGCCGTCCGTGGCCCAGTGCTCGGGCCCGGTCCCCGCACCCGGCTACGATTCCTCGGCCAGGGTGTCGGCCGGGGACAGGGCCGCCCTTCTCCTGCGGTACAGGACCGCCCCGCACACCGCGAGGAGGAGTACGGCCACGGCGGACACCCCGAGGGCCGTCCGTTCGGCGAAGAGCCTTCCCAGCACTTCGAGTACGCCGAGTCCCGCGGTCGCGTAGATCAGCGCCCAGGCCGCTCCGCCCACGAACAGGGCGGGGAGGTAGCGCGGCAACGGCAGGCGCATGCTGCCCGCGATGAAGTTGGCGGCGGTCTGGAAGCCGACGGTCAGGAAGGAGACGGCCACCACCGGAGCGCCCCACCGCTGGATCGCCCGCTCGGCACGCTGGAACTTCGCCGACGAGATCCGCTCGGCGAACCTGCTGCGGCGGGCGCCTGCGCCGGCGAGCCACCCGACGGCGAACGTCCCTCCGGCCCGGAGCAGGACGATGGCGTACAGGGCTCCGGCCGTGAGCGCGATCTTATCCACGACGCCTCATCCCGGGCCCCGGGCCGGAACCCGGCCGGTCAACGTCTCCCACCTGCATCCTGCCCTACCCGTTCCGTCCTGTGGGTTGCCGCCTGCGGCACAGGAACCCCGAACCCGCACGCCTCCATGTCAGGCAAGGCAAGCCTAACCGAACGCGCATACGGGGTACAGGGCGCCCGGATGCCGGGCGGCCTCAGGCGCTCCTCCGCTCCGGCGCTCCCCCGCCCAGGAAGCCCGTTGCCCGGTGCCGCCCCCCGTGAGAGGATCAAGGTTCAACGGTCCGCCTCCCTTCGTTCACGCCTCCCAGCGCGAAACGGAAGTGTGCGGGCCTTTGCCGTGTCCACGGTTTGGAGCTGCAGGTACCGATTGATGTACACGACAGAGCCGACAGAAGCCTTCCTCGAGGATGCGGACCACGTCCTGGTCGCGCCTTCGAAGCTGCGGGACTCCGACTTGGTCAGGGATTTCTTCGGGTCCGTGATCACGCCGGAGGACCTTTCCTCCGGTTCGGCCGACCTCGCGCGGAAGACCGTCTACCTGTGCGGGGACGTCTCCGGCATCAGCAGCGGCCGACTGGACGCGGCCGCCCGCGTGTTCGTCGTCCGGGAGCTGTCACACGGTCACCACGAGCACGCCGACGGGCCCTGGACCCTCATCGACGTGGGCCGGGTCCCCCTCCGCGTCCAGGGCGTCGGCGTGTACTACCCCCGCTTCTTCGGGCCCGGCACCGATCACTTCCAACGGATCAGCACGGAGCACGCGTTCCAGTCCCTGACGGAGTCCACCAAGCCGGGAACAGCCCACCGCAGCGGGATCTACCTGACGCCCGTGACGCGGAACGGCGACGAACTGCATTTCCGCCTGCTCCGCTGCTCCACGAACCTGTCGGGGCCCACGGAGGGCTTCGGCCCGACCGACACGCACATCGTCGAGGCCCTGAACAGCGAGGCCGCCGCCGTCTTCCGGAACCAGGCGCCGCTGAATCACGTCCTCGCCCAGATCTACCACAACACCGCCGCGACGGCCGGGCGCAAGCAGTCCAAGGCCAAGATCTCGTCCCATGCCGACAAGACCAAGGACATGCCCGTCAACGGCGTCATGGCCTTCTGCACCTTCTACGACCGGCTCGACATGCTGCGGCCCCTGGCCGGCGACGCCTTCGACTACGGCGTGAAGGGTGCCAGCGGACTGACCGGACTCCACTTCCGCCTCAAGGAGACGCCCGGAGAACGCGACGGGGGCACGCTCCCCGCACAGTTCACCGTGACCCTCCACCCCGGCTCCGTGTTCTTCATGCCGTTGTCCACCAACCGCCTGTACACCCACGAGATCCGGCCTTCGACCCTGGACGCCGCACTGCTCCCGACCCGCCTGGGATACGTGGTGCGCTGTTCGAGCGCCGAAGCCGTCCACAAGGACGGCCACACGTACCTCAAGGGGGACGGCGATCTGGTGAGGCTGGGGCCGCCGACGCCTGACGGGATGGACGAGCTGCGCAGGCTGTACGCCGAGGAGAACCGGACCTCGGGCTTCATCGACTACGGCGACGCGTTCCCCTTCAGCATGAACACGGGAGACTACCTTGCGCCCCGAGCCTAGGATCGCGGACGAGATCCTCTCCCGTCATCTGCCGGCCCAGGAGGGCCTCTTCGCCGAGCTGTCCGCGTCGGTCCAGTGGGAGGACGTGGGCAAGGGCCGCCGCGGCGCCGTGCTCACCAGGATCGACGAGACGGGTGGCGTGCCCCTCGTACGCACCACCAGCCGGTACGGCAGCCCCGCCCAGCGTTTCCGCGCGGTGCACGAACGGTTGGCGCGGCGGATACAGGACCGTGCGGAGCTGCCGGCCGCCTTCAACAACGCACTCGTCGAGACCTACACGGACGCCTACCGAACCATGGGCGGCCATTGCGACCAAGCCCTCGATCTGACCGACCCTTCGTTCATCGCCGTCTTCTCCTGCTACCGGAATCCCGGAGCGCGCGCGACGAGAAAGCTGGTCTTCGAACCGAAGGGGGCCGGCGGGGACGGATTCGAAATCCCCCTCGCCCACCACGGCATCGTCGTGTTCTCCGTGGCATCGAACCGGCGCCTGAAGCACAGAATCGTGCTGGACACGTCGGTTCAGGCGGAGGAGAACCCCTGGCTGGGCGTGACCTTCCGGACGTCGAAGACGCTCGTCCGGTTTCGCGACGGACAGCCGCACCTCCCTGGGGGTCCGCGTCTCACGCTGGCCGACGACGAGCAGCGCAAGGAGTTCTACCGGCTGCGGCGCCGCGAGAACGACGAAACGGACTTCGCCTATCCGCGGCTGACGTACACGGTCAGCGAGAGCGATCTGATGCCGCCCGTCTGACCGGTGCGTCCCCCGTCATCCCAGTCCGCCGTACGCGGCCATGATGATCTCCATCCCGCGGTTGTCCTCCTGCCGGCCCCGGTCGATCATCCGGTTCATGACGTAAGCCACCGTCATGCGGGGGCCGGGGTCGCTCGCGACGAGCGAACCGCCCCAGCCGCCCCAGCCGAAGGTGTTGCCGAACCTGCCGAAGCCCGCCGTCCAGGACATCGGTGTCCCCAGGACGCGGTCCTCACCGCGGAACACTTCCCGCCAGGCGGGTTCGCACCCCTGGGGGGACAGCAGCCGCACGCCGCCGGCCGTTCCCCCGTTGGCCAGTACCGACTGGACGAGGGCGACGGAACGGGCGTTGCCGAAGCCGTTCACCGCGGGGATCTGCGCGCGCCGCCAGGCCACCGAGTTGACGTCCCGGACCCGGATCGCGGCACCGGTGGTCTCCCGGCGGACGCCGTCCGGTCCGGGCGGTGCGTCGGCTGCGTACTCGTCGGTCAGCGTCGGCGGCGCGATGAGCGGCGAGAAGCGGTGGTCGTGCTCGGCGCCGAGCCCCAGGTGGAAGTCTGCGCCGAGCGGCCCTGCCACCTCCCGCGCGAACAACTCGCCGATGCCGAGGCCGGTGACGCGGCGGACGATCTCGCCGACGAGGAACCCGAAGGTGAGCGCGTGGTAGCCGGCGGCCGTCCCGGGTTCCCATTCCGGTGCCTGCGCGGCCAGCCCGGCGGTCACGTTCTCCCAGTCGTACAGCTCCTCGACCGCCGTCAGCCCGGACAGGTGCGGCAACCCCGCCGTATGGGACAGCACGTGCCGTACCAGGACGCCCTCCTTGCCGGCCGCGGCGAACTCGGGCCAGTAGGCGGCGACCGGCGCGGACAGGTCCAGCAGGCCCCGGTCGGCGAGGACGAGCGCGCACAGGGCGGTCATGTTCTTGGTCGTCGAGTTCACGCCGGTGAGGGTGTCGCGCTCCCAGCCGACGGAGTGGTCCGCGTCGGCGTACCCGCCCCAGATGTCGACCACCGGTTCGCCGTCCAGGTACACGGCGACCGAGGCGCCGACGTCGTGCTCGGCGAGGGAGGCGGCAAGGGCCTCACGTACGGCGGCGAACCGCGGCTCGCACAGTCCTCTGATATCAGTCATGGGTGAAAGCCTCGGGTGGGCCGGGGGTCCGCCGCCCGACCGTTCCCGTACCGGTTTTGTCGGGCGGGCGAGAAGGAAGGACGACGTCGCGTGCTGGAGCGGCTCAATCAGGCGCTGGACCACCTGGAGGCCTGCCTCGAAGGCGAGGTCGACGTGGCCGAGCTGGCCCGGATCGCCGCGGTGTCGGAGTACCACTTCCGGCGGCTGTTCTCCGCGCTCGCGGGGATGCCGCTCCCCGTCTACGTGCGGCGCCGCAGGATGACGCTCGCCGGGGCCGACGTGCTGGCGGGGAAGCCCACGCTGCTCGATGTCGCGACGCGGTACGGCTACGGCTCGGGCGAGGCGTTCGCCCGAGCCTTCCGGTCGGTGCACGGTGTCGGGCCCGGCGAGGCCCGGCGCACGGGTGCGGTGCTCACGGCGCAGCCGCGCATGTCCTTCCGCGTGGTCGTCGAAGGGAGCGCGACCATGCGCTACCGGATCGTGGAGAAGGAGGCGTTCCGGTTCCTCGGCAGGAGGGCCCGGGTCCCGCTCGTGCAAGAGGGCCTCAACGCGGCCGCAGCGGCGCACGTCCAGAGCCTGGACGAGCGGACGGTCGCACGGATGAAGCGGATCGAGGAGCTGTCAGGCCGAGAGCCGGAGGGGATCCTGTCGGCGGCGGTGTACCTGACCGACAGCCGGGAGGAAGGCGCCGAGGCGGACTACTGGGTCGGCGTGGCCGCCGGTCCCGGGACGGCCGCCGGGGAACTCGACGCCCTGGACGTGCCGGCCGGGACCTGGGCGGTCTTCGACGACCACGGCCCCTATCCGGCCGCGCTGCAGCGACTGTGGCGGGACGTGTTCGCGCAGTGGTTCCCCTCCGGCCCGTACACGAGCCGGCCGGGCCCGGAGCTCCTGCGGACCCGGCCGGTGGAACTCGGCGCGGATACCCGCTCCCAGCTGTGGATCCCGGTCGAGCGGGTCGGTTGGAGCAGGGGGGAGTGAGCACGCCCGTACTGGCGCGACCGTCCCAGCGCGGCGGGCGAGGACTGCCGGGTGGCTCGCACCCCCGTCGCCGCGATCGAAACCCCGAACGGCTGAGGAAGGCATCACATTTCAAGGGGTGAAAGTGAGACAGGGAAAAGACGTTATCCGTTCGTTACCTTAGCGGGAGTGGGGTGTAAATGTCGGTATTTTTCATGGATATCCTGGCGTGACTCCTGCACTTCACCACCCCCCGTGTGGGCCCCGCACCTATCACGATTCACCCTGCCCCCGTAACCCCTCAGGGCCATGCATTTCGCTCCAGCCCTGGGTAGCTTCGGCCTGCATGACCGCTCATGCAGAACTGGCCCATTACAGGAAGACCCTCCCACCGACCCCGCCCGCCACGCCCACTCCCGCCACCCGCATCGACCGCCCTCGCCCGGGTGACGGCCCGCCGCTGTGGCGCCTGGCGCGCGACTCCGGGGTCCTGGATCTCAACTCCTCCTACAGCTACCTCCTCTGGTGCCGTGACTTCGCCGGCACGTCGGCCGTCGCCCGTGACCGGTCCGGGCGCGCCGTCGGATTCGTCAGCGGATACATGCGGCCCGAGAGCCCCGGGACGCTGTTCATCTGGCAGATCGCCGTCGACGAATCCGTCCGCGGTCTGGGCGTCGCCGGGGCGCTGCTCGACGGACTCTCCGCCCGCGTGGCGGCGGAACACGAACACGGGCTGAGGTCCTTGGAGACCACCATCTCGCCCGGGAACCTCGCCTCGGAGCGGCTCTTCGACGCGTACGCCACACGCCACCACGCCGCGGTCACGCGCGAGGTGCTGTTCACCGCCGAGGAGTTCCCGGACGGCGGGCACGCCCCGGAGGTCCTGCACCGCATCGGGCCGCTCCACTTCTGACCCGGCCCCGTCCCGCCCCACACCCCCCACACCCCCCGCACCCACTGGAGAACTGTCTTGACCATCACCGAGCCGGTCACGTCCGTCTTCGAGACCGTCGAGTCCGAGGTCCGCAGCTACTGCCGGGCCTGGCCCGTCGTCTTCGAGCGCGCCTCGGGAAGCCGGCTGTACGACGAACAGGGCCGCGGCTACCTGGACTTCTTCGCCGGCGCCGGATCCTTGAACTACGGCCACAACAACCCCGTCCTCAAGCGGGCCCTGCTGGACTACCTGGAGCGCGACGGCATCACGCACGCGCTCGACATGTCGACGACCGCCAAGCGGGCGTTCCTGGAGACCTTCCGGTCCCACGTCCTGGAACCCCGCGCCCTGCCCTACAAGGTGATGTTCCCCGGCCCGACCGGTACCAACGCCGTCGAGGCGGCGCTGAAGCTGGCCCGCAAGGTCAAGGGCCGCGAGGCGGTCGTGTCCTTCACCAACGCCTTCCACGGCATGTCGCTCGGTTCCCTGGCCGTCACGGGCAACGCCTTCAAACGGGCCGGTGCCGGCATACCCCTGGTCCACGGCACCCCGATGCCCTTCGACAACTACCTCGGCGGCAGGACGCCCGACTTCCTCTGGTTCGAGCGGCTGCTGGAGGACCAGGGCTCCGGGCTCAACCATCCGGCGGCGGTCATCGTCGAGACGATCCAGGGCGAGGGCGGGATCAACGTGGCCCGCGCGGAATGGCTGCGCGCCCTCGCGGACCTGTGCCGGCGCCGCGACATGCTGCTGATCGTCGACGACATCCAGATGGGCTGCGGCCGCACGGGCGAGTTCTTCTCCTTCGAGGAAGCGGGCATCACGCCCGACATCGTCACCCTGTCCAAGTCCATCAGCGGCTACGGACTGCCCATGTCCCTGTGCCTGTTCAAGCCCGAACTGGACCTGTGGGAGCCCGGCGAGCACAACGGCACCTTCCGCGGCAACAACCCGGCCTTCGTCACCGCGACCGCGGCCCTGGAGACGTACTGGAGCGACGGCGTCCTGCGCGAGCGGACCCTCATCCTCGGCAGGCGCGTCGAGAGCGAGCTGCGCGAGCTGTGCGCCGAACACGCCGGGTCGGGCGCGGCGTACCGGGGCCGTGGACTGGTCTGGGGCATCGAGTTCGCCGACAGGGCGCGCGCCGCGGAGGTGTGCCGCAGGGCCTTCGAGCAGGGGCTCCTCCTGGAGACCTCGGGCCCGGAGGGCGAGGTCGTGAAGCTGCTCCCGCCGCTCACCGTCAGCGGCGACGAGCTCGAGGAGGGCCTCGCCGTCCTGGCCCGGTCCGTCCGTGCCACCGCCTGACCAGCACCCCGCCAGACATCACGAAGGGCACCACCATGATCGTCCGATCGTTCCGGGACATCGAGGGAACCGACCGCCACGTCAGGGCGGCATCCGGCACCTGGGAGAGCAAGCGCATCGTCCTGGCCAGGGAACGCGTCGGGTTCTCCCTGCACGAGACCGTCCTGTACGCCGGCACGGAGACGTCCATGTGGTACGCGAACCACGTGGAGGCCGTGGTCTGCACGGAGGGCGAGGCCGAGCTCACGGACGAGGAGACGGGCCGGACCTACACGATCACGCCGGGGACCATGTACCTCCTCGACGGCCACGAGCGGCACACCCTGCGCGTGCGGCGGGACTTCCGCTGCCTGTGCGTCTTCAACCCTCCCGTGACCGGCCGCGAGGACCATGACGAGAACGGCGTGTACCCCCTGCTCACCGAGCCCGACCACAGCCGCTGACGTACGCACACGCCCTGAGAGGAGAGGCAGGCACCACCATGACCCGCACATCCATCCGCACGGTGAACGACCTCTATCCCACCCGCGGCGCCCAGGAGGTGCTGACGGGCCGGTCGGACCCCGTCGTCTGGTCCGAGCCCGGCACGCCCGGCCCGATGTGGGCCCACGAACTGGAGAGTTACGAGCGCGACGGGTTCCTGTCCGTCGACGAGCTCGTCACGCCCGACGAGGTGGAGGTCTACCGGACCGAGATGGACCGGCTGCTGCGCGACCCCTCGACGCTGGCCGACGACCGGTCGATCGTGGAGCCGAAGTCCCGGGAGGTGCGCTCCGTCTTCGAAGTCCACCGGATCAGCAAGGTGTTCGCCGCCCTCGCCGCCGATCCGCGGGTGGTGGGGCGCGCCCGGCAGATCCTGGGCTCGGAGGTGTACGTGCACCAGTCCCGGATCAACGTGAAGCCCGGCTTCGGCGCCAGCGGCTTCTACTGGCACTCCGATTTCGAGACGTGGCACGCCGAGGACGGCCTGCCGAACATGCGCACCGTGTCGGTGTCCATCGCCCTGACACCGAACCACGCCACCAACGGCGGCTTGATGATCATGCCCGGCTCCCACCGGACCTTCCTGGGCTGTGCCGGTGCGACGCCGAAGGACAACTACAAGAAGTCCCTCCAGATGCAGGACGCCGGCACCCCGTCGGACGAGGCCCTGACCAAGTTCGCCTCGGCCTGCGGCATCAGGCTCTTCACCGGCAGGGCGGGCTCGGCCACCTGGTTCGACTGCAACGCGATGCACGGCTCGGGCGACAACATCACGCCGTACCCGCGCAGCAACGTGTTCCTCGTCTTCAACAGCGTCGAGAACCGGCCGGTGAAGCCCTTCGCCGCTCCGGTGCGCCGTCCCGGATACATCGCCTCGCGGGACTTCACTCCCCTGAGCTGACCGGCTGGCCGGCTGACCGGCCGGGGCGGTCGACGGGGCGCCGCGGGCGGGAGCTGTTCAGGGGGCCGGCTGATCCGTAGGATTCCGGGCGGGCGGGGCCGTAGCGCAGAGGTCGTCGCGCGCGGTCTCCAAAACCGTGAGGACGCCGGTTCGAATCCGGCCGGTCCTGCCCGTCTCCGCCCACCCGGCCCGGCGATCCTCCCGATCAGCCCTTTCCGGAGCAGCCGGGAGGGCTCCTCGTCGCCGGGCCGCCCGGTCGTCGGCGCGCCCGCACGAGCCACCGCCGCCGAGTCGAAAGCAGACTGCCGTGACACGACTTCCCCCGGACCCGACGGTGCTCCACCCGTTTCCCGGCCAGCCGCGCGTGGTGCTGCTGAAGCCGCTGGTGACGTCGCCCTTGATCGACGTCGGCGAGTACTCGTACTACGACGACCCGACGGATCCCACGGGGTTCGAAACGCGCAACGTGCTCTACCACTACGGGCCGGAGAAGCTGGTCATCGGCAAGTTCTGCGCGTTGGGCACCGGTGTGCGGTTCATCATGAACGGCGCCAACCACCGCATGGACGGGCCCTCCACCTTCCCCTTTCCCATCATGGGCGGCGCCTGGGCCGAGCACTTCGACCTGATCACCGGGCTGCCGGGCCGGGGTGACACCGTCGTCGGTCACGACGTCTGGTTCGGCTACCGGAGCACGGTGATGCCCGGAGTCCGCATCGGCAACGGCGCGGTCATCGCTTCGGGCTCGGTCGTCGTCGACGACGTCCCCGACTACGCGATCGTCGGCGGCAACCCGGCCAGGGTCCTGCGTACGCGCCATCCCGGAGGCGACGTCGCCCGCCTGCTCGGCATCGCCTGGTGGGACTGGCCCGTCGAGCACCTCACGCGGCACATCCGGGTCGTCATGTCCGGCACCGTCGACGAACTCGAAGCGGTGGCGCCCCGGAGCTGAGCCTCGGCGCCCCGGTCAGCGTGCGGCGGCGTCGGTGAGGACCGCCCGGAGGCGCGC
Organism: Streptomyces sp. NPDC053432; assembly: GCF_055585365.1. Taxonomy (NCBI): domain Bacteria; kingdom Bacillati; phylum Actinomycetota; class Actinomycetes; order Kitasatosporales; family Streptomycetaceae; genus Streptomyces; species Streptomyces sp. NPDC053432. Next base: position 93,625 of record NZ_JBVJKF010000024.1, read on the forward strand.
CCCGCATTCGGCGACGAACGCGGGGAGCGTGCGCCAGTAGTAGGGGATCCCGCTGACGGCCACCGCGATGGCCCAGGCGCGGGCGCGGGTCCAGGTCCGGTCGTCGAGGTTCAGGGCGTCCCAGTAGGCCTGTCGAGCCGGTGCCGGCAGGTCCCACAGGGTGGAGTGCTCTGCGTCGGGGAAGCCGATCGAGAGTCCGCCGAAGTCGATGACCGCGTGGAGCCTGCCGTCGCGGACCAGCAGGTTGGTCGGCTTGAGGTCCCCGTGGAGCCAGACGTGGGGGCCGGAGGGCTCGGGCAGTGCCAGCGCGGCTCGCCACAGCCGTTCCAGCGTGTCGATGTCGAGCTCGGAGCCCACGAGGGGCCGGCACGCGTCGAAGCACCTGCTGACCCACTCGTCGCACGGCTCCAGAGTGCCTCCGCGGTACCAGCTGAGGCCGTCCGCGCGAGTCGCTCCCATGAGGTCGATGCCGTGGAGCTCGCCGACGACCTCCGCCAGGTCGGCCCCGAAGGCGGCCCAGTCCCGGACGCTGTGCGGGCCGGCCTCGTCACCGTCGATCCAGCGGTAGACCGACCAGGCGAGCGGGAAGGCGCCGGTGGGCGTCCCCGTGTGGACGGGCCGAGGAATCGGACAGGGCAGGAGCGGTGCCAGGCGGGGCAGCCACTCCTGCTCCTTCCTCACCGCCTGTGCGGTGCCCGCGGTCCGCGGGAGTCGCACGAGAAGGTCGTCGCCCAGTCGGTACATGGTGTTGTCGGTGCCCGCGCCCGCGGGCGTCAGCGGCCGGTCGGCCCACTCCGGGCGCTGCGCCTCCAGCAGCGACCGGACCAGCCTCTCGTCGACCGGGATCTCGTCCTCGTGAAGCGTCACGACGCAAGTCTCGCCGCTGCGGGGAAGGGGAGGCCAGCGACTTTTCGGCGGTCGTGATCAGCGTTGCCGGGCCGGCGGCTGGGACGAAAGGCGGGCGCGGGAGGGACTCCACCCTCCGCGCCGGGACCAGTCGTCGTAGGCTCCGCCGATGCACCGTGTACTCGTGGTCGGCATCAGCGGAGCCGGCAAGTCGACCCTGGCCCGGGAGCTGGAACGGCGGCTCGGGCTTCCCCACCACGAAGTGGACGCGCTCCACTTCTCCGGACCGCGGTGGGCCGTCAGCCCTTCGTACGCCGCGGACGTCACCGCGATCGCGGCGGGCGAGCGGTGGGTCCTGGACTCCCACGGGCCCGAAGCCGCGCGCGACCTCCTGTGGCGGCGGGCCGACACGGTGGTGTGGCTGGACCACCCGCGCCGTGTCGTCATGCGCCGGGTCCTTCTGCGCTCACTGAGGCGGAGCCTGACCCGGGAACGGCTCTTCGGCGGCAACCGGGAGCGGTGGCGGGAGTGGCTGCGCGCCGATCACCCGGTGTGGTGGGCCTGGTCGAGGTACGCGTCCCGGCGCACGGAGATCGGCCGGCTCGCCGGCGACACGCGGTACGCCCCGCTGCAGGTGGTACGCCTGCGCTCGCCGCGGGCCGCCGACGCCTGGCTGCGGGCCCAGCGCCCGGCCGGGCCGCGGCTGCCGACGTAGTCGCGGCCGCCGCGACGTGCACCGCGCGGGGCAGCGGCCCGCCGAACACTGTCGCGCGCTGCTCAGCCAAGGGTTCGGGCGTTCGGGCGTTCGGGGGGACGCACGTCAGGGTGGAGGGCGGGGTGCGGGTGAGTCGGGCGGGGCGCCGGGGCGTTGTACGGGGAGTCGGTATCTCTGTGAGAAAAGGAATCTCCTGTGACCTCTGTGGCGTTACCCGCTGTCGAGACCCTCCTGCGGCGGACCCTCGGCGAGCGGCGCATGGGCCTCGTTGCGTGGCGGTTGCTCGTGCTGCAGATCGCCCATCCCGTCGTCGCCGCGGGCATGGACCGTTACTCCACCTACCGCGCCCACCCCTGGCGGCGGATCGAGCACACCATGGAGAGCGGCAGCCGGCTGTTCTTCGCCGGGCCCGAGGAGCGGCGCCTGGAAGTGGCCCGTCTCCAGCGGACGCACCGCCGGATCCAGGGGACCGACGCGGCCGGGCGGGCGTACAGCGCCGAGGATCCCGAGGTCCGCGGCTGGGTGATGGTGACGCTGTACGAGTCCATGACCGCCATGCGCGAGCTGTCCGGGGACCCGCTGTCGAACGCCGAACGCGACGCGCTGTACGCGGAGTTCCTGGACGTGTGCGCCGCCCTCGGGATTCCGGGCGAGGTCCTGCCGGCGACCGCCGCCGATGTCCCGGCGTACGTCGAGCGGATGGTGCGGGAGGTCCTGGAGTACGGGCCCGAGGTCCGCGACATGTTGTACGGGATGCTCCGCCAGGCCCCCGTACCGCGTCGGCTGGGACGGCTGGCGCCCGCGTGGCCGCTGCTGCGGGTGGTGGTCGCCCGCGCGCTGGCCGCCCTCACCGTCAGCGATCTGCCGCCGGCCTGGCACGAGCGGTTCGGGACGTCACGCGGGCCCGGGGGCGCGGCGCTTTCGTGGACGCTGCACCACGGGCTGCGCCACGTCATGAACCTGGCTCCCGACCGGGTGCGCTACCGCCGCCGGTCCGTGAGCGGCGCGCCCGCGCGGGTCGTGGTGCCCAAGGCCCGCGGCGGCGGCGATGCGCGTCCGGCCCGGCTGGAGGCGTTCTACCGCCAGGTGCTGGACCAGACCGGCAACGGCCGCGTCGACTCCGCCGACCTGCAGGCGATGGTGCACGCCATGTGCTGGCGGCTCGAACTGCCCGCCGAGCGGGAGGACGAGATCTACGCCGCGTTCGAGGGCTGGTGGCGACAGCTCCGGGAAGCGGCCGACGCCGACGGCGACGGGGGCGTGGACTGCCGCGAGTTCGTCTCCGCGATGCTGGCCGGGGTGGACCGTGACCCCGGGTACCTGGAGAAGGGTCTCGTACCGGCGGTGCGGGCCCTGTTCCACGCCGCCGATGCCGATGGCAGCGGCCGGCTGGGGGCGGACGAGTACCGGAAGCTGTTCGGAGGGCCACGGGTACATCCGGCCGAACTGAACGACGGGTTCCGGCAGCTGGACGCGGACGGGGACGGGCAGGTCGAGGAGGCGGAGTTCGTCGCCGCGTTCTGCGACTTCTTCACCGCCCGTACCGAGAGCACGGCCGGGGCGGGCCTGCTCGGCCGGGCCTGAGGGGTCTGAGGCCCGATGGGTCCGGGGGCCCGATGGGTCCGGGGGCGTGAGGCGGGGCCCCGGAACGGGTCCGTGCGCGGGGCGCGGACCCGGGCAACGGTCCGGGGTGAACGTGTCGGATGTCGGTGGCGTCGCCGTGCGATGGCCTCCGGCCGAAGCGGGTGGCGCGTACGGTCGGGGGGTGGGGCGTGGGGTCGTGGCTCGCGGTCACGGACGCCCGCCCCGCCCCGTTGGAGCCCGGTCCTTGTCTTCGATGCCGCCGGAACAGGAGCGCCCCGATGCGCCTTTACGCCCAGACCCGAACACGTCGTTGCCGGCAGATCCTCGCGGATATCATCGCCGTGGTCCTGGTGGCGGCGGCCGTGTGGTTCGCGCTCTCCGTCCGCGACGTGATCATGCTGCTGGCCGGGCCGGGACGGAAGGTCGAGGACGCCGGTGACAGTCTCGCCTCCGGCCTCGGCGACGCGGGCGAAGCGGCCTCGGACGTTCCGCTGGTCGGGGGCATCCTCAAGAAGCCGCTCCAGTCCGCGGCCGAAGCCAGCGACGGGCTTGCCGACGCCGGTCAGTCCATGCAGGACCTGGTGGGCCGTGTCGCCGACCTCACCGCGGTCACGCTGATCGTCGTCTCGGTGGCCTTCGTACTGGCCCTCTGGCTTCCGCCGCGCGTGCGCTGGATCCGGCGCAGTGCTCGTGTCCGGGGCCTCCTCGACGCCCCCGGCGGTGCCGATCTGCTCGCCCTGCGCGCCCTGACCGGGCCGGTGAAGGACCTCGCCGCGGTCGCCGTTCCGCCGGGGGGCCTCGCCGATGCGTGGCGCCGGGGCGACGCGCAGGTCATCGACGACCTGTCCAGGGTGGCCCTCCGGCGGGCCGGCCTCCGGCCGTGACCTTCCGGCCTCACTTCAGGTGGCGGCCGAAGAACCGGTTCCCGTCGTCCACCTCGCCATTCCGCGCCGGGCCTCAGCAGGCCGAACGGAACATGCCGCCGGCCCGGCGCGGCCTTCACCGGCCGTGCGGCCGTGGTGAGAACCATCTCTCGGCGGTGTGGAGGAGTGCGGCATCCGCGTGGTGGCGGGCGATCAGGTGGAGGCCCACCGGCTCGCCGTCGGGTGTCGTGCCGGCGGGCAGGGTGATCGCGGGGTGGCCCGAGAGGTTGAAGGCCCAGGTGAGGGCCACGCTCATGCGGGCCCCCGGGCCGTCGTGGCCGTGCGGTGGGTGGGGCGTGGTGGGGGTGGCGAGGAAGTCGGCTTCCTCGAAGACCTCGTGCAGGACCTGTGCGTTGGCCTGGATCAGTGCCTCGGTGTCCCGGTCTGGGGTGCCGGTGCGCCGGGCGGTCCAGGCCGGTGCCGGGTCGCGGAGTCGGACGGGGTGGCGGACGAGGCGGCACAGGCCGGCAGACGCGATCCGGTCGAGGGCCCGGCGGGCGCTGTCCGCGACGGCCGGGTCGGTGTCGGCGTAGCCGAGGGTGGATGTCCAGGCGACATCGGGCGTTCCGGGCGCCGGAATCGACGGGAGGCCGCCGGGGACTACGGCGCGGAGGTAGGCCACGGCATCCGCCGGGGTACGGGTGAGGACGCCGGGGCTGTTGAGTCCGGCCCGGTCCCGGGCCGGCAGGAGACCGTTGGTGGGCTTGAAGCCGATGACGCCGCACCAGGCGGCGGGGATGCGTACGGATCCGGCCCCGTCCGATCCGGTGGCGAGCGGCACAAGACCCGCGGCGACCGCGGCCGCGGACCCGGCCGATGATCCGCCCGGGGACCAGGCCGGGTCGAGGGGATTGAGGGTGGGGCCGCGGTCGGTGACGCCGTAGGTCTGGTAGCCGGAGCCGGCGCGCGGGACGGACGTGGCTCCGATCGGGACGCACCCGGCGGCGACCAGACGCCGGTTCTGTACGGAGTCGGCGCCTTCGCTCGCCTTGACCGCGATCGGCACCCCGGCCAGGGGAAGGAACGCCCCACCGGCCACCGCGGCATCGACCTCGGCGGCCGCGGCCCGGGCCGGGCCGGCCCACAGCTCGGTGAAGGCACGCAGGGCGCGGTCGCGGCCGGTGCTCAACGACAGCGCGGTGCGGACGACTTCGCTCGCCGTGACCTCGCCTTGGTTGACCAGGCCGGCGATGTCCGTGGCGGAGAGGGAGGTGTACGGGCGAATGTCCGGCATGTGCTTCTCACGGCTCCCTGGGGATCTCGCGGGCAGTGGCTGGTATGCATGGAACATGACCCCACTGGACGGATGACCGCCTGGGTGCGGCCGAGCGCGGCGAGAATCCCACGGTGCTCCTGCACGGGCACGTCCACCCGCGCTACCGATGGGAGCCGCCCGCCGTCCTGCACGGCCCGGTCTGGGACTACGGCGAGGAACGCAGGGCCGCTGAACGCCGCCTCGGGCCCCGGCACGACGCTCTGCGGGCGGACATCGCGCAGGCCTTGACCGCCGTTCTCACCGAGGCGTACTGAGGCCACGCCGTGGACGCCGTCACCCTGACCGCCCGTCTCGACCCGGCGGTCCCTCCGGTCAGCCGCTCGTACGGAGTGATTCCCTCGGAGGACGTTCGGGCAGGGCCCCGTAGGCGAGGAAATAGGCCGGCAGCCGGTTCAGCCACCGTGACCCGGTGACGAGCCCGGTGAGCCGCTCGGCCCGCCGGGGGTTGCCGAAGGCGACCCGGCCGGCCAGCAGGGGTTCGATGACCTGGGCGTGGGCGAGGCGCTGGAGGCCCTGGGTCGCCACCGTCGTGGGCAGTCGGCGCTGCTGTACCCGGCGTACGTCCCCGAGTCCGACGGTTCCGTCGCGCAGCGGGCGCACCAGGTGGCGGGCCGCGGCGACGGCGTCCTGTACGGCGAGGTTGATGCCGATGCCGAACACCGGCGACATGGCGTGGGCGGCGTCGCCGATGCACAGCAGCCCCGGGCGGTGCCAGCGGCGCAGCCGGTCGAGTCGTACGTCGAGCAGTTTGACCTCGTCCCAGGAGCCGAGGGAGTGGGCCCGGTCGGCGAGCCAGGGGGCCGCCTCCGCGAAGCGGGCGTTGAAGCGCTCCAGGCCCTCGGCGCGGCGTTCGGTGTCGGTGCCCTTGGGGATGAGCGCGGCGCACTGCCAGTAGTCGCCGCGGTCGATGAGCGCGGTGAAGAAGCGGTCCCCGAGACCGCCCACGAGGCCGCTCGGGTCGTCCTCCCGGCGTGGCAGCCGGAACCACCACGCGTCCATGGGGCAGGGGAAGTCCTCCAGCCCGAGTTCGGGCAGGCCGCGTGCGAGCGAGCCCCGTCCGTCGCAGGCGACGGTCAGCGAGGCGCGGAGTTCACCGGCGGCGCCGCCGGCCGTGCGGTAGCGCACGCCCGTGACCCGCCCGCGCTCGATGAGGAAGGACGTCGCCTCGGTGTTCATGCGCAGGGTGAAGGAAGGCTCGCGGCGGGCCTCGTCGGCGAGCAGGTCCAGCAGGTCCCACTGCGGCACCATCGCGATGTAGTTGTACTTCCCGGGGAGCGCGCCGATGTTCCCCACCGTGATGAGGGACCGGTCCGGGCCGATGGGCAGCTGCACCGAGGTGACCCGTCGCTGCGGCAGCTCGGCGAACCGGTCCGCGAGGCCGATCGCGTCGAGCAGGGACAGGGTGGAGGGGTGCACGGTGTCGCCGCGGAAGTCGCGCAGGAAGTCACCGTGCTTCTCCAGGACGGTCACCTCGACCCCGGCGCGGGCCAGCAGCAGGGCCAGCACCATCCCGGCGGGCCCACCGCCCACCACGCAGCAGCTCGTACGCTCCACGGCAACCACTCCCTCTCGCCGGCATCGGGTGGCCCTCACAGGACCTATACCGCACCGGCGGGGGCGGGGCCGGTAGCCCGACGCCGCGCCGCGCCCGGACGCGGGGGCGGGGCACGGCCGGTCAGCCGAGTGCGGGGCTCGCGAGGTCGAGCGTCAGCCGGTTCCCCCAGTCGTTGGTGAAGACGGCACGCGTGCCTTCATAGCGCACCCCGACGAACGGGTTGGAGTGGAACATCACGGCGATCCACCGCAGGGAGCCGTCGGCGCCGAGGCGGGCGAGGTGGCCGATGTTGCCCATGCCGCCGCCCCCGCCGGACATCCACCCGGAGCCGTCCGGAAGCGGGGCCGTGAAACGGGTGTCCACCTCTTCGACGCCGTCCTCGTCGATGGCCGGGGCCACGTCGAACGGCCCTCCGATACGGAAGGGAATCGGCCGGCCGGCGTCCGGGTGGTAGGCCCCCGGACCGTCGACGTGCAGTTCCGAGGCGGTGTCGTCCGGGCGGTACAGACCGTCGCGGAGCGGCATCTCCCCGGCCCGCCAGAGCTCCTCGACCGTCCCCATGGCCCGCCTCCCGTCACCGGCTGCTCCACGCGTCCGATCGGCAGTCCGGCCGCGTGCGGAAGGGCAGAGACTACATTCCGGGTACGGGTGTCCGGTGCCGGGTCCGCCCCCGCCGGACTGTTGGCATACTTCGCTCCCGTGGACCAGTTGATCGCAGCAGACCCGACCCGCATCGGCCCGTACCGTCTGATCGCCCGGCTGGGCGAGGGCGGCATGGGCCTGGTCTATCTGGGCCGTTCCGAGGGCGGGCGCACCGTCGCCGTGAAGGTCGTACAGGCCGAGCACGCCGGGCACCCCGAGTTCCGCAGGCGTTTCGCCCGCGAGGTGGCGGCTGCCCGGCGGGTGGGCGGGGACTGGACGGCCGCCGTGCTCGACGCCGACCCGGAGGCCGCCGTTCCGTGGGTGGCGACGCAGTACATCCCGGGGCCGGACCTGCGCACGGTGGTCGCCGAGGACTTCGGGCCGCTGCCCGAGTACTCGGTGCACACCCTCGCCAACCGGCTCGCGGTCGCCCTGCAGGCCGTGCACGACGCGGGTCTGATCCACCGTGACCTGAAGCCGTCCAACGTCCTGGTCACCGTCGACGGCCCCCGCGTCATCGACTTCGGCATCGCCCGCGCGATGGACAGCCTCACCGGGGACAGCCTGCACACGCGCACCGGCATGCTGATCGGATCGCCCGGCTTCATGTCTCCGGAGCAGGTCCGCGGCCGCGAACTGACCCCCGCCAGCGATGTCTTCTGCCTCGGTGCCGTCCTGGTGTACGCCTCCACCGGCCGACTGCTGTTCGGTGCCGCCGACTCCGGGCTGAACGCCCATCTCTTCCGGGTCGCCGAGGAGGAGCCGGACCTCACCGACGTGCCGCAGCCGCTGACCGGTCTCGTCCGCGCCTGCCTGGAGAAGGACCCGGCCGCCCGGCCCACCCCGCGGGAGGTCGCGGACCGGACGTCGGTGGACCAGGCCGAGGAGTGGCTGCCTGGCACGGTTCTGGCCCAACTCGGGCGGCGTGCCGCCCGGTTGCTGGACTGGGCCCCCGAGACACCGGCCGCGGAGCCGGCCACGGATCCCGTCGTGGTGGCCGAGGTGGAGCCTGCCGCGCGGCCGGACCCCCGCATCCCCTCCGTGCCCCGCCAGCACCAGCCGGTGCCGGCCCCGCCGCCGTACGCGCCCACGACCCCGGCCGAGCCGCGCTCCGTCCCCGCGCAGGGCTTCGGGCCGCCCCCGGCCGCCCTTGCGGATCCGGCGGCCCCCCACCCCAGGCGCTGGTGGGGCCTCGCCGTGATCGCCCTGACGCAGCTGCTGGTGCTGCTCGACGTGATGGGCTTCAGCACGGTCCTGCCGACCGTCCAGTCCGATCTCGGCTTCGCGAGCGACGGATTCAACCCGGTCACCGCCTACGTGCTCGCCTTCGGCGGGCTGCTGCTCCTCGGCGGGCAGATCTCCGACCTCGTGGGGGCCAAGCGGGCCCTCGTCATCGGTCTGGGCGGCTTCGCGCTGGCGTCCGTACTCTGCGGCTCGGCCGGCGGTCCCGTCCTGCTGATCACGGCGCGCGCCCTGCAGGGTGCCTTCGCCGCGCTGCTGACGCCCTCCGCGCTGTCCCTGCTTTCCTCCGGATTCACCGATCCGAGGGAACGCGCCCGGGCCTTCGGGATCTACGGGGCGGTCGCCTCCGGCGGCGGGGCCGTCGCGGTACTGGCGGGCGGCTGGCTCGCGGAGATGGCGTCCTGGCGCGTGTCCCAGTACGCGTGCGTGCCGCTCGCGGCGCTGGCGCTGACGGGGGCGGCCACCCTGCTGCCCGGCCGCCCGGCCCGCGCAGGTGCCCGCTCCGACTGGCTCGCCGTCCTGCTCGGTACCGCCGGACTCGCCGCCCTGATCTACGGCTTGGACGAGGCCGGCCGGCTCGGCTGGACCACTCCCCTGGCCCCGGGTCTCGTCGCGGCGGGCGTCCTGCTGCTCGTGGCCTTCCTGTGGCGGCAGGCCACGGCCGGCTCCCTGTCCGCCGGCTACCTCACCGGGGACCGGGACCGCCTCGGCGGCGTCCTGGCGGCGGTCCTGGCCGGCGCCGGGCTCCTGCCGCTGCTCCCCGCGCTCACCGTCTGCCTGCAGTACGTCTTCGGCTACGCCCCGATCCTCGCCGGCGTGATGCTCCTGCCCCTGGCCGCCGCGGCCGTCATCGCCGCCACTCAGGTCTCGGCGCGCCTGCAGCACCGCACCGCGCCCCGCGTGCTGATCGTGTCGGGCCTGGTGACCGCCGCGGCCGGGCTGCTGGTCCTCGCCCTCGTCGACTCCGGCAGCGCGTACGGTCCCCAGCTGGTGCCGGGCATGGTCCTCGCCGGGTTCGGCAGCGGACTCGCGTTCGGGCCGCTCTTCGCCACCGCCACCGCGGGCGTCGCCCCGCAGCACTCCGGCGCGGCCTCGGCGATCGTCGTCACCGCCCAGCAGCTGGGCGAGGCGATCGGTGCGGCGCTCCTCGTCGGCCTCGTCAGCTCCCGTCTGGCCGCTTCGTCGGAGGACAGCCAGGCCGAGGCGATGATGCACGGCTACACGGACACCCTGGCGTGGGCGGCCGGCGCGCTGCTGCTGGCGGCACTGGCCGCGGGCCTGCTGGTCACGGCCCGGGCGCCCAGGGCCGCCGGCGTCGACGCGGAGTGAGCGGTGCCGGGTCGACCGTGAGGGTGCGGGGTGCCTCCGCCGGCCCGGCGGGCAGGCGCAGGGGCGTACGGCCCGGGGTGATGCTGCCGAGGACCCGCGGGCCCGCGGCGCCCGTGCACTGCGGCAGGGTGCCCGGCAGGCCGTGCAGGGTGAGCCAGCCCAGTACCGCGAAGGCGTACGCCTCCTTGGCGGCGCTGGGCAGTCCGAGCGCGTCCGAGGTGCGCAGCCGTACCGCGGCACCGAGTTCCTGCCGGAGTGCGGTCATGAGCGCGGGGTTGCGGGTGCCGCCCCCGGACGCCAGAACCTCCGTGACGCCGAACGGGCGCAGCGCGTCCGCGATCGTACGGGCCGTGAGCCGGGTGAGGGTGGCCAGTACGTCGGGGGCGGGGAGCGGCCCGACTGCGTCCAGGGCCGTCCGCAGGTAGCCGGAGTGGAACAGCTCCCGGCCGGTGGTCTTGGGCGCGGGCAGCCCGTAGTAGGGCTCGGCGAGCAGCCGGTCGAGGAGCGGCGGGTGGACGGTGCCGCGGGCCGCGAGGCGGCCGTCGGTGTCGTGGTCGAGCCGGCCGGCGGTGAGGTGGCGGGCCGCCGCGTCGAGGAGCGCGTTGCCGGGGCCCGAGTCGAACGCGGCCGGGGTGCCGTCGGGGGTGAGGACGGTGGCGTTGGCGATGCCGCCGACGTTCAGGGCGGCCGGGACGCCCGGGTGTCCGCGCAGCAGCAGGCGGTCGATCAGGCCGACGAGGGGTGCGCCCTGTCCGCCGGCGGCGACGTCCCGGGTGCGGAAGCCGGAGACGACGGGCAGTCCGGTCGCCTCGGCGATCCAGGCGGCTTCGCCGAGCTGGAGCGTGCCGTGCACACGGCCGCCGTCCGCCCAGTGGAAGACGGTCTGGCCGTGGGAGGCGACCAGTTCGGCGCGCCCCGCGCAGAGCTCGCGGTCGGCCCGGACGGCGAGCCGGGCGAAGGCCTGCCCGATGCGGGTGTCGAGGCGGCACACGTCGGCGAGGGTGGTGCGGCCTGGCGGGAGCGCCTCGGCGAGCGCGTGGCGCAGCTCGTCGTCGTACGGTGCGCTGACCATGCCGAGCGGGGTCAGGCGCAGGGCGGTGCCGTCGTATGTGATGCGGGCGGCCGCGGCGTCGACGGCGTCGCAGGAGGTGCCGGACATCAGGCCGATGACGGTGGTCCGGGTCGCCCGCGGGGTGGCCGGCACGGGGGTCGGGGTCATCTCAGGGGCCTCAGGTGGTCGTCGGGGCGCAGGGTGAGCAGCGCGGGTACGGCCAGTGCGCAGGCGCCCGCCGCGTAGAGGGCGGGGACGTCCGGGTTGCCGGTGTGCCGTACGAGCGTGGTGACGATGAGGCCCGCGCAGCCGGAGAAGACGGCGTTGGAGAGCGCGTAGGCCAGGCCCAGTCCGGTGCTGCGCACGGCTGCCGGGAACATCTCCGCGAGCAGGGCGGGGCCCGGTCCGGCGAGCAGTCCGGTCATCGCGCCGGCCGCTGCCAGCAGGGCCGCTCTGGCCGCGGTGGGGGTGCCGGGGTCGCGCAGCAGGTGCAGGAGGGGCAGGGCGGTCACGACGACGAGGAGGCTGCCGGCGAGCATGACGGCCCGGCGGCCCACGCGGTCGCTGAGCGCACCGGCGGGGAGGATCGCGGCGGCGAAGCCGAGGTTGGCGACGAAGGTGGCGGCGAGGGCCGTCCGGAAGCTCGTGCCGAGGGTGGCCTGGAGGTAGGAGGGCAGGACGACGAGGAAGGTGTACCCGGCCGCGGACCATCCCATGATCCGGCCGACCCCGAGCACGACGACGCGCGGCATCGTCGCCGGAGCGGGGCGGTGCGGAAGGCGCGGCGGTGGGGTGTCCTCCGGCAGGCGCAGCCGGAGCCACAGCGCCACCGCGCCCAGGGGCAGGGCCAGCAGGAAGGGTACGCGCCAGCCCCACGCGTAGAGGGCGCTCTCGGAGAGCAGGGTCGCCAGTGCGGCGGCGAGACCGGCGCCCGTCAGGAGGCCGAGGGCGACGGTGAAGGACTGCCAGGCACCGTGGCGGCCACGCCGGCCGGGGGGTGCGGTCTCGGTCAGCAGGCTCACGGCGCCTCCGAACTCGCCTCCGGCGGAGAGCCCTTGGAGGCAGCGCAGCAGGGTGAGCAGCCAGGGCGCGAGGGCGCCGACGGCGGAGTACGCGGGCAGGACGCCGATGAGGGCGGTGGCGCCCGTCATCAGGGAGACGGCGAGCACGAGCGCCGGCCGGCGGCCCGCCCGGTCCGCGAGCCGCCCGAGGAGCAGGGCGCCCAGCGGGCGGAAGAAGAAGGCGATGGCGAAGGCGGCGTAGGCCGCGATGAGCGCCTGCCCCCGGTCGCCCCCTTCGGGGGTGAAGAAACGGGCGGCGATGACGGTGGCGAAGGAGCCGTAGACGCCGAACTCGTACCACTCCACGAAGTTGCCGACGGAGGCGGCGACGAGGGCGCGCCGGACGGTGGGCGGGCGCACGGCCACGGCCGCCGCGGCGGGCCGGCTCTTCGGACGGGAGGCGGGACGGACCACGGTGGCTGGCTGCCCGCCCGGCCCGCGGGCGATGCGCGCAACCCCCGGATTTCAGCGGATCGGCCGCACCCGCGCCCCCGGGCGGGGAGCGGCCCCAGCGCGAGCCGGAACCGGAGACCGCGCGCAGCGACACACATTTCGTCGCCCTCCGGCACGGAACGCCATGTCCCGTGCCGCACCGGCCCGCTCGTCGGCGTCGGGAAAGCTGGCAGAACGGGCTCCGCGGGAGCCGCGGGCGGGCCAACTCGGCGGCCTCGGGCGCCCCGTCGGCGTGCTCCAGCATTCCTCCGGACCGGGCTCCCGCACCGGCGGCGGGGTGGACGGGGCGGCGTTGTCAGAGCTGGTTGTTACCGTCACGTATGGGCATGTGATCACGGATCAGGGCGGAAGAGGGGACGGGAACCGTGACGAATTCTGAGGACCTGCGGCAGTTCGGCGTCGAGGTGTACGACCGGTGGACCGCGATGTGGAACGGGGAGACCGGGCTGGCGGAGCGGATCATGGCGCCCCGGTTCACCCTGCGCTACGCCCAGGCCGGCACCGAGGCCTTCGACGGCGTGACGGCTCCGGTGCAACTCGCTGCGGCGATAGCCGCCTGGCACCGGACGCGGAGCGGGCTGCGGTTCGCGGCGGAAGGGATCGCCGTCGTCGACCTCGAAGCCGGCGCGGGCGACGGGTCGCCGTCCGGGGCGGTGGCCCGCCCGTACCTCGCGAGCTTCACGGCGCCGGACGGCTCCACCGTGGCCCGCAGCGGGACGGACACCCTGCGCGTGGTGGACGGCCTGATCACCGAGGTGTGGTCGGTCTCCTCGGGCGCCGCCGGCCGGACCTTCTACGGGTAGCCCGCCCGCTGCTCGGGCGCGGTCAGCGGTGGGACGGTTCGCGGGTCTCGGCGGTCGTTGCGAAGTGGTGGTGGCGCTGCCGCTCCGGCCTCGGGGCTTCGTACAGGGTGCCGAAGTACTCCGTCTCCGCCGTGCCGGTGAGCACCGCCAGCAGGAAGTCCGCGCATCCCATGTCGTGGTGTTCCCAGAGCGGTCCGCGTCCCTCGTTGTAGAGGACGGTCCACTCGTCGGGCTCCCGGCCGGGCCGCGCCAGCCAGTAGAGGAAGGCGCCCGTGCCCTCCTCGAAGGCCCACGGCAGGACCCGGGCCCCCGGCTCCAGGAGCGCGGCGGGCTTCGCCTCGTACTCCCACAGGCCGGCCAGGATCTCGTCCCGTTCCGCCGTCTGCGCGTGCAGGTCGCAGTCGCCGTGGGCGGCGCCGGGGGCGAGCAGCCAGATCGTGTCGTCGAAGATGCCGTCGCCGTACGTCTCGACGAGGCGCTTGTAGTCGGCGGGCAGGGCCGCGCCCAGGGCCTGTTCGGCCTGGGCCCAGTCCACGGCGGGTCGCGGTCCGGCGGGCGGCGGGCAGAGACGGACGAGGGCGTCGAGAGCGGTCACGGTAAGGACGCTACCGAGCCCTACAGTTGAGCACCAGTGAGTACCAGGTCAGGGGCCTGGTACTGCGACGTCGAAGGGGTGCGGCATGGGGGACATCGGGGCGGGCGGCGGCGCCGCGGTGGAGGGGCTCGAGGAGTTCCGGCGGGAGCTGACCGGCTACTGCTACCGGATGCTGGGTGCGTACGCAGAGGCCGAGGACGCCGTTCAGGAGACCATGGTCCGGGCGTGGCGGAGCATCGACCGCTTCGAGGGGCGGTCCGCGCTGCGGTCCTGGGTGTACCGGATCGCCACCAACGTCTGCCTGGACGCGCTCGCCTCCGGCAGGCGGCGGGCGCTGCCGATGGATCTGTCGGGTCCGAGTGAGGGCGGCACCCCGCCGGCGCCCGTGGAGGACTCCGTGCTGTGGGTGGAGCCCTGGCCCGGCGGCGATCCGGAGACGGCCGCGGCGACGGGCGAGTCAGTGCGGCTGGCGTTCGTCGCCGCGCTGCAGCACCTGCCGCCCCGGCAGCGGGCCACCCTGATCCTGCGGGACGTCCTCGGGTTCTCGGCACAGGAGGTCGCCGACCTGCACGGCTCCAGCGTCGCCTCGGCCAACAGCGCCTTGCAACGGGCGCGTGCCACGCTGGCCGAGCGCCGCCGGGAGAGGGACGTGCCGGCCGGCCGGGTGTCCGACGACCGGGTCCGGCGGCTGCTCGCGGAGCGGTACGCCGCGGCGTTCTCCCGTCACGACATGGAGGAGTTGAACATGCTCCTCCATGTCGACGCCACGCTGTGTCTGCCCCCGTACGCGAAGTGGATGCGCGGCGTGCCCGACATCCGGGCCTGGCTCACCGGCCCCGCGGTCGGCTGCCGCGGCTCACGGCTGGTGCCGACCACGGCGAACGGCTCCCCCGCGTTCGGCCAGTACCGCCCCGACCCGGCGGACGGCGGCAGCGGCGGGTACGTGCCCTGGGCGCTGCAGGTCGTCGAGTTCTCCGGCGACCGGATCTCCGGCATCACGGCCTTCCGCGACACCGGCCGCCTCTTCCCGATGTTCGGGCTGCCGGATCGCCTTGACCAGGGCGTGCCGTCAGGTGTGGACGCGGCTGTTGGCTCCGTCGTGGGCGTCGGCGTGCTCGTCGTCGAACCAGTAGTCCCCGGCGGCCAGGTAGCGGAATGAGTGCCCGCCGTGGTTGGGTAGCGCGACCGTGGCGGCCCGGGTGCCGTCACCCCGGGGGGTGAGGGGGTGTGCGGCGGGGTTCCAGTGGTTGAAGTCCCCCACCACGCTGACCGGGCCGACCGGGGTGTCCTCGGGGAGGACGAAGGTGACCTGGGTACGGCCCTTGAGCGGCTTGCGTTCGAGCACAGGAACTCCCGGCGGTGAAGCGGGACAGAGGAACCCGCACCCTCGCACAGCCATGACCGCTCCCTCCCCGTACACACCGCCCACGGCCCGGCCGTCACCCGCCCGGCCGTCACCCGCCCCGCCGTCACCCGCCCCGCCGTCACCCGCCCCGCCGTGACCCGCCCCGCCGTCACCCGCTGCGCTGCCGGACTCCCGCCGCGTCCTCGTCCTCGCCCTCGCGTTCGGGACCGGGTCCGGTGCCGGGCTCCCAGCGCAGCAGGTCGCCCGGCTGGCACTCCAGCACCTCGCACAGCGCGGCGAGCGTCGTGAAGCGCACCGCCTTCGCGCGGCCGTTCTTGAGTACGGCCAGATTGGCGGGCGTGATGCCCACGCGCTCCGCGAGCTCACCCACGGACATCTTGCGCCGGGCCAGCATCACGTCGATGTCGACGGCGATCGGCATCAGATCACCTCGTCCAGCTCGGCCCGCATCCGCGTCGCCTCGCCGTCGCGCGCGACGGCCTGTGCGAGCAGCATCCGCAGTACGAGCACGATGAGCGCGACCCCCAGGATGGCCACGCCGATCCCGCCCATGATGACGGTGACGCCCGGATCCTCCCGCTGGCCGGGCGCGTTGACGGCCGTGACCGCAAACCACAGGAGGGCGGCCGCCACGATCGCGCCGATCACGCCGTCCACGTAGCGGAAGGCGGTGTGCGAGAACACGGTGCCGCGTCGCACCATCGTCACCAGCCGCCACACGCAGACCCCGGCGACCTGGGCCGCCGCCATCCCCAGGATCGTGATCACGCGCAGGGAGGTGAGCGGGATCGATCCGTCCTCCGGGTCGTTCCCGCTGACGAGCATCCACACGAGCCCGGCCTGTACGAGCACGGTGCCGGTGAGCACCACCACCAGCACGGCGCGCAGTGCGCCCACCGTCAGCTTTCCCATGACCCACCCTTCCATCGAATGACGATGGAAATCTATCGAATCTCAATAGGCCACACAAGGGCCACGGACGCATGGGGGCCGGACGGGTCCGAATCCGATCGAGCCCGTTGCCCGGCCGCGTCGGCCGTGATCCGCCGCGCCCGGCGAGTACAAGGGATGCCGAACCGCAGACCTCCACCCCCGGCGTTCCGAGACGAGGAGCCTCATGTCGCACGCCCGGTCCGCTCCGCGCCGCCCGAAAGGCGGGATCGCTCTCGCCCTCGCGTTCACCGCTGCCGCCGCCGTCTTCCTCGCCGTGTTCCTGATCGGCCGGTCGAACACACCGGACTACACCGCGACGCTGTTCGGCCGCGCGGACGCCGATGCCCTGCGCCTCAAGGCGCAGCTCGCCACCGGGGTCCTGGTCCTGGCCGGAGTCCAGCTGCTCCTGGCACTGTGGATGTACGGGCGGCTGCCCGGGGTGCGCCGGGTGCCGGGGCCGGTGCCGATGACCCACCGGATCGTCGGCGTGCTGCTCTTCGCCCTCAGCGTCCCGGTCGCGGTGCACTGCGTCCGGGCCTACGGCGTTCAGCTGACCGGCTCGCGCGCGGCGGTGCACTCCCTCGCGGGCTGCTTCTTCTACGGGGCGTTCGCCGCCAAGGTCCTGCTGGTGCACAGCCGCCGCCTGCCGGGCTGGGCCCTGCCCCTGGCCGGCGGCACGCTGGTGGTCGTGGTGGCGGTGCTCTGGTACTCCAGCGCGCTGTGGCACTTCAACGGCGACAGCGTGCCGGTGCTGTCGCTCGCGGAGGTGTGACGTCGGCGGACCTCGGCGGACGCCGGCGGACGCGGGCCCGAGGTACCGGTCGGCCCGCCTAGGACTGCGGCAACCGGCGCAGTTCGAGCATCACCATCGCGATCTTCACCGCCGTGGAGATCGTCAGGGCCTGGAGGAACGGCATGCCCATGAGCCACAGGGCCACCATCATGACCGTGAGCACCAGGAACGCGGGAAGCAGGTTGGTACGCGTGACCGCGGTCCTCAGGTGCCCGGCCCTGCTCCTGCGCCGATCCACCGCGGCGGCCGGACCCGCGGTGAGGCCGTCTTCCTCGGCTCGCGACATCGGTTCCTGCCCTTCCGTCGTGCTGGTCTCGGGCGTCGTGCTGGTCTCGGGCCACGAGCCTCCGGCGAGCCCCGGCGGACTGCCACCGCTTCCGCCCGTCCCGCCGCCATCCGGCGTACAGGTTCACCTCCCCGGCCCAGGTGGGGCGGGTTCGTCGGAGCGCCTCGGCCGGCCTGCGCGGGCACCGGGTGGGGCTTAGCGTGGCAGGTAGGGGGCCACGGCAGGAGGACGAGCCATGAGCACGCCGCACGAACCCGAGGGCCCCAGGTCTCCGGACGCGGACACCGGTCCGTCGGACGCCTTCGACGTGGTGTTCGCGTCCGTGGACGGCCTCGGGGAGGACGTCGTACGGATGGCCCGCACCAGCGGGACGGGACCCGGCGGCCACCCCGTCTACGAGGACCCCACAGGCATCGTGCGGGCGGAGATCAGTGACAAGGGCGAGGTGCGCGTACTGGCGAGCGGGGGCGGACAGCAGCCGGCTCGGGTACTGCGGGCCAAGGCCGTCACCTGACACCCCCTGCCGCCGCTCGCGCGGACGCGCCCGCCCGGCCGGAAGCCGGACGGGCGGGCACATCCGCGCGGGATCCTCAGACCGCCGTGTCCTCCAGGGCCCCGTCGGGAACCCAGGAGCCGTGGACCCCGGCCGGCACCCGGTGGGGCAGGTGGACGGTGGCGACGCGGTCGAGGCCCGAGGCGTCGAGGACCAGCAGCTGCGAGGTGTCCTGCTTGAGGTCGGAGACGACGGTGAGCAGGTAGCCGTCGTCCTCACAGGAGGCGTTCGCGGCCGGGACGAACACGGCCTCACCGGGCAGGCGGGCGTCGCCGACCTGGTGGAGGCGGCGTGCGCCGGTGGTGCGGTCGTACTTGACCACGCCGTAGCCCCCGAACCCCTTCTCGTCGGGGAAGGAGATCGCGTAGTGGTAGCGGTTCTCGGTGCCCATGTAGTCCTCGTTGAGGGTCGGGAACTCCACCGGCAGGTCGTCGACGATCTGCTCGGAGACGGTGCCTTCGGCCGGGTCCAGGACCCAGCGCCGGGTGTACGAGCGGGAGGCGGGCTCGCTGCCGCGCCCCGGGGCGCCGGTCCACCAGTTCCAGGAGAGCTGGAAGCCCTCGCGGTCCACCGTCGGGCCCTCCAGCACGATGCGGCCCCGCCCGTCCTCGAAGGCGTTGGCCACGTGCAGCATGTTGCCCGGCTCGATGGAGAACCAGCGGACGTCGCGGGCCCCGTCGCCGCCGAGCGGCATGACGCCGATGCGGGCGGGCTGCCGGTCGCTCCACGCGTACGGGATGCCGGAGTGCTCGGTGGGGTCGAAGGTGACGTTGCCCTCGATGAAGACCACGTGCCGGCGGGTGACGGCGAAATCGTGCTTGAGCGCCGCCGTGGCCCCGGCGATCTCGCTGCTGTGGGTGACCGCGCCCTTGGCGTCGGCGACGTAGTAGGTCAGGAACGGCGGGAACGGTGAGGAGCCGAAGAAGTGGAGCTCCCCGGTCACCGGGTTCGTCTTGGGGTGCGCGGTCATCGCGCCGGTCAGCTTCCCGGAGAAGTCGTACGCGCCGACCGTGTCGAGGTCCGGGGTGAGCTCGAAGGGGAAGTTCGACTCGCACAGGGCCAGGAGCCGGCCACCGTGTTCGATGATGTGCGTGCCGGCGGTGCTGGCGGTGTAGTCGGGGCCGCGCTCGGTCATGTACGGGGCGCCGTCGAGCGCGGGGGTGTGCACCCAGCGGTTGCGGTACCACTCGGCGCGGCCCTCGCGCAGCCGGATGCCGTGGACCATGCCGCTGCCCTTGAACCAGTGGGTGGGGGTGACGCCGGGCTTCGGGTTGTGCCCGTTGCGGAGCAGCCGGCCGGTCAGCTCGGGGGGCAGGGAGCCCTCGACGGTGAGCACGGTGGCGGTGACCTCCTCGGCGAGGGGGGTGTAGTGGCCGGTCAGGTACGGCTTGGAGACGGTCATGACGGAACCTCTTCCTTTGGATATGACGGGTAATCAGGCGACTTGCTCTGCCCGTACCTTGAGGTGGGACAGCCAGGCCTCCAGGGAGGCGTGCAGGGCCTTGCCCAGTTCCTCGGCCGCGGCCTCGACCGGCGCGCCGCTCCAGGACTCCTCGGTGCGGACGATGACCGCGTCACCGTCCTGCTCGAACGTCCAGACGTGGATGCCGGTGATGCCCGCGGAGGGCCCGCCCCAGGCGACCCTCCGCTCGGGGGTCATCTCGTACACGGTGGAGGTGATCTCCATGCCGTGCGTGCGCCAGGCGAAGGAACTTCCCGGTGCCGTCGGGCCGTCGGGCTCGGTCATGTCGATGTCCGGGTTCCAGGTGGGCCAGGCGGCGATGTCGGTGTGCACCTCCCACACCGTGGCGAGCGGGGCGTGGACACGGGTGCTCAGGCGGGCTGTCGCCGGAGCGGTCTCGTCGATGGTGACCATGACTGTTCTTCCTTTTCGAAGGCGTTGCGGGGTGTGCGGGGTGTGCGGGGTGTGCGGGGTGTGGGGGCTGTACAGGGGCTGATGCGTGAGCTCAGCCCGTGCGGGAGAGGCGCGGCGTGGCCACCGGCGGGGTGCCGGGAGGGGACGGGGCGCGCCGGGTGAGGAGCAGTGCGAGCAGCGCGGTCGCGGCCAGCACCGCGGCCGAGACCGCGAAGGCGGTGCGATAACCCGCGGTGAGGGCTTCCGCGGCGGGCGCATGGTGCGCGGCGCGGGCGGTGACCGATCCGGCCAGTGTCGTCAGGGCGGCCAGGCCGATGGCGCCGCCGACCTGCCGAGTGGTGTTCACCAGCCCGCCGGCCAGCCCCGCGTCCTGTGGGCCGACGCCCTCCACGGCGAACGCGGTGATCTGGACGAAGGCCGCGCCGAGGCCCAGGCCGACCAGGACGCTCGGGCCGAGCACGTCGGCCGCGTAACTCCCGTCGGCGCCGAGCCCGGACAGCCACAGCAGTCCGGCGGCCTCCGTCAGCAGGGCCACGGTCACGGCCGCCCGGGCGCCGAAGCGCCGGGAGAGGAGCGGCGCGAGGCCCGAGCCGAGCATGTTGGCGGCGGCGAAGGGAAGTTGCCCCGCCCCGGTGGTCAACGGGCCCGATCCGAGGACCTGCTGCTGGTAGAGCGGCAGGAAGAAGAACAGCGCGATCCATACCGACCCCAGCAGGGCCATCAGCAGATTGCCCGCGGCGACCCGGCCGGCGCGAAGCAGCCGGGGCGGCACCAGCGCTTCCCGCGAGCGGACCTCGATCACGGCGAAGGCCGCGAGCAGTACGACGGCTGCGCCGAGGGCTCCCACCACCCGGGCGTCGCCCCAGCCGGTGCCGCGGACCGTGGTCAGGCCCCAGACCAGGCAGGTCAGGGCGAGGGTCACGGTGGCCGTGCCCAGCAGGTCGAACCGCCCGGACGGCGACCGTTGCCCGGACCGCGGCTCGGAGCCCGGCGGTACGAAGGCCGTCACGGCGGCGGTGACCAGCGCCGTCCCGAGCGCGACCGAGTGGAAGATCCACGGCCAGCCCCAGGCCTGGGTGACCGCACCGCCCAGCAGGACGCCCGCCGCCCCTCCCGCGCCGGAGACGGCTCCCCACACGCCCAGGGCCCTGCCGCGCTGCGGGCCCGGCGGGAACAGCTCCATCGCCAGGGCGAGCGAGGCGGGGGCGATGGCGGCGGCGCCCAGACCCTGCACGGCCCGGGCCGTGATCAGTACGCCGGAGGACGTCGCCAGTCCCGCCACCGTCGAGGCGGCCGCGAACAGCGCGAGTCCGTCGATCAGCACCCGGCGGCGGCCGAGGAGGTCGGCGAGCCGCCCGCCCGCGAGGAGCAGCGCCCCGAACGCCAGCCCGTAGGCGTTGACCACCCAGGTGGTTCCGCTGTCCGACAGCCCGGCCCCGGCACGGATCTGCGGGAGGGCGACGTTGACGACCGAGGTGGCGAGCATGACGGTGAACTGGGCCGCGGCGAGCGCGGAGAGCACCGCTCCCTGCCGCGGCGCCCGGGGGGCCGGCGGGGCCGTGTGTGTCCGTACTGCGTTCATGGCACGAAGATTCGCGCCGGACGCCGTCCACTCTCCAGGCCCTCGGGCGCCGGGCCCTGTCCACTCCTGTCCGCACCTGTCCACCCGGACCCGCCGGACCCCCGCCGGGCCCCGCCGGTGCCGCTACCGGCGGTCGTGCAACTCCCGCTGCCACAGGGCGTCGCACAGCAGGTCGAGGCCCTGCCGCAGGTGGCGGCGGTAGGTGCCGTACGGGAGCCCGAGGCGGCGCGCCGCCGCCTCCTGGGTGGGCGCGCCGGAGAAGTAGCCCGCCGTCAGGGCCTCACGGGCGCGCACCCCGCGCGGGTCTGCGGCGAGGTCGTCGACGGCCCGCCGCAGCAGCGCCCTCAACTCCCCCACGGGGTCGTCGAGATCAGCCGCGAGCCGGGTGCGCAGCAGGGCGCAGGCGGCGAAGGCCCCCGTATCGCGCCAGTGCACCAGCGCCTCGCGTACGGTCTGGTCGAACGCGGCGCGCGAGAGCGGTGAGGGCCCCTCGGGGACGGGCACGGCCGCCGCGTCCGCGGCCTCCGTGAACCGCATCAGCCATGCCTCTACGGGCAGTTGGCGCCAGTCGACGCCGAACAGCCCGTACTCGTACTCCCCGACGCGCGGGCGCGCGCCGGTGTCGGCCAGGCTGCCCCGCACCCGCGCGGCCCAGGTCTCGGCGTCCCGGAAGACGGCGAAGCCGTACGCGCGCCCGCGGGCCCGGGCGGACTCGGCGTGGGCCCGGGAACTGCTCAGGTCGGTGACGCGCGACGGGACCTGGTAGCGCTCGGGATAGACCGAGAAGCGGCTGACGCCTATGTGCTCGCCGGGCCGCACCGGCGCGGTGGCATCGGTGTACGCCCACGCGGCCGCCACGACCGGGTCCGCGGCCAGGTCGGAGGGGTCGGGAGGGGCGGCCAGGGCCAGCCGGGCCGTGAACGCGACGATCCGCCCCGTGCGCACCAGGCGGTAGACGCTGAAGGCCTGCGGCTGGCGGCCGGCCCAGTAGCGGACCACTTCCGCGGAGGCCGGGCCTTCCGCCTCCTCGGCCATGCGCAGGACGATGTCGAGGTCGTCCGGGTGCAGAGGGCGGTCGTGGACCTCGTCCTCGCGCGACCAGGTCCGTACCCGGGTCAGGGCCTCGGCCTCGCGGAAGAGGTGGAAGAGCTCGTCGGTGACCGTCCAGACCCGGTCCTCGGGGGCCTCGCGCAGGAGGCGCAGGTACTCGTCCGCCAGCCGCCGGCGCATCGTGCCGAACGCGTTGGGCGCCCGCCAGCGCAGATCGGCGGCGAGCGTCTCGCGGGCGGCGTCGTGCGGGTAGAGGCCGCGGAGCGCGGACTCCATGAAGGGCAGGTCCCGCAGCCAGGAGAACAGCAGGTGGGCGTCCTCGTCGGGCAGCACCGCGGCGAGCAGTTCCTCGGACGTGGAGTGCGCCTGCGCCGCCACCTCCAGGGCGCGGCGGTGGGCCGCCGTGGGCACCTCGCCGATCAGCCCGGCCAGGAGGGTGCGCAGCACCCCCGCCGAGGGGGCCCACATCTCCTCGCTGCCGCAGCCCTCGGATCCCGCCGCGGCGGCGAGGGAGAGGGCCAGCGGGTTGCCCCCGGCGAAGCGGAGCACCCGCTCCCGCAGCTCGGGCCGGATCTCCGCGGCGATCAGCAGGCGCCGCGCCTGCTCCTCGGAGAACGGCTCCAGCTCGGTCACGTTGAGCAGGCCGGACCAGGCGGGGTCGGCGGCCCACTGCGGTTGCGGCGCGCGCCGCCCGGCCAGGACGACCAGGGTGTCGTCGGCGGCACGGGGCAGGAAGTGCTGCCAGAGCCAGTCCTCCAGCCACTGGCAGTGCTCGAAGGAGTCCACGAACAGGACCGCGCCCGGTACGTCCAGGAAGGGGCCGGCGGCCCGCTCGAAATCGGCCGGGTCCCGGCTGACGAACCGGCCGTCGAGTTCGACGAGCAGCCGGCCGGCGCCGCGGGCGTGGTCCGCCATGCGCCGCAGCAGCGTCGACTTCCCGATGCCGCCCGGCCCGTACACGTAGAACGCGAACGGCGCCAGCGGGTCACCCGCCAACGCCGCACGGAAGTTTCCGAGTTGCTGCTCACGCCCGACGAAGGCCCGTACGCGCGCCCTGCTCAGCCTGTCACCGACGGATACCACGCCCGCTCCCCACCTCTCGTTCCCGCTTCCCCGGACCTCCGGCCCTCACTTGACGGACCCCAGGTCGGCGTCGTCGGGGAGGCCGTCGACCAGCAGGGTGGTCTCCACGACCTGCTGGAAGCGGCCGTCGGGGGCCATCCGGGCGAAGAGGTACACCTCGATGCGCGAGACCCGCCCGTTGTCCCGCTCGACGGTGACGGTGTGCCGGTCGGCGTAGCGCGGTCCGTCGCGCAGTTCCTCGTGGACCTCGATGCTTCCGCCGCGGACCAGGGTGCGCAGGCGCGCCATGTGCTGGACGAAGCCGGCGCGGTCGCTCCACACGCCGTTGGTGCGCTGGCGGTAGTCGGGGGTGAAGTGCCGTGCGACGGCCTCCTCGAGATCGAGGCCGGGGGTGAAGAGCAGGTCGTTGAGGGCGCGGGTGATGTCGGTCGCGGTCATGGATGCCTTCGCAGGGGGTGGGGGGACGGTGGAACGGAAGGAGGGAGTACGGGCGTCAGCCGCGCACCGGCGCGAAGTCCAGCGGCAGGGCCACGGGGCCCCGGGTGTACAGCCCGGCCTCCCGGTAGCGGGAGCCGGGGGTGTGGCGGACCCGGTCGAGCAGGGGCAGGAGCATCCCGGCGACGGTCTCGGTCTCGGCGCGCACGAAGGCGGCGCCGACGCACTGGTGCAGCCCGGCACCGAAGGCCAGGTGCTGGGCGGCCGCGGTGAAGGAGCGGGCAGTGCCCAGGTCCGGGCGGTGGATGTCGAAGGAGTCCGGGGCGGTGAAGGCCTCGGGGTCGCGGTTGGCCGCGCCGATCATGCAGAAGACGGTGGCGCCCGCCGGAATGGTGGCGTCGCCGAAGACGGTGTGGGCCTGCGCCCTGCGCGGGATGAGCTGCACCGGCGGGGTGAGGCGCAGGGTCTCGGCGATCGCGGCGGGCAGGAGGGCGGGGTCCCGGCGCACCTCGGCCATCTGCCCGGGATGGTCGATCAGGTGCTTGAAGAGCAGGGCGAGCGTCTTGTCCGCGGGCTCGGTGGCGGCCACCAGGACGTTGATGACGAGCGCGGTGACGTCGCGGTCGCTCATCGCGATGCCGTCGGACCCGGCGGCGCACAGCTGCGACATGAGGTCCGGGCCGGGGTCGCGGCGGCGCTGCTCGATGACGGGGCGCAGGTAGGCCTCCAGCTGTTCGGCGCAGTCCAGGCAGTGGCGGCGGCGCTCGGGGGAGAGTTCCAGGCTGGTGATGAACTCGGTGATTCCGGCGTTCCAGCCGGCGACCCGCTCCCGGTCCTTCGGGTCCAGCCCGAGGACGTCCATGGTCACGCGGACGGCGAGCGGCTTGCCGAAGTCACCCACCAGGTCGATCCGGCCTTCGGGGAGGAAGGGCGCGATGAGTTCCGCCGCGTTGGCGCGGACGGCGTGGAGATGGTCCTGGAGGGCCCGGCCGGTGAAGGCCCGTACGACGGTCTTCCGTTTGGCGGTGTGCTCGGCCCCGGTCATCTGCGCGAGGACCCGCCCCCGCATCACCGGTTCGGCGCGCACCTGGAGCGTCTCGGTGGTGAACGCCTCGTGGTCGGTCAGCACCCGCCTCACGTCCGCGTGGCGGGAGAGGAACCAGCTGTCGATCCCGGGCTCGTAGTGCACCGGAAACCGGTCCCTGAAGGAGGCGAACCAGCGGGAGGGATCGGAGGCGAAGTCCTCGGAAAGGACGCTGACATCGGGAACGGCCACGGGCATGGGGGGACCTCTCGACGTGCAAGGTGCGAAGGAGCCGGTCCGTCGCACGGACCCGCCCGGTGGGCAGGACGAGCGAACGGAGCCGCAGGTTGCCTCCGTCGCCTGCGTCATTGTCAGGGACACGGCGTGACTGACGCGCGAACGGGCACGTTCCGGGCGGTCGGCGTGACCATCCGACCAGTGCCTGGCTCCGGCGCCGTACGGTCGGCACCCGGGTTCCGAAACCTTGTGCGCGGTAAGCGAGTTGCCTACCCTCCTGGGGTTGCTGTGCTGTCACCCGGGACAACCGAAGGCCCCTCGCGCCCGAAACCCGATCACCGGGAATCGGAGCCACCGTGCCCAGTCATGACACCCCGTCGGCCCGTCCGTCGGACGAGATCGTCGAGCCGTTGCGATCCGCGCTCGGAGAGAGCGTCCGCGCTCCTGGAACCGCGGAGTACGAGAACGCCCTGGCGCGCGTCTTCTTCCCCGAGGCCGCCCGTCGGCGGCCTGCGTGCGTCGTGGCAGCCCGTACGACCCAGGACGTCGCGACCGTCATGAAGGTCGCGGCGGAGGCCGGAGTCCGGGTGACCGTGCGCGGCGGCGGTCTGAGTTCGAACTGCGTCGCAGACGGGGCCGTCATGCTGGACCTCTCGGCGCACCGGAACACCGCCCGCCCGGCCGGGGACCGCGTGGTCGTCGGCGGTGGGGCGACCATGGCGACCCTGCTCGGGGCCCTCGCCCCGGCGGCTCGCGCGGTGCCGGTCGGCGTCGTCGGACACACCGGCCTCGGGATGGCCACCCGAGGGGGCATCGGCCATCTGACGAGATCCCTGGGGCTCACCGTCGATCATCTCGTGGAGGCCGAACTGGTACTCCCCTCCGGCGACATCGTCCGCCTCTCGGAGCGGAGTTCGGGCGAGGAAGCCGATCTGTGGTGGGCGGTCCGCGGCGGGGCGCCCTGCGTCGGCGTGGTCACCTCCGCGGCGTTCCGGACCCACGAGGTCCCGCCGGTCCGGGTCGACCGGGCGGTGGTGGGACTCGACGCGCTCGCCGCCTACTTCCGGGTCGCTCCGGAACTTCCGCGGGACATCAGCATGAGCGCGGTCCTCGGCCGCACCTCCCTCTCGCCGGCCGAGCCGGTCGTGCTCGTCTACACGGCGTGCGCGAGCCGCCTCGACAGCGTCGTCGAGCGGGCCAGGGCCGCCACCACCGCCGTCGTCGCCGGCGCCGCCTCCCCGGCGCTCCACCGTTCGGAGACGACGGGCCGCTATCCGGCCGGGCTGCCCGAGTTCTCGATCCCCGGCGCGGGCGGCACCGAGCCGGAGCCGGTCCGGCTGCCCGAGCCGGGAGACGGTCCGCGCGGTTCGTTCTTCGGGAAGGCGGCCTTCACCGGCCCCACGCTCGATGCCACCGTCGCCGAGGCGCTCGCGGACCGGATCCGCACCGCACCCACGAAGGCGTGCCGCATCGACTTCCAGCACACCGGCGGGGCCCTGGCCGACGTCGAGGACACCGCCACCGCGTTCTGGGGCAGGAACGCCGAATGGAGCGTCCCCCTGAACGCGATCTGGGACGACGCCTCCGACACCGAGGCCTGCACGACGTGGGCCCGCGACACCCTGCGGGCCCTGGGTACGCACACCATCGGGGCCTACAGCGTCGAACTGCGGCCGGGCCTCCCGGAGACCGATGCCGAAACCCGTGCGGCCTACGGCGGCAACCTGGCCCGGCTCCGGGCCCTTCAGCACCGCTACGACAGCAAGGGACTGCTCGCGCCGCCGCTGCTTCCCTGAGCCGACCCGCCGGCGCGGTATCAGCCCGCACCGCCCCAATCCGGCGTCAGGCCGCAGTAGTTGTCGGTCCGGGAGCGCGGCGGTTGACAACGTTTCCATTGCGGCGGCCGAGCAATCTGTCCAGAAGACTTCCAGCGTGATGCGACATGTGAAATTTTACATGTCACACATCAACGGCTCGTGTCCCAACACGCGGCCACAACGGCCCCGGAGGCCCCCACAGATGCTTTCCTCCCGCATAACGAAGGCCGGCGCGCGCAGACTTCCTGCGCTCGGCGCGGTCGTCTTCCTTGCGCTCGGTCTGCTCGCGCCACAGAGCCAGGCCGCCTCCGCCGGCCCGGCGGTCCCCGCCCGTGCGAGTGGACCCGCCTCCTCCGCCCCGCGGTCGATCCCCGTCCCCAAGTCGCCCGATGCGATGAACAACGGCTCGCGCTTGCGGATCTCCTCCCAGGACAGCGCCCTGGAGTCCACTCCGGCGGCCCCCATCCCCTCCCCCGCCCCCACTCTCAGGACCGACAAGGCCGATAGGACCGACAAGGCCGGCAAGCGGCTCTCGGCCGCCGCGGGGGACGACTGCGGCGACCTCTCCGGCGTGATCGACGCGACGGGCAGCGCGCTGGTCCAGCAGCTCAAGTCCCTCCCCCGGATCAACTGCACCTACCCGCTGTTCGGCCTCACCGGGGAGAACGCGCGCAAGGCCTTCCGCGAAGCCCAGATGGTTTCCGTCGCCGACGCGCTGCGCGACGCCTCCGCCACCTACTCGGGCGACAACAGCGCCTCCGTGGGCCAGTTGGTGCTGTTCCTGCGCGCCGGCTACTACGTGCAGGACAACAACGCGGACGTCGTCGGCGCCTACGGCACGGCACTGGACAGCGCCGCACGCGGCGCCCTGGACGCCTTCTTCGCCTCCCCGCGCAGCAAGGACGTCACCGACGCCAACGGCGAGATCTTCAACGAGGTCGTCACCCTGATCGACAGCACCCACACCGCCGGCCGCTACGCCGGCGTGGTCAAGTGGATGCTCGGCCGTTACGACGCCACGTGGCCCGGCCAGATGAACCTCGCCATGCAGCACGTCGAGTGGGTCGTCGAGAACGGTTTCAAGGCCAAGAACGACGCCCGCGGCTGGCGGGCCGCCCTCAAGGCCGATCCCGCCGTCCTCGACACCTGGGCCGGCTTCATCACCCGCAACGGCGCGCAGCTGAACCGCCTGGACGTCGTCAGCAACGTCGGCCGCTACCTCGGCTACGCCCTCGACGTCCCCGAACTCAAGGACCGGGTCCGGCCGCTGCTGAAGGACCTCATCAACCGCTACCCGAACGTCGGCCCCACCGCCCCGATCACCATGAACCTGGGCTGGTACACGCGCCAGTACGACCGCGGCAACTGCGCGGCCTACGCCATATGCGACCTCGGCGAGCGCGTACTCCCGGTGATCCTGCCGATCCAGCACACGTGCACGCCGGCCCTGAAGATCCGCGCCCAGGACATGTCCCCCGGCCAGCTGGACAGCACCTGCACCAGCCTGGTCAATCAGGACGCGTACTTCCACCGGGTCATCGGCGACAAGGGCCCGATCCCCGGTGACGTGAACACCAACCTCGAGGTCATCGTCTTCGACGACTACACCCAGTACTCGCTGTACGCCTGGGCCATCTACAACATCGACGTCGACAACGGCGGCATGTACGAGGAGGGCAACCCGTCCGCCGCCGGCAACCAGGCCCGCTTCATCGCCCACGAGGCCCACTGGCTGCGCCCCGACTTCCAGATCTGGAACCTCAACCACGAGTACACCCACTACCTCGACGGCCGCTACAACATGGCCGGAGACTTCGACGCGAGCCTGACCACGCCGACCATCTGGTGGGTCGAGGGCATCGCCGAGAACATCTCGTTCGGCTACCGGGGCGAGCGCAACGCCGACGCGATCGCCGAGGCGCGCAAGAACACGTACAAGCTGAGCGACCTGTTCGACACCGTCTACGGTCAGGACGAGAACCCCGACGTCAACTCGAACCGGGTCTACCGCTGGGGCTTCCTCGCGGTCCGGTACATGCTGCAGGCGCATCCGGGCGACGTGCAGACCGTACTCGGCAAGTACCGCGCCGGTGACTGGAACGGTGCGCGCACCTTCCTGAAGCAGACCATCGGCACCGACTACGACGCCGGCTTCGCCACCTGGCTGTCGACCGCCTGCGCGACGAACGACTGCGGCGCGCTGCCGGAGGCTCCGTCCATCGCGCAGTGCACCCTCGCGGATCCGCGTCAGTTCGACCAGAACTGCCGCCGGGACGGCCTCGCGGCCTCCGCGGGCAACTACAGCTACCACTTCGTGTACCTGCCGGCCGGCGTCAAGCAGCTGACCATCACCAGCAGTGGCGGCACCGGCAACGCCGATCTGTACTACGCGGGCAGCAGCTGGGCCACCACCGGCAGCTACCAGGCGAAGTCCGCGAACGCGGGCAACGGCGAGACGCTGACGATCGACAACCCGCCGTCGGGCTGGGTCTACTTCAGCCTCGCCGCCGCGCAGGACTTCAGCGGGGTGAGTCTCTCCACACAGTCGAAGTAACCCGCCCTCGCCGCGACGGTGGCGGCCGCGTACGCGAAGACGCCCGGCGGGGAGTCCCTGCCGGGCGTCTTGCGTGCGACTGCTGCCTGTGCTGCTGCCTGTGCTGTTGCCTGTGCTGCAGGCGGCTCAGTACCAGTGGTTGGCGGACCAGAAGTTCCAGGCACCGACCGGGCTGCCGTAGCGGGAGTTCATGTAGTCCAGGCCCCACTTGATCTGGGTGGCCGGGTTGGTCTTCCAGTCCGCACCCGCCGAGGCCAT
>NZ_JBVJKF010000025.1:0-121795 GCF_055585365.1 Streptomyces sp. NPDC053432
CAGGTCGTGCGTGCGGCCGGGCAGGGCGGGTGAGATCCACAGCAGGTTGCCCGCGGGATCGGCCATGACCTGCACGTTCACACCGTGACGGCGGTACTTCTGGGAGAAGTCCGCCCGGCTGTCGCCGACACGGTCGCACTCGGCGAGCGTCCCGTCGAGCAGGACGTAATCCGGATCGACCTCGCGCAGGACCCGCAGGAGGCCCGGCGCCCGGCCGGACAGGTGCTGGACGACGGCCTGGACGTAAGCGTGGGCGGTGCCGACGGATATGCCGAAGCCGGCGGCGATCTGCGCGAGCGTGTCGTGCCGGCGAAGGTAGACCAGGCCCACGAGGGCACGCTGGTGGGGCGGCAGCTTGCAGCGGCGGTCACCCTCGCGGGTGACGATGAGCAAGGATACCCACTCGACCAGAGCATGAGGCAGGTCGAGTGCGGCAGGATCGGGAACCAACAGGGCTCCTGTGCCGATGGGTTGAGACTTCGAACACCTCCCTCAACGGCGCGGGAGCCTTGTGCGTTGCGGTCCTCATCCTGACTCGGCCTGGCCCACTCAATCAGTGGGCACTCTGAAAGGGCTCAATGAGCAATGCGTCCATGGGCCTGCTGCGATGCGGACGCAAGACCTCCAGCCAGGTCACTCCGCCGTCCAGGAGACGGCCCATGTATCCGAAGCCGTTCCACCCCAGATCGACGAAACAACGCTCGGCCTGCTGCTCCCGGCCAAACAGGCGCTGGCCGTGCAGCGTCACCTCCGCCAGATCCACGCCGCGCTGCTCCAACGCCACCAGGGCGCACGTCGCTGCCCAGCGACCGGCCCGCAGCTCGGGTGCGGCCCCTCAGGGCCCGCCGCGGATCAGTTCAACCCCGCCCAACTCCTCGGCCTCGTCAACCCCGAGCCGGAGTTCATACGACCCGCCGAAGCCACCCCCACCCGGCGGACACGAACGACGCAACAACGGCACCAACACAGCGACAAGACGCTCATGACGCGGATCACCCGCCAACGACGGCATCCACCGAGCGTAGCCAGACACGACACGCCCCCACCCAGCATTCCGCCGCACCCACCCACAGGGGGCGACAGAACCCCACACACCAAACGACAACAGCCTTCACCGGCAAAACGACACCCCAGTACCGCCCCGCCCCAACCCAGCACCAGTGAAAACCGATGACGCACACCCAGTGCACATCACACGACGCCCATCAATCGGTGAAGCTGCGAAGTCCCCGGTGAACCCCGAGGGGGCGGCAGGGTTCATCTGCTCGTGCTCTCGTCCATCAACAGTGCCGTACGCAGGCTGATCGCGGTGTTCGGCCCGTGGCGCACCCGCATGCAGCTGTGGCCCCAACGCCCTGTCGAAGGAACTTAGTTGAACCATTTATACGAGCGAGTACCCTGATCATGAAAAGTTCGGAGATCAACAAGTTCTCCGGATGCACGATGCCATCGACCGAACGGGGGACATTCTCGTATGTCCAAGAACATCGCCACACGCGCCGCCGCGGCCGCCGGCAGCCTCGCCCTGGCCGCGACCGGAGTCCTCGCCGGCGCGGGTACGGCCTCCGCCGGCTCCAGCGGGCAGCAGATCGTCTACACGGACCACGCGACGCCCGGCTACCGGCACTCGATCGAGCTCTACGGATACAACCACAAGGGTGAGGAGAGCCTCGGCTGCTTCAACATCAACTCGGGGGGCACCACCTACATCTCCGGCTGGTGGTGGCGGGGCGACCTCACGGTCAAGGCGTACAACAGCTACAACTGCCAGAACAGCTACAGCTGGGGAACCCACGTCTCCGTCCCCTACTCCCAGAGCGGCGACTGGACCTACGTCACCGGCTACTAGGCCAGTGCGGCCTGACCACGGGGGACGCGGGTCGCACGTGATCCGCGGGTAGGGCAGCGCGAGATCGCACCGCGTGCGGCCCTTGCCACGATCGCATCACCCGTCCCCGCTCGTCGATGAGCGCCGCTACGAGAAACCGCGCCCGCCCTTCGTCCTCGGCCCGCAGACAAAGGGCGGGCGTCTGACGTTGGGAGCTCGTCTCCAACTGAGATCTCTCGGTTTCGTGTCAGTGCACCACCTGCACGAATACCGCCCCGTGCCAGTGGAGTCGCCCCGATCTCTCACACCCATGACAGTGAGCCACACCCCGGAAACCGGCGCGGCCCCCGCGCCAATGCGCGGGTGGGCGCCTGCCGGGAATGGACCGTCTTGCCGTCGGCACGGACGAGGCTGCGCTGTCAGGAACTTGTCCAGGCCGGTCTCTTGGGTCCCTGCCGGCCCGGGGACGGCAGGACCGGGACGGCCGCCGATCTTTGGAGGTGAGCAGGTTCCCTGCTGCGTCACGACGGCCGGCCCGGCTGACGCGCACCTACCCCCTGCGACAGTCCTCACCCCCACGCCCAGCATCGCGCACGGCGGTGGGCCGCTTCCCGCTTCCGGGGAGCGGCCCACCGTGGCGCGGCGCCGGGCGCTGCCGGCCGCTACCAGCGGTACCAGCGGCCGCTGCTGTTCTTGGGCCGGGCCACGAACCCGATGAGCCACAGCACCAGCAGCGCGATCGCGATCCACCAAAGGATCTTCACCGCGAACCCGGCGCCGAAGAGGATCAGGATGAGCAGCAGAACGAGAAGCAGGGGAACCATAGTTATCAACCTCCGAAGCCTCGGCTGCCCCCCTCCGCGACGGTCATGCACCTGACTTTTACCCGGTTCCTACGCGCGCAGCCGGGTAGGAGCGGCAGCCGCCGCGGAGTGCGGGATGCGGTTCGCCCGGCCGATGGCAACAAGAGGGGTTTACGGCCGCTGATCGGGAGCAGGCGAGCGGTCACGACCAATCCGGTACTGCACGAGGAGGTCCCGATGTCGGGCAAGGAGAAGTCCAAGGCACACGCCGAGCAGGCCAAGGGCAAGGCCAAGGAGATGCTGGGCCGGGCCGTCGGCAATGAGCGGATGACCGCCGAAGGCCAAACGGAGCAGGCCAAGGGCAACGCCCGCCAGGTCAAGGAAGACATCAAGGACACCTTCCGCCACTGATACGGGCAGACCCTGGCGCGCTGCCCCATTCGGGCCCCGACCCTCTCCCCCGGGTCGGGGCCCGGTCGCGTGCCTGTAGGGCCATGTCAGCCCAGGTGCAATCCGTGCTCGCGCACGACGCGCAGCCGCGACTGGGCAGGACTACCCCGCCCCCACGCACCGTTTCCGGCCTCGCCGACGGTGTAGCGGTGGAGGCCGGTCACTGGTGCCGCCGCGCCGACCGTTCCGCGCAGTGGGCCGGTCGCCTGCTCGCGGCGGTGCGCGGAGTCCTGGCGGACGGTGCGGGCGGATATGGAACGTCTGAGCCGCGTGGGTCGGCTGGGACTGTGAGCGCGAGGACGGCGCGGTGCTCGCTGCGGCCGTGGCTCCCGGCTGCGTTCCCGTGCACGGCCTGGGGCGTCGGCCCAGGGCGGGGCGTTGAGCTGGGCGAACAGTTTCGGCTGTTTCTGTTGCGCCGTCAGCACTGGTAGCGCCGTAGCGACCTTCCCGGCCCCGGCCAATTCAGACACATTCGAAACCAAGAGGATTTGAACAGATCGCAACGG
Source organism: Streptomyces sp. NPDC053432 (assembly GCF_055585365.1). Classification (NCBI taxonomy): domain Bacteria; kingdom Bacillati; phylum Actinomycetota; class Actinomycetes; order Kitasatosporales; family Streptomycetaceae; genus Streptomyces; species Streptomyces sp. NPDC053432. The sequence continues at coordinate 3,588 of NZ_JBVJKF010000025.1, forward strand.
TTCAATTGCCACCAATAAACGGGCGTCAAGCCGCCTGCCAACTGTTAACCCTTTAGGCTGACCATCTCATCCCGGGGTGACGGATCAGGGTTTTCAGTCACGGGGATCCATGGAAAGTGCGGCCGATTGCAGGGGAATGTCAGAAATTGATGGACCGGCCTTCAGGAAACCGTCGCAGGTGATGGGGCTGGAACTCGCCAGGGCTTTGACCGAGGCACCGCTGGACCGGATTTCCGGGACGCTGCTGGTGGCCGGGGATCCCGGCGGATCCTTCCATCTCATCGGCGGCGCAATCGTCGAGGTGGTCTCTCCGGGTGCGCCCACGGCGGAGACCCTGCTCCTGCGATCCGGCCGTATCCGTGAGGCGGACTGGGCCTCCGCAACGACGTCCAGTACCGCAGGACGTCCCATCGGAGCCGAGCTCGTCGCCCGGAAACTGGTCGGCGCCGCGGAATTACAGCTGATATGCGTGGCGGCCGCGCTGGATGGAGCCCTCGCCGTCGGAATGGGCAGGATCGACGGTTTCAACCTGGAACGGGACGCATACGGCTGTCGACTGGCCGCGCCCGAGGCCATCGAACCCGACTGGCTGGTACGTGAGGCGGAACGGCGGATCCGGGCCCTCGCCTCGCGCCGGCACCCCTTCTCGCCCTTCCGCACCCGGCTGGGCCGGACCGAGGCCGGTACCGCGGCCCTGGACAACGCAGCAGCCGGTGAGCGTCGGGAAATCCTGCTCCGGCTCAACGGGCGGCGCAGCGCCCGGGACATCGCGTTCCTCCTCGGCCGGAGCCTGTACGCCGTCACGGTGGAGGTGTCCCGGCTGCTGGTGGAAGGGCTGGTCGAAGCGGTAGTACCCGCCCGGCCCAAGGACCACCTCTTCGGACCCGCCACCACTGCGGGCGGCCTGCCGCGCCGGCTGCCAGGGGCGAGCGGCGTCAACGACATCCTGCCGCTCAGGCCGGCGGCCGGTCACTAGGGCCTCCCGCGGGGCGGCGCGCAGGACGTGCCGGCGACGGACCCCTTCGAGCGCCGTCGGCGGCACGCGCACATGAACGAACACGACAGGAGAGCAGTGACAACCAGGAAAGCCCAGCTGGCAGCAGAGGTGAGGACGCTGAGGAACCAGGTCGTCGGTGTCACCGACGTCGTGGTGGCCTCGGTCGACGGCCTGCTGATCACCGCGGAGACCGACGACACCGCGGAACCCGAGAGCCTGGCCGCCCTCACCGCCGCGACCCTCAACATCGCCCGCCGGGCAGGCTCCATGACCAGCAGAGGCATGCTCCACCACACGGTGTCCCGGTTCACCGACGGCTACCTCGTCACCCACGCCCTCGGCGAGATGGCGCTGATCGGGGTGCTCGGTGACGCGGGCATGGACATCACCCGCCTGCACACCGAGGCGCAGGCCTCCGCGCAGCGCATCACCACCCTGCTCACCGAGCCCGCCGCGGACGCGGACGCTCCGCGACACGGAGCAGCGGGACAGACCGACGGCACCGAAGAAGGAGCATGATGAGCGGGTCGGAACCGCGAGGGCCTCAGACCATGGCGGGGCGGGTCGCGAGCATCGTCAAGGCCCTGCGCACCGACGTACCGGACTGTGTGGCCGCGGGAGTCATCGACATGTCCACGGGCATGCTGCTGTCGGTGGAGACGGTCGACTCGCATCCGCCGGAGGTGCTCGACATGCTGGCGGCGGCCACCCTCGACCTGTTCCAGGGCCGCAACGTGCTGATGATCGAAGGCATCTTCAAGGAGCGCCGCGGGGTCGTCAGCGACCGCCACTACTTCCAGGAGATCCTCGTCAACAGCGACAACCTCACGCACCTCTTCCTCAGGGTGGAGAGCGACGACGAGGTCGTGGCCGTCGTGGTCTGCCGCAAGACGGTGAACGTGGGCATGCTCTTCGCCCAGGCCCGCCGCGTCCTGAAAGACCAGGGACAACTCTGACCGGCGCGGCGCCGCGCCCGTGAGGCATGTCCGTACAGGGCCTGCCGATGCCCGTCGGCCGTCGGTCGACGGGCATCGGGAGGCCCGCTTCTCCTGCCAGGCCCTGGTCGGTGGCGGGCGGTACACCACCAGCACGAAGCACTCCGGGCAGCGAGCTGGAGGAGCGGCGCAAGGAGCTGCTGGACGCGCCGGAGGCCGGGATGGTGTGGGAGCCCGGCGAGGCATGGCGGATCTCGTCGACGCCGACGGCGTCCTGCCCCACATCGCGCCGGGCGTCGTCTTCGACGGCGACGACATCGGCAGGTGGCACCAGCAGCAGAAGCAGCCGGCCATCGGGGCGCGGCTGCGGGAAGGCGCCCACCGGCCAGGCCCAGGGACCCGCGGCGAGGAGGTCACGGTCGACGGCGAGGCAGAGCCGGTGACCGTGAAGCTCGGCGTATGGGTCACCAACACCGGAACCCGCCGCCACAGACTCACCGCCGACCGACTCGCCGCCCTGCGACAACTGGGCATCGGCTGGGCGCAGTAGCAAGGTCGCGCCTCCGCCGGAAAAGTTCGTGGGAAAGGCACCTCAGGGCCGTCCGGGAATGCCGTTTCCTCGCCTCCGACGGGTCCTTCACGCTGCTCCGGTTCCCTGTTGCGACCCTCCAGAACGGTGGCCTCGGCGAAGCCGTCCACGCGACTGCCTGAGAACTCACCAGATAGGTCCTGACCTGCGCATATGCCTCCAGATACCTAGGATGGGCCTGCACGGGCGACGTCGTGGAGGCAGCTGCGGCCGCTTCGGTGACACCCGCTCACGGACATGCCCAGGACGGCCCAAGGAGGATGCTTCATGACGGAGACCGTCAACCCCAGCCAGCCCTCGAACGTGCAGGAGTACACCGCAGACCACATCGAGGTGCTCGAAGGTCACGCGGCGATACGCAAGCGTCCCGGCATGTACATCGGCTCGGTCGGCGAACGCGGCCTGCACCAGATGGTGTACGAGGTCGTCTCGTACGCGGTCGACGAGCACCTGGCCGGCCATGCCGACGCCATCGACGTCACGATCACCGCGGAGGGCGGCATCCGGGTCTCGGACAACGGGCGGGGCCTGCCCGTCGAGACGGATGAGCTCGCCGGCAAGTCGGCCATCGAACGCGAACTGACGGAGCTGTCCTTCGGCTCCAACGCCCCCACCGGCTACTGGGTCTCCGGCGGACTCAGCGGCCTGGGCCTGTGCGTGGTGAACGCGCTGTCGAGCCGTCTCACGGTCGAGGCCCACCGGGACGGCCACCGCTGGACCCAGGAATACGAGAAGGGCACCCCGATCACCCCCTTGACGAGGAACGAGGAGACGGACCGGCACGGCACGACGATCGCGTTCCTGCCCGACGCCGACATCTTCGAGGCCACCGACTACTCGTTCGCCACACTTTCCGAACGCTTGCAGGAACTGGCCTTCCTCAACGGGGGCCTGGCCATCTCACTCACCGACGAACGGCCGGAACGGCCGGTCCGCTACCACCACACGGACGGCCTTCGTGCTTACGTCGCCCATCTCAACCCCTACCCCCCGAGTCTCGTTCACTCCCCCGCCATCGCCTTCGAGGCCGAGAACGAGGAGCAGACAATCTCCGTACAGGTCGCCATGCAGTGGAACACCTGGTCCCCCGGGGAGCTTCGCTCTTTCGCCAACAGCACCCGCACCCACGAGGGCGGCGCCCACGAAGAGGGCTTCCGTACCGGCCTCACGGGCCTCGTCAACGACTACGCGCGCCGGCTGGGCCAGCTGTCCACAGACGACGAGAGCATCACAGCCGAAGCCGCACAAGACGGACTGACCGCGGTTCTCTCCGTCAAACTCGCCCGGCCCGTCTTCGAGGGCTCCACCAGGACCAGACTCGGCAACCCCGAAGCGAAGACCTACGTCCACGAGGTCGTCAGCAGACACCTCAGCGTCTGGCTGGACCACCACCCAGACGACACCGCATCCATCATCCGTCACATCCTCAACAGCCGCACCCGACACGGAAGGCGGTGACAAAGGCCTCCCGCATGGTCCGTGTCTGGCTTCCCTGCAGAACACGCCGGCCGTCTCGTGGTGGTCAGCGTTCGAGCCGCTGCGTTGATCGGGCGTGGCGTCGGGGTTTGGGTGGGGCGTGGGGTGATGATGGTGCGGTGCGACTTGATCACGTGTCCTATGCGGTGGCCCGCGACAGCTTCGTCTCGACCGTCCAGTGGATCGGATCGGCCCTCGGCGCCGGGTTCGTCGACGGTGGTGTGCACCCGCGGTTCGGCACCCGCAATTTCATTCTGCCGCTGAGCGGCGGCACCTACGTCGAGGTCGTCACCACCCTCGACCACCCCGCCGCCGACCGCGCGCCCTTCGGCCAGGCGGTCGCGCGGCGCGCCGCCGAGGGTGGCGGCTGGCTCGGTTGGGTGGTCTCCGTCGACGACATCGGTCCGGTCGAGGCCCGCCTCGGCCGGACCGCGGCCGAGGGTCACCGGGTCCGCCCTGACGGGTTCGACCTGAGGTGGAAGCAGATCGGCCTGCTGGAACTGATGGAGGACCCGCAGCTGCCCTACTTCCTCCAGTGGCTGGTCCCCGTCGAGGAGCGCCCGAGCGCCGACCCGCGTACCTCCACCACCATCCACGGGGTCTCCATCGCCGGCGACGCCGCCTCCATCGCCGAATTCCTCGGCGAACCGGCCGACCACCCCCTCGACCAGATCGACGTCACCTGGGTCGAGGATGAGGAACCGGGGCTGGTCTCCGTCGAGTTCGCCACCGCCAATGGCGTGGTCACGATCTGACTTCTGGCTGGGCCGGCGTCGGCCATCCTGGCGGCGTGCCTCGCGGTCCCATCTGCGCCGGATCCGCGTCGGCGCAGCCGCTGACGAGCATTGCGTATCGCCGCATCGGACGGCCGGGATCGGGGCGGTCGACGTGTGGGGTCGACCGCCCCTTCAGCTCGTGCCGGGCGTCAGCTGGCGCCCAGGTGGGCGGCGTCGGCCCACTCCTTCTCGCCCTCGGCGGCACAGTTCGAGGTGTAGACCGGGCCGACGACCGCCGGGACCGCCGCGGCCGAGGCGCAGGTGCGGGCGTACTGCGAGTGGCCGCCCGAGAAGCTGCCGATCTCGACGCCGTCGTCGGCCAGGGCCGCGCCCGCGCCGCCCAGCAGGATGCCGGCGGCCAGGACGGAGGACGTGAGAGCAGAGCGAATACGCATGATTCTCCTATAACTCGATCACACGCCGGGAAAGTGCGTGTGCGTGTGCCCCGTTCAACATCACGTCCCGGCAACGGGGAACGCCACTTCACTCCAATGGCAGGACGGAACCCCTCTTCGGGGAAAGGTCATACGAACGGGGCCGCCCCCGGCGGGAGTACGTGGTGTGCGCCGACCGGCCCCGCGTGCGCGCGTCGCGGGCGCGGGCGGCGTGCACGGCTGCTAGGCAGGGCCTCTTCGGCCGCCCCGCTGCTCCCCTGGAGACGTCTGTGCCCTCCCGCGCCCGCGTTCTGTCCGCCGTCACCCTTGCCGCCGCCGCGGTCGGGGCGTTGTTGCAGCCCGCGCACGCGGCCGGCGGGAGCCCTGAGCGCGAGGGGCACCTCCAGCGGCAGCTCGAACGGCTCGTCGCCCAGGGGGACGGCCCGCCGGGGGTGATCGCCGTACTGACCCGGGGTGGGAGGACGGAGGTGTACACGGCCGGGGTCGGGGACGTCGCGACGGGCCGTCGGCCGGACATCGACGATCACATGCGCATCGCCAGCATCGCGAAGGCGTTCAGCGGGGCCGTGGCGCTGCGGCTCGTCGACGAGGGGGTGCTCTCGCTCGACGACACCATCGGCGACGTGCTGCCGGCGCAGCCCGCCGCCTGGCATGCGGTGACCCTGCGTCAGCTGCTGCAGCACACCAGCGGGTTGCCCGACTATTCGGCGGATCCGGATTTCCTGAGGATCCTCCAGGCCGATCCGCGCCATGTGTTCGATCCGCGGACGCTGCTGGACTTCGTCGCCGGGGAGCCGCTGCTCTTCCGTCCGGGTGCGCTGTACGAGTACTCCAACTCCGACAACATCGCCGTCGCGCTGATGGCCGAGGCGGTGACCGGGCGGCGGTACGAGGAGTTGCTGCGGGAGCTGGTGTACCGGCCCGTCGGGCTGCGGCGGACCAGTCTGCCGCTGGGGTACCGGCTGCCGCGTCCGTTCCTGCACGGCTACGACGTCGTCCCGCCGGCCGCGCCCGAGGACATCAGCGAGGCGCTGGGGGCCTCGGGGGTCTGGGCCTCGGGCGGCATCGTGTCCACTCCCCGGGAACTGGGGGCCTTCATCCGCGCGTACGGCGGTCCTGCCCTGCTGTCGGAGAAGACCCGTGAGGAGCAGCTCGCTTTCCGGCCCGGCGACTCCTCCGAGCCGGAAGGTCCCGGGACGAACGCCGCCGGGCTCGCGATCTTCCAGTACACGACCCGCTGCGGTGTGCTCCACGGGCACAGCGGCAACTTCCCCGGCTACACGCAGCTCGCCGCCACGACCCCCGACGGCACGCGGTCGCTGACGTTCTCCGTCAACACCCAGACCAGCAAGGGCGTGAAGCCCGCGCTGCTCGCCCGGCTCCGGACGGTCCAGGAGGACTTCGCCTGCGCGCTGCTCAAGGAGCATTGAGTCCGGAACCGATTGTCAGTGGGGGGTGCGAGGATCTGAGTATCGATTCGGAGAAGTCCGGAAGAGGGGGAGCCGTCATGTCCGGAAACCAGAACTACATCAATCACGTCGCCCTTGTGCTGGATGCCAGTTCTTCGATGTCGCACCTGAGCGGCAAGGTCATCGAGGTCGCGGACCAGCAGATCGCCTATCTGGCCCGCCGGTCGCAGGAATTGGACCAGGAAACCCGGGTCACGGTGTACGTGTTCGCGCAGGACGTGGAATGCGTCATCTACGACAAGGACGTGCTGCGGATGCCGTCCCTGAAGGAGCTCTACCGGGTCGGCGGAATGACGGCTCTGCTGGCGGCCACCTTGAAGTCGCAGCGGGAGCTGGCGCAGACGGCGCAGCTGTACGGTGACCACAGCTTCCTGACGTTCGTGCTGACCGACGGGCAGGAGAACGCCAGTCATCGCAGCCCGGAGGCCTTCAGCAGGAACCCGCGGCAGCTGGTGCAGGCCGTGGCCAAGATGTTCGAGACGCAGGAGGACAACTGGACCCTGGCGGTGCTCGTGCCGGACCAGATGGGCAAGCGCGAGGCCATGCAGTGCGGTTTCCCGAAGGACAACATCGCCATCTGGGACGCCACGAGCACACAGGGTCTGGAAGAGGCCGGGCAGGTCATCCGGCAGGCCACCGAGAAATTCATGGTGGGCCGGAGCCAGGGAATCCGGGGATCGCGGGCGGTTTTCTCCACCGGCGCGGACGCGGTCAACAAGGACACCATCGAGGCGGCCGGTCTCACCGCCGTGAAGCCGTCGGAATACCAGCTGATTCCGGTGGCCCGGGATGCGTCCATACGTGAATGGGTCATCGAATGCGGTCACACGTATCGCACCGGCTGTGCGTTCTATCAGCTGAGCAAGTCGGAGAAGATCCAGGCGCGGAAGCAGATCGCGGTCCTGGAGAAGAAGACGGACCGGGTGTACACGGGGCCGGAGGCCCGTGCCCTGCTCGGGCTGCCGGACGCGGAGGCCCGCGTCAAGCCGGACCACAACGACGACTTCACGATCTTCGTGCAGAGCACCAGTGTGAACAGGAAGCTGGTGCCGAACACGCGGCTGCTGCTGATGATCTGAGGCGTCAGACGCCGGTGCGGGCGAGGTACGGGGTGAGGTCGGCCGGGGAGTCGCCGGCCCAGCCGATGTAGCCGTCGGGGCGGACGAGGAAGAGGCCGTCGCCGTAGGGCTCGCAGGAGGGCAGGCGGACGGTGCGGAGCGGGGGGAGGTCGGCCGAGGCGGTGGGGCCGATGGCCAGGAGGGTCCAGTGAGGGCCGCGGAACTCGTCGAAGAGGCGGGTGGCGGGGGTGCCGTCCGGGGCCCGGTCGCCTGCGCGCAGGGCGCTCGCGGGGAGGTCCGTGCGGGTTTCCACGGCCAGTGAGGAGCCCCGGTAGTTGAGGTCCAGCTGCTGGGTGGCCGCGCCGCGGCGGGCTTCGCCGCGGTGGATGCGGGTGGAGAGGCCCAGCATGTCGGCGGCAACGGGCAGGCGCTCCTCCTCGTAGGTGTCGAGGAGGGACTCGGGTGCCCGGCCGTGGAGTACGGCGCCCAGCTTCCAGCCGAGGTTGTAGGCGTCCTGGACGCTGGTGTTGAGCCCTTGGCCGCCGGCGGGCGAGTGGACGTGCGCCGCGTCCCCGGCGAGGAAGACGCGCCCCTCACGGAAGCGGTCGGCCAGGGCCGCGCGGGGGCGGAAGTCCGAGGCCCAGCTCATGGCGGTCACGTCGTCGGGTGAGAGGTGGGAGCGGGCTGCCACCACCTCGCGGACCTTGGCGAGGGAGGGGGTGACGGTGGTGCCCGGGGGGAACTGGGCCACCAGCTGGAAGTCCTCCGTCCCGGCGAGGGGGCAGATCGCGAGGAAGCCGGTGTCGCCGGCGGGCGGGAAGATGTGCCAGTTGTCGCGGTCGAGGTGGTCGATGCGGACGTCGGCGACGAGCATCGGGCTCGGGTCCACGGTCTCGCCGGTCATGGCGATGCCGAGGACGCGGCGGACCGTGGAGCGGCCGCCGTCGGCTGCGACGGCGTAGCGGGCGCGGACCGGCGGGCCCGAGGTGAAGCCGGCGGTCACGCCGTCCGCGTCCTGGTCCAGGGTCACCAGTTCGCGGCCGAAGGCGATGTCGCCGCCCAGTTCCGCGAGGCGGGCGGCGAGGATCTCCTGGGTGCGCCACTGGGGCACCATCCAGGGCTCGCGGTGGGGGGAGTCCGCGCTGCCCTGGTCGGACTCGTCGAACATCCGGTGTTCGCCCAGGCGCCGGCCGTCCTGCCAGATCATGCCGACCGGGTAGGAGCTGCCGGCCGCCCGGATCGCCTCGCCCACGCCGAGGTCGTCGAAGACCTCCTGGGTGCGGGGCTGGATGCCCTTGCCGCGGGAGCCGGGGAAGAGGCCGTCGGCCCGCTCCACCACGAGGGCGCGCACCCCGCGGCGGGCCAGGTCCACGGCGAGGGTGAGGCCGGTGGGGCCCGCGCCGACGATCAGTACGTCTCGTTCGATGATCATGTCCCGTTCTCCTTAACGCTGTTAAGTTGCCGCCTCCGGGAGGATCCCCTTAACGGTGTTAAGCTGTCAAGCGTGACGGCGCGCAGATCCCCCAGGCTCGACAAGAAGCAAGTCGTGGACACGGCGCTGCGGCTGCTCAACGAGGTGGGCCTCGAGGGCCTGACGCTGCGGGCGATCGCGAAGGACCTGCAGGTGCAGGCACCGGCCCTGTACTGGCATTTCCAGGGCAAGCAGGAGCTGCTGGACGAGATGGCCACCGAGATGTACCGCAGGATGGCCGCGGGCTCGGAGCTCCCTGCGGGCGCCACCTGGCAGGAACGGATCGCGGCCGGCAACCGCGGTCTGCGCGCGGCGCTGCTCGGCTACCGCGACGGCGCGAAGGTCTTCAGCGGCACCCGCTTCACCGGCACCGAGCACGCCGTCCGGATGGAGGAGGACCTCAGGGCGCTCACCGAGGCGGGCTTCACGCTGCCGCAGGCGGTGCGGGCCACGACGACCGCGTACTTCTTCACCCTCGGGTTCGTCACCGAGGAGCAGGGCGTCGAGCCCCTCCCCGGTGACCGCAGGGAGGGGTACGACGTGGAGGAGCGGGCCGCGCGGATGGACGGGTTCCCGCTCGCCGCGGCCGCCGGGGCCGACCTCTTCCAGAACTACGACGAGGGGTTCGAGGAGGGCCTGGCGCTCGTCATCGCGGGCATCGGGGCCCGCTACCGGATGGCGTGAGCCCTACTCCGCGGGCGGGGTGGCGGCCGGGAGGCGCAGGGCCAGGCCGTCGAGCACGACCTGGAGGCCGTAGGCGAACTTGGCGTCGCGCATGGCGGCCGGGTCGGTGACGGACACCTCGGTGGCGGCAGCGGCGTAGGAGTCGGTGAGGTGCTCGTGCCCCTCGGCCGCCTGCTGGGCGGCCGGCATCAGACGGGAGATGAAGCCGGCCTCCGTCTCGCCGGAGCGGGCCACCGTGGTCAGCCAGGCCGCTTCGGTGGTGCTCATGCCGATCACGTACGCGAGCAGGGTCTCGATCGCCCGCGGGGGTTCGGGGAAGCCCGCCTCGACGAACAGGGCCGCGAGCCGGCTGGAGTACGACATCAGGTTGGGGCCGAGGTAGGCCAGGCCGGCCTGGCCCAGCACCGAGGACAGCCACGGGTGGCGCAGGGCGGTCGCGCGGAAGGCCTCGGCGGCCTCGGCGGCCGAGGTGCGCCAGTCCGCGGAGCCGGGGGGCGGCACGGCCGTCTCCCCGAAGACCTCGTCCACGGCGAGCTCCATCAGCTCGTCCTTCGTGGCGACGTGGCGGTACAGGGAGGTGGCTCCGGCGTTCAGCCGGGCGGCCAGCTTTCGCATGCTCAGGGCCTCGATGCCCTCGGCGTCCAGCCTCGCGATCGCCTCCCGGACGATCGCGTCCCGGGACAGCGCGGGCTGGTCCGCCTCGCGCGGGCGGCGGGTCCAGACGGAGGGAAGGGGCTGCGGCTTCGTCTCGGCGGCCATCGGCTCTCTCCTTTTGCGTACGGCGTGCGCATTGAGCGTACAGGTTTCAAGGGTTGCGAACAGTGTGCGCAGGCGCGTACGGTGTTCGCAACGCCGGAACAGTGTGCGCATCACGCGGAACAGTGTGCGCACGAGGAGGGGGAAAGACCGATGACAGACGCAGGGGCCCCGGCCCGCAGTCCGCACCGCTGGTGGATCCTGATCGTGCTGTGCCTCAGCACGCTGGTCCTGGTGGTCGACAGCATGGCGTTGACCGTCGCCGTGCCGGCCATGACGGAGTCGATCGGCGCGAGCCCCCAGCAGATCCAGTGGATCCTCGACTCCTACGTACTGGTCTTCGCCGGTCTGCTGCTGACCTCGGGAAGCCTCGGTGACCGGTTCGGCCGCCGGAAGGTGATGGTCATCGGTCTGCTGCTCTTCGGGGCGGCGTCCCTGGCCGCGGTGTACTGCACCACCCCGGGCGAGGTCATAGCCGTCCGCACGGCCATGGGCATCGGCGGCGCGCTGATCATGCCGTCGACCCTGTCGATCCTGATCACGGTCTTCGACGAGGAGGAGCGCCCGAAGGCGATGGCCGCCTGGGGCTCGGTGTCGATGCTCGGCCTGGTCGGCAGCCCGGTTCTCGGCGGGGTGCTGATCGACCGCTTCTCCTGGCACTCGATCTTCTTCATCAACGTGCCCGTCGTCGTCCTGGCCGTGGCGGCCGGTCTGCTGCTGATGCCAGAGTCCAAGGCCCCCTGGCAGAAGCCCGACCCGCTGGGCGCCGTCCTGTCCGCCGTCGGCATGACCTCCCTGGTCTGGTGGATCATCGAGATCCCGCAGCACGGCGCCTTCCAGGGCCGCGGTCTGGTCACCCTCGCCGTCGCCGTCGTCTCGCTGGCCGGCTTCGTGGTCCGGGAGAACACCACCTCCTCGCCGATGGTGCCGCTGGCCCTCTTCAAGCACCGCGACTTCACGGGCGGTTCGGTCGCGCTGGCCCTGGTCCAGATCGGCAACGGGGGGCTGCTACTGGTCCTCACGCAGTACCTCCAGTCGGTGCTGGGGTACTCGCCGGTCAAGGCCGGTCTGGCCTTCACGCCGTTGGCGGTGGCCGCGCTGATCGGCAACGGGGCCGGTGCGAAGCTCGCCGCGAAGGTCGGCCACCGGTGGCTGATCCTGGCGGGGATGCTCCTGATGGCAGCTTCCTTCGGCCTGCTGACCACCGTCGGCGCGGACAGCGGTTTCACCGTCCCGGCGGTCTCGCTCGGCCTGCTCGGCCTCGGCGCCGGTATGGCCATGCCGGCGGCGGTGGGCGCCCTGATGGGGACGATCCCGGCGGACAAGGCGGGCGTCGGCTCCGCGCTGAACGACACCATCCAGCAGGCCGGTACGGCGCTCGGTATCGCGATCCTGGGCTCGCTGCTGACCAGCACCTTCTCCGCGGAGATGCCGGCCGGCGCCCCCGAGCAGGCCAAGCAGTCGATCGGCGGCGCGCTGGCCGTGGCCGGGGGCGACGCGGGGCTGGTCCAGGCCGCGAAGGAGGCCTTCACCGCCTCGATGTCCACGACGCTTACCGTCAGCGCGATCGGTGTCCTGGCCGCCGCTGTGCTGGCCCTGGTGGTCATGCGGGGCGGGAAGGAGACGGCCCCGGCGTCCGCTCCCGAGGAGAAGGTCGTGACGGCCGCCTGATCCGCCCGAGGACTGTTCACGGCGCGGGGCCGGCACCCCCTGGGGGGTGCCGGCCCCGGCCGTTGCGCGGGGTGCCGGCGGCTTCCGTCAGCCGCGGCGGGCCCGGACGATCCGGAACGCGGCGTAGAGGGCCGCGGCGGCCAGGGCCAGGACGACGGAGGTCTCGATGAGCTGCGTCGGCCAGTAGTGCGAGGCCGGGTGGAACTCCGCGTACCGGGCGGTGACGTTCATGTCCGACAGGCAGTCGTCAAGGCTCAGCCCGCCTGCGAAGCAGGCGTCGGAGGACACGCGTTCGCCCGAGGCGGTGAGGTATCCCGAGTCCATCAGCAGGGCGGAGTACGGCGTCAGCTGGGTGCGGCCCCCGGGGTAGGGCACGGTGCCGGTCTCCGTGGGGAGGAAGGACCACCTCAGAGCGCCCAGGGCCAGCAGGATCAGGCCCGTGAGGAAGCCGGTGACCGCCATGGCGACGACCGTACGCCGGACCAGCTGGCCGACGAGGACCCCGAGGGCGACGCCGAGCAGGCAGTATCCGACGAGGACGGGGCCGGTGACCTCGTACGTCACGCGGTCGGCCCAGTGGAACCGGTAGGTCATGGACACCCGGACCCAGCCGAGGCGGTAGACGCCGGCCAGGGCGGCCGAGCCGAGCGCCACCACCGTCGCGGCCACGAGCACCTTCGCGCCGAGCCAGGCCTTCGGAGTGGTGGACTGGGTGAGGGCGAGCCGCCAGGTGCCACTCTCCAGTTCCCGGGCGGTCATCGGGCCGGCGACGAACGCCCCGACCAGCAGCGGCAGGAACAGCAGCCCCAGGCCCGCGTACTCCATGAACAGGCGCAGGGCGCTGTACGCGTGGTGCGAGTACAGGACGCCGTCCTGCGGGTCGGTGGCCCACGTCCGCAGGGCGAGCACGGCGGCAAGGCCGGCCACCACCAGGGCGGGGACCGTCCACAGGGCGCGCCGGTGCTGACGGACCGTGACCCAGTACGGGCCCCTCAGGGTGAGCGCGCTCATGCCCGCACCCCCTCGACGGCCGGGGAGCCCTCGGCGGTGAAGGGCGGGGCGTCGGGGGAGCGGAGATGGGCGAGCAGGAGTTCCTCCAGGGACGGGTGCGCGGTCTGCCAGGTCCCGCTGTCGACGGGGCCCCGCGGCCGCACGAGTGCGGTGAGCTGGCGGCCGGTCGTACGGGACTCGACGACGGTGTGCGCGGCGAGTTGGGCGGAGGCGGTGACGGGGCCGGTGAGCAGCCGGTGGGCCGCACCGATGTCGTCGACGGGGCCGGAGAGGCGGATGCGGCCGCCGTCGGCGAGGAGGAGGTGGTCGCAGGCGCCGTCGAGCTCGGTGAGGATGTGCGAGGACATCACCACCGAGGTGCCGTGGTCGGCGGCGTCGGCCATCAGGGTGCCCATGAGCTGGTGCCGGGCGAGCGGGTCGAGGTCGGCCATCGGCTCGTCGAGGAGGAGCAGGCCGGGGCGCTTGCCGAGGGCGAGGGCCAGGGCGACGCGGGTGCGCTGGCCGCCGGAGAGCGCGCGGACCCTGCTCTGCGGGTCGAGCGCCCCGGCGTCGACGATGCGCTGAGCCGTCGCGGCGTCCCAGCGGCCGGGGTTGAGCTCATGGCCCATCCGCAGGGTCTCAGCCACGGTGAGCTGCGGGTAGAGGGGCTTGTCCTGCCCCACGTAGCCCAGCTCCTCGCGGGGCACGGTGCGCAGGGTGCCCTCGGTGGGGGCCACGAGTCCGGCCGCGAGCATCAGCAGGGTCGATTTCCCGGCGCCGTTCGGGCCGACCAGGGCGCACACCCGGCCTTCGGGCAGCCGGAACGAGCAGTCGCGCAGCGCCCAGCTCCCCCGGCGGCCGTAGCGCAGGCCGAGGCCTTCCGCCTCGATCACGGTTCGCGTCATGCGTCACCGTCCCCCTTGAAGTGTCGTTCCAGTACGGATGTGAAGAGCGCGGCCACGTCGTCCCGTTCCAGGCCGGCGTCACGGGCACGTCGCGCCCAGTCGGCGAGTTCGCCGTACAGCGGGGAGTCGGCCGGGGCGGTGCCGCTGCCCAGGGATTTGCGGATGAAGGTGCCCAGGCCCCTTTTCGCCTCGACGAGCCCTTCGCGTTCGAGCTCGCGGTAGGCCTTGAGGACGGTGTTGGGGTTGATGGCGGTGGCTTCCACGACCTCGCGTGCGGTCGGCAGTTTGTCGCCGGGCTCCAGCAGGCCCAGGCGCAGGGCCTGTTTGGTCTGCTGGACGATCTGCAGGTACGTGGCGATGCCGCTGCGCCGGTCGATCCGGTATTCCAGCACGGACCAGCACCACCCTTTCACTAGGTAAGTAGTGAAAGGGTGGTGCAGAGGTGGGCCGTCTGTCAACCGGCCACGGCCCGCAGGCCGGTCCGGGACGCGAACGGGCCCCCACGTTCGCGTGGGGGCCCGTTGGTGCGATCCGCGCCGCTGTCAGCTGCGGGACGCGGTGGAGACGACGCACTCCTTGTACTCGCTGCCGTCGCCCTTGCCGGTGTACGGCGCCGTGGCTTCGGCCTGCTGGGACGCGCCCGCCTTGACCTTGAGGTTGGTGACCTGGGCCTGGGCGGGGGTCACGGTGGAGCCCGTGCTGCCGCGGAACTTCATGGTGATGTTGTAGGTGTAGTCCAGCGAACCGCTGTTGGTGACGGTGAGCTTGGCGACCAGGTTCTTGCCGGTGGCGTCCAGCTTGCAGGCGTCGATGCGGATGTCGCGCTCGGCCTTGTTGGCGCTGCTGGAACCGCCGGGGACGGAGGTGCCGCCGGAGGTGGTGCTGCTGCTGCTGTTGCTGTCGTGGCTGCCGCCGCTGGAACCGCCGCTGGAGCTGTGGCTGGAGCTGGAGCTGTGGCCGCCACCGCAGCTGCCGCCGTGGGAGCCGCGGGCTCCCGTGAGGGCGACGATGGCGATGCCGAATACGGCGATTGCGCGGACATGGCGAAGCTTCACGTTCGGACCCCGTTGGTGTGTCAGTGACTGAAAAGGCCCGCCTTGACGGGCGCATGCCACCCTAACAGCGTGTACCGACACGCCCGGATCACGGGACGGACCGCGCCGGGAGGCACCCGGCCGCGTCAGGAGGCTCGCCAGACCGTCAGGTCGCCGGTCACCCAGTGCGGTCCGTCGCCCATCGGGGTGATCTGCTTGAGCTGGAGCACGAACAACGCGATGTCACCGGAAGGGTGTTTGACGCAGAACCGGCTGCCGGCCGCGGCCAGGGACATGGCGACCTTTCGCTCCTTGCGCTCCTCGGCGTACCGCAGTGCGTCCCGGCAGGTGTCGAGGGTGCCGCTCTGCTTGCCGTCCAGCAGGGTGATCACGCTCTCGCCGCTCTCCAGGTCGCAGGAGCCGTACTCGCACTTCAGACGGAGGTCACCCGTGCGGTCGGCGCGCTGCGCCGGTTCCTTGATGCCGACCGAGTTGTCCTCCGCCAGCTCCAGGCCGGCGTACGGAACGGGCGCGGGCGGCTTTGACGGTGCCGGTGCGGCCGGGGCGGGGGTGGCACCGGCCGCGGAGCCGCCGGCCGCGGAGTGGCCGGCGGCGGAGTGGCCGGCCGGCGCGGACGAGCGGGCGGGGTCGGACGCGGATGCCGAGGGCCGCTTCGACTTCGACGCCTCCGGGCCGCGCGGGCCCGCCGTGCCCCTGGACGCCCAGACCAGGCCGGTCACGAGCAGGGCTGCGGCCGTGACGGCGGCCGCGGCGATCAGTGCCGTACGGCGCCGTCCGCGGGGTGGCCGGCTCTGCCGTTCGGGCTCCAGCGGCGGGCGCCAGGCCAGGGGGAAGGTGTGCTGCGCGGTCGGGTTCGGGACGGGGGCCGGGACGCGGACCTCGGGTCCCGCGAACTCCCGCCAGACGGCGGGGCCGTCCTCGGCGTCGCCGGGCAGGTGGCGCCGGCACCAGGCCACGATCTCCGCGGGGGTGGCCCGCTGCGCCGGATCCGCGGCCAGGCAGCGGGCGATGACCGGGCGCAGTTCCTCCGGCAGGCGGGACAGGTCGGGGGCGGAGTGCACGATGCGGAACAGCACGCTGACCCCGGGGCCGGAGCCGTAGAGCGGCTCGCCCAGCGCCGCGTAGGCCGCGGTCTGGCCGAGGGCGAAGACGTCGGTGGCGGTGGTGACTTCGCCGGCCTCCGCCTGTTCGGGAGCCATGTACTGGGGCGTTCCGATGGTGGCGCCCATGGCGGTGGAGGCGGTGACGCCGGAGGCGAGGGAGATGCCGAAGTCGATGACGCGGGGCCCGTCGGCGGCCAGGAGGACGTTCGAGGGCTTCAGGTCGCGGTGGACGACGCCCGCGGCGTGGATGACCTCCAGGGCCTCGGCCACCCCCGCCATCAGCCACAGCACGGCGGGCACCGGCAGCGGTCCGCGCCGGGCGACGGCCTCGGACAGGGCGGGGCCGGGCACGTACAGGGTGGCAAGCCAGGGCGGGGAACCGTCCGCGTCGGCGTCGATCAGCTCGGCGGTGTAGGCCCCCCGGACCCGCCTGGCCGCTTCGACCTCCCGGCGGAACCGCCGCCGGAACTCGGGGTCCTCGGCCAGTTCCGGGCGGACCACCTTGAGGGCGACCGGGCGGCCGCCCTGGGTGTGCGACAGGTAGACCCGGCCCATGCCGCCCGCACCGAGCCTGGCCGCGAGACGGTAGCCCGCCATGGCGGTCGGGTCGTCAGGGTGCAGTGGCTGGAACACGTCGGTCGCGCTGTTCATCGGTCTCCCCCGACCCCTGATCCCCTGATCCCCTGATCAGCCGATGGGTTGATCAGACGTACTCTAAGCGGCGGGCCGGGAGGCTGATCTGGCGGGGAGGGTACGCGCCGACCTGCGGCTTTACCGCTGTGGGGCGGGCGGGTACCAGCCGGGCCACTGGGGGTGGGGGTACTGGCGGACACGGCGCCTGGCGGCTTCGAGCCCGAGGAACGCGGCTCCCGAGGCGACGGCCGAGAGGAACGTCAGGCCCATCGCCGTCACCAGCCAGAGGTCGGCGGCGCCCGGCACACCCAGCCACAGGGCGCCGGTCCCCGCCGCGAGGAGCAGCAGCGCCGGGATCCTGGCGCCGAGCGAGAGCCGGCGGGTCGTCGCGACAGCGGCGTAACCGATGATCACGCCCGGTGTCACGGCCGCGGCCAGGCCCAGGAGGGCGAAGACGAGCAGGGCGATGATCATGTGTACCGACCTCCGGACATCGTGGCCGGCTCGTGCCGAGGGCGGACGCAGCCATGCCCCCCGGTCCAGCAGGCTCTTTCGGACGCCATGCTGCCAGATTTTCTGAACACGTTCAACGCTGTCCCGTCTCCTGAACCGTGTCCACGAAGGCGCGGATCCGGGCGGTCTCGCCGGCCCTCGGCCAGAGGAACCCGTACTCGACCGGAGGCGCGTCGCTGAAGGGGACCCAGACGATGTCGGGGCGGCCGTAGTAGCGCTCCGCGTCTTCGCACGACGGCGAGACGCCCTGGCCTGCGCCGACGAGGTTCATCAGCTCCGTCCAGTACGAACTCGCCTGGCCGTGCGGGACGGGCCTGCCCCGGGGGGTACGACGGGGGTAGTGGTGGTCCAGCCAGTGCTGCGGTACGGCGCCGGTCACGGGGAGCAGCGTCGACTCCGCGAGGTCCTCCAGTGACACGGACGCGCGCCGGCCGAGGGGGTGCCCGGCGGGAACCATCAGCACGCGGCGCTGGGACAGCACGAGGGGACCGAGCACCAGGTCCGGTTCGCTCACCGGGCGCTCGCTGACCTGGAGATGGACCCGCCCGGCCCGGACCGGGCCGAACGGATCGGAGAGCTGAACCTCCTGGATCTCGACCTCGCAGTCCGGATAGCCGGCACGGAAGGCCTCTGCTCCCCTCAGGAGGATCTCCGCGACCATGGGGCTCGAATACCCGACGCGGAGCACACCTGTGATGCCCCGTCCGGTCGCCACCGCACGGTCGATCGCGCGCCGCAGCTGGCGGCGGACGGGTATCAGGTCCTCCCGCAACTGCCGCCCCGCCGGGGTCAGGGCGACGCGCCGGCTGGTGCGTTCGAACAGCGGCACACCGAGGCGGTGCTCCAGCTTCTTGATGGTCTGACTCACTCGCCCCTGGGCCAGCCCGAGCCGCTCCGAGGTGCGCCTGAAGTGCAGTTCCTCGGCCAGGGTCAGGAACGCCTCGATCTCGTGCCGCTCCACCTTCGCCCCCATCGGTGAGTTCGGAGCACCGATGGTAGTCAAATTCGATCTTGTTCGGCCCGCCCGGGCGTACGAGAGTGGATCCGGCCCCACGGGCCCTGACACTCACTGCCCGCGACGCCCGCGCCGTCCCGGCGGGGCGTCCCTTCGTGATGGGGCGATCACCCTGACCACCGTTTTCGAGCCCGCCCGGCTGGGCGCGCTGCACCTGCCCAACCGCTTGGTCATGGCTCCGATGACCCGCAACCGGGCCACCGCCGACGGCGTCCCGACGCCCCTCATGGCCGACTACTACGCGCAGCGCGCCTCGGCGGGGCTGATCATCGCCGAAGCATCGACGCCGAACGCCGTCGGACAGACGTATCCGAACATCACCGCGATGCACAACGACGCGCACGTCGCGGGGTGGCGGCGCGTCACAGGGGCGGTCAGCGCCGCGGGTGGCCGGATGTTCCTGCAGCTCCAGCACGGCGGCCGGATCGGGCACCCCGACAACAGCGGCGGGCTGTGGCCCGTCGCGCCGTCGGCGGTCGCACTTCCGGACACGATCTTCACACCCGGCGGGCACCGTCCTGCCGTCGTACCGCGCGAGATGACCCTCGGTGAGATCGAGTCCACCGTGGCCGACTTCGCCGCCGCCGCCCGCCGGGCGATCGACGCCGGGTTCGCCGGAGTGGAGGTGCACGGCGGCAACGGCTACCTGCTCCACCAGTTCCTCGCCTCGGACACCAACCGCCGCACCGACGGGTACGGAGGCTCGGTGGCCGGCCGCATCCGGTTCGTACGGGAGGTGGTCGGCGCCGTCGCCGAAGCGGTCGGCCCGGACCGGGTGGGCCTGCGCATCGCCCCCGGCGTCACGGCCAACGCCATGCGGGAGGACGACGTCGACAGCATCTACCCGGCGCTCGTCGACGCGCTCTCCGGCAGCGGCCTCGCCTACCTGCACGTGGTCTTCGCCCAGCCGGACCAGCCCCTCTTCCGCCACGTCCGGAAGCACTGGGCGGGCTCGCTGATCGCCAACCCGATGCTCCCGTGGCCCGGACCGCTGCCCGCCGACGGCGGCAGGGCCGAAGCCGAGCGGCTGCTGGCCGCGGGCGCCGACCTGGTCTCCCTCGGCCGCGCGTTCCTCGCCAACCCCGACCTGGTGGAACGGCTGCGCCTCGGCGCACCGCTCAACCCCTTGCGGGAGGAGGGCCTGATGTACGTGGGCGGCGAGGCCGGGTACACCGACTACCCCGTGCTGGCGGACACCGGCCACCGGGCCGGAGCACCGGCGTCGGCTCGCTGACCGCCCAGGGTGGCGGCGGACGAACGGACGGAGCCCGGCTCGGTTCGAGCCGGGCTCCGTCCGTGCCGGGGCGGGGTCAGGAGGCGGCCCGTGCGAGGTGCGCGGGGCCGTCCGGGCCGGCTGATTCCCGGGCCGGCCCGGTGGGGGTCAGCCAGTCTCAGGCCTGGTGGACCGCCGGTTCCAGGCCCATGCCCATGCGCAGCACCGTCCGGTCGAGCCCCGAACCGCGCAGCAGGGCTTCGGCGTCGCGGTTCCAGCGGGCGATCAGATCGTCCGCGGCCGGGTCGGCGGCGCCCAGCCAGGACAGCTTGACCGCGCGCCGGACGCCACCGGCCCGGGCCGCGGCGAGGATGTTCTCGTCGTCGGCGGGGCGCAGCGGGTTCGCCGTCACCACAAAGACGGCGTCGGCTCCCGCCAGGGCCCTGTCCAGGGCCGGCCGGTCCTGGTAGTCGCCCGGGACGGGCTCTCCGCGCAGCCCGGTCCGGCGCGCCTTGGCGACGTCCCGGACGAACAGGCGTACGTCGGTGCCGGCGGGCAGCATGCGGGCCACGTGGCGCCCGACGGCTCCGGTCGCGCCGGTCACCACTATTCTCGGCGTCGCCGCCGTGCCCGGTGTCAGGACGCGGCCCTCCCCCGGGAGGGACCGAACTCGACGCGCGCCACGGCGCTCGGCGTGGCGATGGCCGGGAGCAGGCAGCGCCACATCTCCTCGACGCGGTCCGGCAGGTCCGCGCGGCCGGTCTCCATCTGGGCGTGCATCTGGGCGCCGGTGCACGCGTTGACCACCAGCCGCGACAGGGCGCCCACGTCGACCCCGGAGCGCAGCTCACGGCGCTGCACGGCATCGGCGAAGACGTCCGCCAGCAGCTCGGCCCACTGCGTGTGCGAGTTCTCCTCGGAGGAGACGAACAGCTCCTGGTCGGTGACCAGGCGGGCGCCCGCGAGCAGCAGCGGGTTGTCGAGCATCTGGTACGCCCAGGTGAGGGTGATGTCGATGCCGTGCTGCAGCCCCTTCGCGTCGATCGGCGGGGACACCAGGCCCGGCTGGGAGCGGACGATCTCGCGGGCGAGCGCTTCCTTGTTCTTGAAGTGGAAGTACATGGCGCCGAGGGTCAGGCCGGCCCGCTCGGTGATCTTCGAGACGCTGGCTCCGGCGAACCCGCACTCGGCGAACACCTCGGCCGCGGCCCGTACGAGGGCCGCGCGCGTACGCAAGGCCCGCTCCTGCTTCACATCTCGCCTACCGGTCAGTTCGGGCATCCGCGTCTCCTCCGGACCTCGACAAAAAAGAATACTCTCTATTTTATTGCGTAGAGTACCTCGGCTCGCAGACCCGCGCCCGCGTGGCCAACACCGCTGTTTCCAGGGGAAAATCGATGTCCACCGCCGCTCACCGGATTCCGGGAGCAGGCCTCTGGCGCAGGCTCTCCGTGAACATCAGCGAGCTCGGCCGGACCCGCGTCCAGGACGTCGCGCTGGCCGCCACCGACCGGCCGGGGCACTGGCAGTCGCGGGTCGACACCTCGAACACCGTGCTGTTCGACCACCCGCACGACCACATCCCGGGGACGGTGCTGCCACTTCGACGTGGCGTTCCACCGGTACGTCGCGCTCGACCGGCCCTGTTGGATCACGGCCGAGGCGGTCACCCGGTACGACGCACCGGCCTCCGGCGTCGTCACATGGGGCATTGACCGGCCCTGCGCCTCCCTGGTGCACAATGGCCCGCATGCGCGCTCCCATCGGCCCGTTCGAGCAGGTCCGTCCCGCCCCCGAGTGCCTCGACGAGCTCACCCGGCCGGTGGCCGACGCGATCCGCTCGTGGGGCGGCGGCGTCCCGGCGGAGCGGATCGTCTACGTGGACAGCGACCCCGCCATCGCCGACACGGCGGCCTTCGTCGAGCACTACGGGCAGGAGCTCCTCGGCCGGTCGGCGAACTGCGTGGTCGTGGCCGCCAAGCGCGGCGGCGCGACCACGCTCGCGGCCTGCCTGGTCCCCTCGGGCGCCCGCGCCGACGTCAACGGCGCGGTGCGCAGGCGGCTCGGCGCGCGCAAGGTGTCCTTCGCGCCGATGGACACGGCCGTGGAGCTCACGGGCATGGAGTACGGGGGCATCACCCCGATCGGACTGCCGGCGGACTGGCCGCTGCTGGTGGACCGGGCCGTCGTCGGCATGCCGTACGTACTGGTGGGCAGCGGGCGCCGGCGCGGGAAGCTCATCGCCCCCGGCGAGCTCTTCGCGCAGCTCCCGGGGGCGGAAGTCATCGAGGGCCTCGCCTTCCCCGGCTGACGGAGGTACGGTCCCCCCGGGTGGGAGCGCCGAGCGGCGTCGGGCCCCGCCGCCCGCCCGCCTGCGGTACCCGGGACTCCCCTCCGGCAGCGCGGGCCCCTCGGCAGCCGCGGTGCTCCACGCCCGGTACGCGGGCAGGCTGCCCGCCTCTCCGGAGAAACTCGCAGGTCCCCGGCACGGCGTGGTCGAGCTGCCGCTGCACGTCGCCTGGTCCGGACTGCGCGCCTACGACCTGGACCGGCCGCGCCTGCGCAGGGGCCTCTAACGCACCGTCCGGTCTGGGAGGACGCCTGCCCCGAACTCGCGTCCGCGGGCTCCGCCGCCGCGTGAACCTCACCGAGGCCGACCTGCGTGCCTGGGCGCGGCGGTGGGCCGACGGCGTCGACCGCCGTCTGCACCGCCACGACGACCACGACGCCTGAGCGGCTCATGCGGCTGTCGTTCAGTTGCTGCGGGCGGTGATGTCGCCGTAGCCGGTGGTGGCGCGGATGGTGAGTCCGGCGTCGGGGCCCTCGGTGTTGCGCAGGGCGTTGTGGATGCGGCCGTAGGCGGTGGCGGCGTCGAGGGTGGCGGAGGCGCCGCGGGCGGCGGTGACCGTGATGTCGCCGTGCTCGGTGCGCAGTTCGGTCTTTCCTCGGACGGCGTCGGTGATCTGGATGTCGCCCTTCTGGGTGCGGATCGTGGTGGGGCCGGCGATGCGGCCGACGGTGACGTCGCCGGCCTGGAGGGTGAGGTGGGCGGCGGCGGTCTCATCCAGCTTGACGGTGGCCTGGGCGCCTTCGAAGGTGACGTCGCCGAGGCGTCCGACGCCGCGGAGTTCGGCGAGGGCGGCCTTGGCCTCGATGTGGGAGCCGGCCGGGAGCTGGACGGTGACCTCGACGGAACCGGAGTTGCCGAGGAGGCGGTGCTTGGCCCGGGCGGCCTCGATCCGCAGGACGCCGTCGCGGTAGTCGACGGTGATCTGCTCGGCGGCCTTCACGTCGCGGCTCTTGGAGGCGTTGGCGGGGCGGACCTCGACGGTGGTGTCGGTGCGCTCGGCGGCGATGAACTGGATCCGGCCGGCCGGGATGTCGAGGACGGTGGAGACGGGGGCGGCGGTGGCGAACTTCTGCATCGTTCTGTTCCTTCGGGTCGCTGTTTCCGATGCCCCGAAAGCTACGTTGCGTTCATGGATTGTGGCAACATCTTCGTTGCGTACGTATTGGATTTCTGCAGGTCAGAGTGAGGAAATCGTTGCATCGGGTAGAGTTTCAATGCAACGACATACGGCTGCTTTCGTTGCAATGGGTGGCGGCGAACGCTACGGGGCGCAGAAAGCCCTCCCCCTCGCTCGGAGGGGGAGGGCTCACGACAGGGACCGGGGCGGGTCAGGCCCGGGGGCGGGGGCGGTAGGTGGCGACCTGGACGCCCGTGGGGCTGGTGACCGTCGAGACCAGGTCGAGCGGGCGCAGGATGCCGTCCGCGGGGAAGATCGACTTACCGGGGCCGAGCAGTACCGGCATGATCATCAGACGCAGTTCGTCGGCCAGGCCCTCGCCGAGGAGGGTGCGGGCGAGGGTGGGGCTGCCCATGACCAGGAGGTCGCCGCCGGGGGCGTCCCGCAGTTCCCGGATGCGGGCGACGGCCTTGTCGCCGGGGATGAGCGCGGTGTTCCAGGTGAGGTCGTCCTCGGCGAGGGTGTCGGAGACCACGTACTTGGGGAGAGCGTTCATCCGGTCCGCGAAGGGGTCGCCGGCCCGCTCGGGCCAGGCGGCCGCCATGTTCTGCCAGGTGCGGCGGCCGTAGAGGAGCGCCTCGGCCTGCTCCAGCGCCTCGGTGAAGGCTCCGCCGACGACCTCCGGGTCGAAGAAGGGGTGCGTCCAGCCGCCGTGCGCGAAGCCTCCGTCGGTGTCCTCCTCGGGGCCGCCCGGGGCCTGGACGACGCCGTCGAGGCTGATGAACTCGCTGATGACGATGCGCATGACGTGCTCCCGTTGTTCCTCGCGTGGTCCGTACGCGGTCCGTACGCCAATGAAGACCGACGGGCCGGACGGAACTCATCGCCGCCACACCGACTCGCGATGTGACGTGGGCCACAGGCGGCTAGTGCCGGTCACGGCACTAGTTCTCGAACCCGACGGCGGCGCGGCCCCGTTCGCCGCTCCCGCCGCGCGGCGGCCGGGTGATCCGGCCGTGCAGGCGGTCCAGGTAGGCGTGGGCATCCGGGAGGGTCTCCCCGAGGATGCGCTGCTGGCGGGTGATCCGGGTGAAGTGGTCCTCGGCGGTGCGCAGGGCGTGCGGGTGGTGGGCCAGGGCCGGGGGCGGGGTCGCCGTGTGCGGGGTGAGGGCGGCCAGGAGGGTGCGCAGGGGGGCCTCGTCGGGGGTGAAGGACAGGCCGGCCCGGTGGGCCTCCACGGTGGCGCGCACCTCGTCGGGGAGGGGCAGTGCGCGCTGCGCCGTCCAGAACGGGCCGTCCGGGCGGGCGGCGGCGTAGCGGAGCTGGGCGAGATGTAGGGCGCGCCGGTAGTGGCCGTCGGCCGCCCGGTTGAAGCGGGCCGCGGGGGCCTCGCGGTTCTCGGGGGACGGGAAGTCGCGGATCAGGCGGTCCAGGAGGTCGAGCGTGACGCCGTGGTCGTCGGCCAGGGGGTCGGTGGACCAGGCGGCGCCGCCGAGGGCCACGCAGTTCTTGACCCAGGTGCGCCGGGTGTGGCCGACGCGGAGGGCGGTGTGGGTCGGCTCGACGCGGCCGCGGTGCGGGCCCGTTGACCGGCACAGGCTGCGGGCGGCCTCGTCGGGGGCGGTCACGGTGCTCGCGTAGACGAGGCCGGCGGTGTGGCGGCCGAGCAACTGGCGGCTCCAGGTCCAGCCGTGCGGGAGGGCGGTGGCGGTGGTGTACGGATCGACGCCGTGCAGCTCGCTGTCGTACGGGAGGGTGAGGGACAGCGTGCTGTCGGCGAGGAGGCGGTCGGCGGCGCCCGTGAAGGGTTCGCCGAGGACGCCGGCCATGAGCAGGCTCGCGGAGCCGGTGCAGTCCAGGAAGAAGTCGGCCGTCAGGTCCCCCCTCGTGGTGTGCAGGGCCGTCAGCATGCCGTTCTCGTCGCGGTGGGCGCCGAGGAGAGCGCCGGTGACCATGCGCACGCCGCAGCTCTCCATGGCTGTCCTGCGCAGGAAATGGGTCAGCGTTCCGGTGTCCGCGTGCCAGCCGTACGTCATCGCCGCGCGGCCGTCGAGCCAGCGCGGGGATTTACGGGCGTCCAGGAGCGGGGGTTCCCGGAAACAGGCGTGGTCGAGGGGTTCGAGGGTCTGTCCGGCCCGGCGGCGCAGCAGCCAGAAATCGGAGAGGGGAAATCCCTCGCAGTCCGGCGGCGCGCCGTCGCGGGGAATGTAGAAGTGATGCCCGCCGGCGCCCCAGTTCGCGTATTTGACGGCCACGTCGAAAGAGGCCCCGCTCGCGCGCATCCAGGCGTTCTCGGGAATGCCGAGACGGTCGAAGAGGTCGCGCTGGAGGTTCGGGGCGAGGGCGGTCGTCTCCGGCTCGGGGTGGTGCGGGGTTTCGAGGACCGTGACGCGGACCGTGCCGTGGCAGGCGGAGGCCAGCCGGGCTGCGGCGATCCAGGCGGTGAGGGTGCCGCCGGCGATCACCGCGTTCCTGATGCGGGCGGGTGCGGATGCGGGTGCGGCCGCGGTCGCGTTCGTGTCCATGGGAGGAGGGTCGCGGCCGTGTCTGTACGGAATGTATGCGGCGGCTGTATCGGGCGGTCAAGACGTACGAGAGAACGTGTATAGCGGGTGCTCCGAATCTGTTGGTGCGGGACCTGAACGGGCCCGGTACCAAGAGGAGGAATGATGTTCGAGAAGTCCCGCGTTCAGCACCCCCTGGAAATTCTGACGGAGATCGAGCGCAATGCGGCAATGGAGCAGGAGATCGCGCTCCGCGGCAGTGGAACTCCCTGGACGGTGCTTCTCGCGGATTACGTCGACGCCTTGAACGAATTGGCCGCGCAGGGCACCGCGGAGAACGGGTACATCGCCACCTACGGACTGGACGAGGGGCACGCCGGCGGCTGCGGATGAGTGCGCGGACGGGGCCGGGGCGCCGGGGCCCGCTGGGCCGTCCGGGCGCCGGCAGTTCGGGCAGGCGGGCAGGCGGGCAGGCGGGCAGGCGGTTCGTCGTGCCGCCTGCCCGCCTGGAGTACGAGGTCAGGCAGCCGTGAGGGCGCGGGTGCGGGCGAAGAGGCGTACCAGCGGCATCAGGCGGTAGCGCGGGACGGGGTCGCCGTCGTCCATGGGCCGGGGTTCCAGAAGGCGTGCGTCGGCCAGCCGGTCCAGGACGTCCTCCGCGTCGGGGAGCGGCACGTCGAGGAGGGCGGCAGCGTCCGGGGGCGAGAGGAGGGGAAGGTCCGTGGCCGTGAGGGCGGCGAACGCCCTGGCGGTGGACGGGTCGAGGGCGTCCAGGGCGTGCCGCAGCCCGGTGGTGACGTCCAGACTGCCGATACGGAGCTCGTCCAGGCGGCGGTGCTCGGCCGCGAGGCGGGCGGCGAGGCGGGCGGGCGGCCGGTCCGGCCGGTCGGCGAGCCGGGCCGCGGCGATGCGCAGGGCGAGCGGCAGGCGGTCGCAGTACTCGGCGATGAGGGCGACCGCCTCGGGGTCGGCGGCCAGCCGGTCGGGGCCGGCGATCCGGGCGAGGAGGCGGGTCGCCTCGGCGGGGGTCATCGGGCCGAGCCGGACCAGGCGCGTGCCTTCCAGGGAGGCGAGGCCCGGCTGGACGCCGGTGACGAGGGTGCGGGTGGCTCCGCCGCCGGGCAGCAGGGGGCGTACCTGGGTGTCGTCGGCCGCGTTGTCGAGGACGACCAGGATGCGGCGGCCGGCGAGGAGGGTGCGGTAGAGCTGGGCGCGCTCGTCGAGGCCGTCGGGGATCCGGCCCGGGCCGGCCCCGAGGGCGTCCAGGAACCAGCCGAGGACCTGCCGGGGGGTGCGCGGTGTGCCGTCGGGGGCGCGGAGGTCGGCGTAGAGCTGGCCGTCGGGAAAGACCGGGCGGAGGTGTTCGGCGGCGTGGAGGGCGAGGGCGGACTTCCCCGTGCCGGGGGCTCCGGTGACGGCCACGTCCTGATGGCCGTTCAGGGCATCGACGACCGCGCGCGCCTCGGCCTCCCGCCCCGTGAAGTCCCCGGGCGCGGCCGGCAGCAGGGCCGGAACGGGGCGACCCGGCAGGTGCCCGCCGTGCGCCGGGGCGGCCGGCGCGGCGGGGGCCGGCGCGGCAGGCGCCGAGGCGGCGAAAGGCTCCACGGCGGGGGCCGGGGCGGCAGGCGCCGAGGCGGCGAAAGGGTGCATGGCGGGGGCCGGCGCGGCGGGGGCCGGGGTGGTGAGGGCCGGGGTGGTGAGGGCCAGGGTGGTGAGGGCCAGGGTGGTGAGGGTGGTGGTGGGGCGGGTCGCGGGTGGGGGGAGGGTGGCGGTGAGGATCTGGTGGTGGAGGGTGCGCAGTTCGGGGCCCGGGTCGATGCCGAGTTCGTCGGCGAGGGTGCGGCGGCCGTCCTCGTAGAGGGCGAGCGCGTCGGCCTGCCGGCCGCTGCGGGACAGCGCGGTCATCAGCTGGCCGCGCAGGCGCTCCCGTACGGGGTGCAGGGCGACCTGCCGGGTGAGGCCCGGGACGAGCTCCTCGTGACGGCCCAGCGCGAGGGCGGCCTCGGTGTGGTGTTCGGTCGCCGCCAGGTGCGCCTCGGTCATGCGCGGCCCCTCGGCGGCGGCGAGCTGCTCGGTGACGTCGCCGAGGGCGGGGCCGCTCCACAGGTCGAGTGCCTCGGACAGGCGGCGTTCGGCCTCGGCGTGGCGCCCCGCGAGGAGGTCGGCGCGGCCGGCCTCGGCGCGTGTGCGGAAGCGCTCCCAGTCCAGGGCGGCGGGGTCGATGTCCATGCGGTATCCGGCGCCGCGGCGCTCCAGGCCGTGGCCCGGGCCCAGGCGGGTGCGCAGCCGCGAGACGTACGTGTACAGCTGATTGGTGCTGGTGGCAGGCGGCTCCCAGCCCCACAGGAGCGTGGTCAGCCGCTCGTCGCTGACGACCTGGCCGCGGGCGAGGAGCAGCGCGGCGAGCGCGGTGCGCTGCTTGGAGCCGTCGAGGGCGACCGGCCGGCCGTCAAGCCGGGCCGACACGGGCCCGAGGATCTTGAAGTCCATGGTGGTCCCCCAGCGTTCCGCGAGCCCGCGTCTGCTCGCGGGCCGACTCGCGAAAACGCTATTGACCTGGGGTTTTTTCTCGCTCTCGGATCGATTTCAGTGTTCCGAAAGGGATTTGAAAGCGCACGAAAACGGGGTCTCCGTAGCGTTCATGGCGTACCGCAGGGCACCGGCCCACCGCGGACGACGAAGGTCCGGGAGGACACCATGAACCGCGTCATTCTCTCCGCTCGCAAGTCCGCCCACACCGCGACGGCCGCGCCTGTCGGCAAGCTGATGGCGACGGCGGGCCTGCTCCTCGCGGCGGTCGCCGGGGTCTCCGTGAGCCAGGGCGTGACGCCATTGGACGCCCTCGCGGCGGCCGCCCCCACCCACGACGACCCGTGGTCGGCGCGCACCGACGGCCTGCTCCGCGACGACCCGTGGAGCGTGCGGGCCTCGGCCCTGCGGGACGACCCGTGGACCGTGAAGGCCTCCGCCCAGCGGGACGACCCGTGGGTGTGAGCCGGGGCCCCCGGGGGGCCGCCGTCAGGGCTGGAGCGCGAACAGCCCCTGCAGGGCGGCCGGTTCGCCGTCCGCGATCGCCACCAGGAGCTGCTCCGCCCGCGCCTGCCAACCACGTGCGCCGACCTCGGCGAAGAGGTCCGCCGCACTCTTGAACGTACTCGCGGCGCCGCTCCGGTCCGAGCGCAGCGCCTGCACACTTCCGAGGACGACGGCCGCCCGCGCCCGCAGATAGACGTCCGCCACCTGCTCCGCGGCCTGCAGGGCACTGCGTGCGACCGCCTCTGCCTCCTCCAGCTTCCCCTGGCGCCACAGCGCCTCTCCCAGCGCACGCAGCACGTGCGTCTCGCCCCGGCGGTCACCGCTGCCGAGCACCAGTTCCAGAGCGCGCCGGCTCGCTTCCTCGGCCCGCGCCCCGTCGCCCTGGTGGATCAGTGCCTGCGCAAGCCTGAGCGTGCTCTGCGCCTCGCCCCGTACTGTCCCGAGCCCTCTGCTCCTGGCCACCGCTTCCGACGACAGGATCAGGCTCGCCTGGGCGTCGCCCCGTTCCAGTTCGATCTGCGCCAGCAGGCCCAGTACATGTGCCTCGGCGTAGGGGTCACCGACCGCGCGGAAGATCTCCAGCGAGCGACGGCCCGTCTCCACCGCCCGGTCCGTGTCTCCGCGATGGCGCTCGCACATCGCCAGGTTCCGCAGGACCAGGGCCCGCCCCTGGTCCTGGCCCTGCTCCTCGAACAGGCGCAGGGCCAGGCCGAGGCGCTCGTAAGCGCTGTCGTGGTCGTACTGGATGATCTCCAGGGTGCCGAGTGATTGCAGCATCGCCGCCTCGCCGAGCCGGTCGCCGGTGCGGCGCGCGGCGGCCAGGGCCGCCTCGCCGCATTCCCGCCAGTCCTCCAGGTAGTTGCGGTTCTGGAAGAGGGTGACGCTGGTCATCGCCAGGTCCCACGCGTACCCGGACTCGTCCCCGCGGGCGGCCTGCTGTACGAGGCCCGTGATGGAGGAGCGTTCGGCCTCGAACCACTCCATGGGATTCTCCACGAGGGATTCGACCAGGTGGGAGGGGAGTTCCCGGTGGGGCGCGGAGCCGGGCACGACGGTGTAGTCCCCGCCGTAGACCCTCCGGTGCGCCTCCTTGGCCAGTCCGAGCCACACCCCGCAGGCACGCCTCAGGGCGGCCCTCAATTCCCCTTCTCCGTCCTCGGCAAGCGCGCATTCGCGAGCGAAGAGGCGGAGAAGGTCCTGGAACCGGTAGCGGACGTGGCCGGCGTGGGCCCTGAGCGGTTCGAGGAGCTGGGCGTCGACGAGCTGCTCGATGAGGTCCTCGGCGTCGACCGGGTCGATGTCGAGGAGGGCGGCGCCGGCCCAGGCGGAGAACTCGGTGACGTTCAGCGATCCGAGCAGCCGGAACATGCGGGCGGTGTCCGGGGGCAGGTCGCGGTAGCTCAGCCGCAGGCCCGCACGGACCCCGCGGGCGTCCAGGCTCAGCTCGTCGAGGCGCCGGTGCTGGTCCTCCAGGCGGGTGACGAGGGTGCGGACGGTCCAGTGCGGTTTCGCGGCGAGCCGGGCGGCCGCGATGCGCAGGGCGAGGGGCAGCCGGTCGCACAGTTCGCTGAGGCGGGCGGCGGCCACCGGGTCGCCGGAGAACCGGTCGTCGCCGGCGACCCGGGAGAGCAGGGTGATCGACTCGTCCTGTTCGAGGGAGCCGAGGTTCAGCGGTACGAGGGCGTAGTCCCCGGCGAGCCGGCTGCTCATGCTGTCCCGGCTGGTGACGAGCACGCAGCAGCCGGACGTGCCGGGCAGCAGGGGGCGGATCTGCTGGAAGGAGCGGGCGTTGTCCAGGACGATCAGGACCCGGCGGCCGTCGAGGACGCTGCGGAAGAGCGCGGTCCGCTCGACCTGGTCGGCGGGGATCTGGGGGCCGGGTACCCCGAGGGCGCGCAGGAAGCGGTCGAGGACGGCGCTCGGCCTGCGGGGCTCCTCCTCCTCGTCGTAGCCGCGCAGGTCGGCGAAGAGCTGCCCGTCGGGGAAGCGGGCGGCGACCTGGTGGGACCAGTGGACGGCGAGCGCGGTCTTGCCGACGCCGCCGGTGCCGGTGATGGAGCCGACGGGCAGGGCGGAGCCGCCGAGCTGGTCCAGCAGCCGGTCGAGGGTGGCGAGGTCCTGGTGGCGGCCGGTGAAGGAGGCGGTGGCCGGGGGGAGGTGGGCGGGCACGGTGGTGGCGGGCGCCGCCGGGAGGGGCGCGCCGGTGGCCGGGATGAGCTTCGGGGAGTCGGCGAGGATGTCCTCGTGCAGTTCCTGGAGGGCGGGTCCGGGGTCGATGCCGAGTTCGTCGGCGAGCAGGCGTGCCCCGTCGCGGTAGATCTCCAGGGCCTCGGCGCGGCGGCCCGAGCGGTAGTGGGCGAGCATCAGCAGGGCGAGGGCCTGTTCGCGCAGCGGGTTCGCCCGTACGAAGCCGGCGAGCTCTCCGATCAGTTCGCTGTGCCGGCCCAGGTCCAGGCGCAGGGCGGTGAGCTGTTCGTACACGTCGAGGCGGAGCCCGTTCAGGCGCTCGGCCTCGGCTTCGACGCGTTCGGCGACGATTCCGGCGAGGGCCGGGCCGCGCCACATCGCGAGGGCTTCCTCGAAGTGCGCGCAGGCCTCCTCGGTGAGGCCGCGGCGGCCCGCCTCGCGTCCCGCGGCGGCCCGCTCCTCGAACTCGACGGCGTCGATGCGGTGTTCGCCGGTATGGAGCATGTAGCCGGGGTGGCTGGTGACGAGGAGGTCGTCGATGCCGACCGCGGCCCTGAGGGTCTTGCGCAGGGCCGATACGCAGATGGCGATCTGGTTGCGGGCCGTGGCGGGCGGGTTTCCCTGCCAGACGGCCTCGGCGAGGGTGTCGACGGAGACGACCCGGCCCGGCGCGAGCAGCAGCATGGACATGATGGTGCGCTGGCGGGCGCCTTGCAGGGCGATGGGTCGCCCGTCGGCGCTGATGTCCAGTGGCCCCAGGATCCGGAACACCACCTGAAGCACGGCTGCCCTCCTCGATTCCGCCGTTGATCTGCGAGAACGGCGGATGTGCCGCCTTCGCTCTGAGTTACAGGCCGGCGGGCGGGCCCACAACGAGGACGGCAGCAAACTGCCAGCCGTGGTCCGGTGGTACGCGCTGGTCAGGACGCCGGTGCGGGGCCGCGGTCAGGGGCGGGCCGCCGCCCAGGAGGCGGCCGGGAGGATCTCGCCGCGGTCCCACCGGGCGGCCGACCCGGCCTCGGCGGGCTCCGCCGGGGCGGCGGGGAGCGCCGCGAGGGCGGTCAGGAGGGCCGCCACGGCGGCCAGTTCCTCCTGGGTGGGACATCCGTTGATGATCTTGAACAGGGTGGGGGCCAGGGGCCCTTGGAGTGCGGGTGCGGACGTACCGGACATGGCTGTCACTCCTCACATCGGGGGGTTGCCATGCTTGCGCGCGGGAGTCGTGGCGTGCTTGGTGCGCAGCATGGTGAGTGCGGCGATGAGGGCGGCACGGGTGTCGGCGGGGTCGATGACGTCGTCGACGAGGCCGCGCTCGGCCGCGTAGTACGGGTGCATCAGCTCGGCCTTGTACTCCTTGACGAGCTGCTGCCGGGTGGCCTCCGGGTCGTCGGCCTGGGCTATCTGCCGGCGGAAGACGACGTTGGCCGCGCCCTCGGCGCCCATGACGGCGATCTCGTTGGTGGGCCAGGCGTAGGTGATGTCGGCGCCGATGGACTGGGAGTCCATGACGATGTACGCGCCGCCGTAGGCCTTGCGCAGGATCAGCGAGATCCGCGGGACGGTGGCGTCGCAGTACGCGTACAGCAGCTTGGCGCCGTGGCGGATGATGCCGCCGTGCTCCTGGTCGACGCCCGGCAGGAAGCCGGGCACGTCGACGAGGGTGACGAGGGGGATGGAGAACGCGTCGCAGAGCTGGACGAAGCGCGCGGCCTTCTCGGAGGAGTGGATGTCCAGGACGCCGGCCAGCGACCGGGGCTGGCTGGCGACGATGCCGACGACCTGGCCGCCGAGCCGGGCGAGGGTGGTGATGACGCTGGTGGCCCACCGTTCGTGGACCTCCATGTGATCGCCGTCGTCGACGATCTCGGCGATGACCTCGCGCATGTCGTACGGGCGGTTGCCGTCGACGGGGACCAGGTCGAGGAGGCGTTCGCAGCGGCGGTCGACGGGGTCGGCGCAGGGCGCGGCGGGCGGGGTGGCGCGGTTGTTGGCCGGGAGCATCGACAGCAGGTAGCGGACCTCGGAGATGCAGGTCTCCTCGTCGTCGTACGCGAAGTGCGCGACGCCCGAGGTCTCGGCGTGCACGTCGGCGCCGCCCAGGCCGTTCTGGGTGATCTCCTCGCCGGTCACCGCGCGGACCACGTCCGGGCCGGTGATGAACATCTGCGAGGTGTCCCGCACCATGAACACGAAGTCCGTCAGGGCCGGGGAGTACGCGGCGCCGCCGGCGCACGGGCCCAGCATGACCGAGATCTGCGGGATGACGCCCGAGGCCCTGGTGTTGCGCTGGAAGATGCCGCCGTAGCCCGCGAGGGCGGAGACGCCCTCCTGGATCCGGGCGCCCGCCCCGTCGTTCAGGGAGACCAGCGGGGCACCGGCCGCGATGGCCATGTCCATGATCTTGTGGATCTTCGTGGCGTGGGCCTCGCCCAGCGCACCGCCGAAGATCCGGAAGTCATGCGCGTACACGAAGACCGTGCGGCCCTCGACCGTGCCCCAGCCGGTGATCACACCGTCGGTGTACGGCTTCTTGGCCTCCAGGCCGAAGCCGGTCGCCCGGTGGCGGCGCAGCTGCTCGACCTCCTTGAAGGACCCTTCGTCGAGCAGCAGCGCGATGCGCTCACGGGCGGTGAGCTTGCCCTTGGCGTGCTGCGTCTGCGTCGCTCGTGGTTCGCCGTCGAGGACGTCCCGGCGCATCAGGGCGAGTTCGTCCACCCGCTCGCGCATCGTCATGACCAACTCCTTTGTCGTATCACGCGGTCCGCTGCGCGACGAAGTCGCAGAGCGCGGCCAGGGCACGCCGGGCGGGGAGGGCCGGGAGGGCCTCCAGCGCGGTGCGGGCGCGCTCCAGGCGGTCGTGCAACAGTGCTTCGGCCTGCGCCGGCGCCTGCGAGCGGCGGAACAGCTCCAGCGCACGGCGGTGTGCGGCGGGACCGGCCGCGGCACCTGCTCGGAGCAGGTCCCGCAGCTCCGCGTCGCGGGGGTCGTCCCCGGCGAGCGCGAGCAGGACGGGCAGGCTCGGTACGCCGGCGAGCAGGTCCTTGCCCTGCTCCTTGCCGGTGGTGTGCTGGGGGGCGGTGAGGTCGAGCAGGTCGTCGGCGATCTGGAAGGCGATGCCGAGCTGCTCCCCGTACTCGGTCAGCGCGCTCACGTAAGGGGCGGGGGCGACGGCCTGGAGCGCGCCGATGCCGAGGGACATGGAAAGGAGGGCCGCGGTCTTGCCCTCGCAGACGCGGAAGTAGTGCTGCACCGGGTCCTCGTCGGGGCCGGGGCCGCACAGTTCGCGCAGCTGGCCGCTGACCAGCCGGCCCGCGGTCTGCGCGTTGAGGTGGACCGCGCCCGGGCCGAGGGCGGCCGCCAGCTGGGCGGCCCGGGCGAGCAGCCAGTCCCCGCCGAGCACGGCCGCCTTCTCGCCCCAGCGCGCGTTCACGCTGGGGACGCCGTGCCGGGTGGCCGCCGCGTCCATCACGTCGTCGTGGTAGAGCGAGGCGACGTGCACCAGCTCGGCGATGACCGCGGCCTGGAGGACCCCGTCCCGCTCCGGCTCGCCGAACTCCGCGCCGAGCAGCACCAGCAGCGGGCGCAGGCGCTTGCCGCCCGCGGCCGCGAGGTGTCCGGTGAGGAGGGAGATCCGTGGGTCGGGGGCGCTGTGCGCGCACTGGTGCAGCAACTGCTCCGCGCGGCCCATGGCTTCCTGTACCCGTGCCTCGAACTCCGGCGCGCGAAGGCCCAGCCGCCCCAGGATCCCGGAGTCGGCCGGACGCTCCAGCAGGGCGTGCGCAGCCTCGTACAGATGCTTCACGGTCACGGGAAATCCCTCAGTCGCGGGGCTGATCTCCGTCCGCGCCACGAATGCGCGAATACGGGAATGCCACTCTCGTTCCGGCGGCAACTGCCGGGCAATCCGGGTGACATGAAGATGCCAGTAAGGTCCGGGGCGGGCCGGTGACACGAAACCGTCAGCTTCCTGCCAACCTTTTCGGCTGCGACTTCCGCCCGGAACAATCCGGTTACGCTCACCGGCGAAATCATCGAAGTTCTTTGAAGGGCTGGGGAATTGCGCAACCGAGTGTCTCTCGTCACGGCTCTCACGGCCGGTCTGCTCTGCCTGTCGGCCGGCCTCGCGACCGCCGCTCCGGCGCCCGCGGCCGCTTCCGGGACCGGCGCCCCCGCCGGCCGGGCCTGTACGGACGTCAGGCTGTCCGGCGAGCTGCCCGCGCCGCCGGCCGGGATGACGGTGCAGCAGGAGGTCACCATCGGCGCGGACTGCAAGCCGCAGCTGGGTCCCGCGCGGCTGGTGCCGGCGGCCGGCGGGAAGGCGGGCGTCGCGCAGAAGGCCACGGCGGCCTCCCTGAGCGCCTCCGGTGTCCAGGCGGCCGGAACCCGGCAGTTCAAGAGCTGGTCGGAGATGTACGACTGCTGCAACATCCGGATGACCGGCCTGTACACGACGTCCACCTGGGACAGCGACGGCGCCCGGGTCACCTCGGCGAGCACCGAGGCCACCCAGCAGTGGAACCGCGAGCCGTGGAACGCCGGCTGGTCGCTGGCGTCGTCCACGAAGTCGGCCGACTGCGTGAGCGACTGCTCGGTCTCCCGCAACGAGGCGCACGCCACCTTCTCGTACCGGGGCATCTTCGACCCGACGGGCGGCTGGTACGAGAACAAGCACCACTCGTACGTGGACCTCAAGGCCGACGGCACCGCCACCTGCCGCTTCGACGTCGAGCTGAAGCACTCCTTCATCGGCTGGAACTGGCAGCGCGGCTGCGCGTGAGCACCACGCCCGCCGGATGACCGGACCGGATGAACGACCGCAAGAGGCCGGGCCCCCGTGGGGCCCGGCCTCTTGCGCGGTACGGGGATCAGTCCTGCCGGGGGCCGACCGTGATCAGCCGGGACCAGCTCTCGTAGCGGCCCTTCTCCCCGACGAGTTCGCCCTGGGCCTCCACCCAGGCGTGCGCCGTGAACGGCGGCGCGGTCCGTACGCCCACGCACCAGGTCGGCCAGAGGCCCTGGCTGCGGCAGAGCAGGACGACGGAGACCGACCGCGGCAGGCAGCTGCGCAGGCCGTTCATGGCCAGGCTGGTCTCCAGCACGGCGTTGCGCGCCTCCAGTGCCTGGGCGGCCGTCGCCGGGGCGGCCCCCCGGCTCAGGGCGGCGAGCACCCGGCGCAGCCGGTGGGGCTTGAGGAGCACCAGCAGCCGGGCCAGGCCGATCAGGGCGCGGATCCGCAGGCGCCGCCGCAGCGGCAGGCGGGCGGCCCGGTCCCGGGGCGGCAGGGCGGTGGTCAGGCTCATCCCTGCACCACCCCGGCGGCCCGCATCGCCGCGATCAGCGCGTCCACGTCCGCGGCGGCGCGTTCCTCGTCCACCTCGAAGGCCTCGGTGAGGCGGCCGACGGCCTCGGCCGGGCCGCCGCCGTCGAGCAGGGTGCGGGCGACGAGGGCGGCGCTGGGGTTGAGCTGCCAGTACTCGCCGCTCCTGGCGTCGAGGAGCACTCCCCCGTACTCGGTGTCGGCGACGCTGAGGTGCTCGCGGTTGCGCAGTTTCATGTCGTGCTCCCGGTGGATGCGGTGAATGCCGGTCTGGCCGGTCGTGCCGTGCGCAGCCAGGCCTCGCCGGCGAGTGTGGAGTAGAGGGCGTTGTCGGCGAGTTCGGCGGCGCCGGGGGCCAGGCAGAGCCGGCGCAGCGCCGCGGCGTCGACGAGGCCCGCGCCGCCCAGTGCGCTGTCCTCCCAGAGGGCGGCCAGTTCCTCGCGGTGCCGGTGGAGGCCGGCCACGGCGTCGGGGGTGCCGTCGCCCTTGGTGCTGCGGGTCAGGTTCCGGTCGGGCACGATGCCGCTCATGGCCCGGGCCAGCAGGGGCTTGTACGCCCAGGGGGTGACGCGTTCCTCGGGGCGCACGCTGAGCGCGGCGTCCGCCACCCGGTCGTCGAAGAACGGGTGGGCGACGGGGACACCGGCCTGCCGGGCGGAGTCGTCGTAGGCCCGCACGTCCTGGGTGCCGCTGTACAGGGCGGCGAGTTCGACGTGCCGGCCGCGGTCGGGGGCGTAGGGCCGTACGGAGCCGGCCGCGTCGGCCAGGAGGCGTTCCACGGTGTCCAGGCAGTCGGGCGTGAGCCAGGGCGGCACCATCGGCGGGTGGGCCCAGCCGAAGCCGGGCCGGCTCAGGGACAGCGAGCCGGAGGCGCGGACGCCGAGCCCACGGAAGGCGGCCCGGTGCCCGCGCCGGTCGGCGAGTTCGCGCAGCACCTCGCGCCACGGCCAGGCGTAGAGCGTGCGGTAGCCGCGGAGCCGGGAGAGCGCCAGCAGGGGCTTGCGGGCCAGCAGCGAGTGGTAGTGCACCGCGCCGCCGAAGAAGAGGTGGTCACCGCCGATGCCGGTGAGGTGGAGCCGGGAGCCGCGCTCCGCCATGCGGGCGACGAGCGCGGTGGCCCGGTGGCGGCTGACGGCGAACGGCGAGGGCGCGTCCCAGCGGTCGCGGGCGTCGAACACCCCGCTGTAGAACAGCGGCAGGTCGGGCTCGGGGATGACGTAGTGCTCGGTGCCGGGCAGGGCGTCCGCGGCGAGGCGGGCCCAGTGGCCGTCCTCGTTCTCGGTCTCGTCGCCGGTGGAGGTGCAGGCGATCAGGCGCGCGCCCCCGGTCTCCCGGGCGGCGAGGAAGCAGATCGACGTCGAGTCGAGGCCGCCGGAGAGGTCGGCGCTGATCAGGCCACCGCCGGCGGTGCGCACCGCCACCGCGGAGAGCAGGGCCGCGCGTACGGCGGCGGCGCCTTCGGCCATCCCGAGGTGGGGCTCGGGCGGCCGGTGCCAGCGGTGTTCGCGCGGGGTGGTGCCGTCGGTGACGACCAGGCAGCTCCCGGGCGGCACGGCCTCGACGCCGTGCCACATGGAGCGCTGGTCGAGGGGGGCGGGCACCGGGTGCAGCAGGCGCAGCGCGAGCTGGGCCCGGTCGGGTCGTGCGCCGAGGAAGCCGGCGAGTTCGGCGGCCCGGTCGGCGGCGATGACGGTTCCGCCGGTACGGGCGTGGAAGACCCGCCGGGTGCCGTACGCCGTGCCCTGGACGCGCAGGGCTCCGGCGACCGTGGCGACCAGGTGGAACTGGCCGGGCAGGGCGGCCGACGCCGGATCGAGGTCGGTGGGGGTGCGGACCGCCCGGGTACGGCGGGACAGCTCGGCCTCGTCCGCGGCGAAGGACCCGATGAGAGCGATGGCGGTGTCGCGGTGCCGGACGACCAGGGGTGCACCGTCGGGCCAGTGGCCGACGATCCAGGGCCGTCCGGAGTCGTGCCGGACCACCCCGAGACCGGGGTGGTCCGCACACAGGCGCCGGGCCACGGCCCCTGCGGCCTCGCAGTCGGGAAACGCGAAGAAGAAGGGCATGGTGTGGCCTGACATCACTTCACTCCAGGGGGTCCGGCTCAGACCATCGCGTAGGGCATGAGCCAGTCGTTGCCGCGCGGGCCCCAAAGGCCGGTCATCGTGCGGAAGGAACCGGCGGCGGAGAAGAGCGGCGCCTCGTAAACAGCCTTCTTGGCCATGATTAATTCCTCTCGGTCGAAATCATGAATGAAGCACTCGGCGAGCACTTCCGCGAAATAAAGTCGCAATCGGAAACGCAGCGGACAACGGTGCTGTCAGCATGGTGCCACCGGCTCCTCGGCTGCTTGCAGGCTGCTGACAGCGGCCCGGGGAAACGGGTGCTGGCAGGTTGTGGCCAACCGTCCGGGTGCTGTGTGACATCCCTCGCCACGTCAAGAGTGATCACTGTCAACAAGCTGTCACCGGCAGGAATCAGAGCTTCCCTCTTTTCTAAACTCCGTGGGGATTTCCCCCTACAGGACAGCTGAAGGAGTCTGCAATGTTCCGAGGGATTGGGCGGCTTGCCGTACGCCGCCCATGGCTCACCATCGCCGCCTGGATCGTGGTCACATTGGCCACGGTGATGCTGGCTCCGAAACTTCCGTCGACGACCGATCAGGCCGAGTTCCTCCCGTCGAAATACGAGACGGTGCAGGTTATGAAGGTGGAGGAGCGGGCATTTCCGCGTGAGGACCCGCCGGCCGCCACCATCGTCTTCAAGCGGTCCGACGGCGGAAAGCTGTCCGAGGCGGATCAGGCCGCCGTCACGAAAGTGGCGTCCGATCTGACGGCGAAGAACTACAAGGAGATCAAGCAGGTCGTGACCGGCCCGCCGATGATCTCGCCGAACGGCGAGATCATGCTGGCCGCGGTCACCGCCTCGACGAAGAACGTCTTCACCCAGGACGTCTTCGACTCCGTCAAGCAGATGCGCCTCGACGGCACGGAGATGCTCGGCGGCGGGGCCCTGTCGATGGGCATCACCGGGCAGGCGGCCTCCGCGGTGGACTCCATGGAGTCGGCCGGCGACACCGACTCCATGATCATGCTGGCCACCCTCGGCCTCATCGTCGTACTACTGCTGATCATCTTCCGAAGCCCGCTGATCGCCCTGCTCCCGGTGCTCATCATCACGCTGGTCTTCGCGGTGGCCACGGGCCTGATCGCCACCGCGAGCAAGATCGGCGGGCTCAAGGCCGACGCCTCCGTCTCCTCGATCCTCATCGTGGTGCTGTTCGGCGTCGGCACCGACTACATCCTGTTCCTGCTCTTCCGCTACCGGGAGCAGCTGCGCACCGGGGTGCCGGCGCGGCAGGCCATGGCGCAGGCGGTGGAACGGGTCGGCGAGACCATCGCCTCGGCCGCGGGTGCGGTGATCGTCGCCTTCCTCGCGCTGCTGCTGTCCTCCATGGGCATGCTGCGGACCATGGGCCCGGCGCTCGCCATCTCCGTGGGTGTCACCATGGTCGCCTCGCTCACCCTCGTACCGGCGGTGTTCGCGCTGCTCGGCACCAAGGCCTTCTGGCCGTCCAAGGCGTGGCGGCACGAGCCGAAGAACGCCCTGTCGCACCGGACCGCCCGGCTCGTCTCCCGTCGTCCCGGTGTGGTCACGGCGGCGTCCGGCGGCATCCTGATCGCCCTGACCATCGGCCTGTTCGGCTTCACCGCCGAGTACGACTCCAACAGCTCGCTGCCCAAGCACCTGGAGTCCGTACGGGCCCAGGACGACCTCGCGCGCGGTTTCGCCGCGGGCGCCACGGAGCCCACCCTGGTCTACGTGGAGGACCGGGGCGGCAAGGCGATCCCCGAGGCGGCGCTGAAGACGTTCGGCGAGCGGATCGGCCAGGTCGGCGGCGTGGGCCAGGTCTCCCCGCCGCGGATCAGCCCGGACGGCTCGGTGGCCCAGTTCAGCGTGATCCTCGACCACAAGCCGGCCGAGGACAAGGCGCTCGCCCTCGTGGAGGGCCCGCTGCGGGACGCCGCCCACAGCGCGGCGCCCGAGGGCAGCCGGGCACTGGTCGGCGGCTCCACGGCGCTGCTCGCCGACATCAGGGACGCCGTCAACCGCGACTACTCCGTGGTGTTCCCGGCCGCAGGCGTCGCCATCATGATCATCCTGGGCCTGCTGCTGCGCAGCGCCGTGGCGCCCTGGTACCTGATGGCCGCCGTCGGCCTCGGATTCAGCGCGACCCTCGGTGCGACCGTCGTGCTCTTCCAGAAGGTGCAGGGGCAGCACGGCCTGCTGTTCATGCTGCCGGTGATGGCCTACCTGTTCGTGGTCGCGATCGGCACGGACTACAACATCCTGATGGTCGCCCGGCTGCGGGAGGAGGCCGCCCGGGGCCGGGACCCGAAGGAGGCGACCCGGCTCGCGGTCGCCCACTCGATGCCGACCATCGCCACGGCCGGCCTCATCCTGGCCGGCACCTTCGCCGTCCTGATGCTGGCCCAGAACTCGATGCTCCAGCAGATGGGCTTCGCCGTCTCGTTCGGCATCCTGCTCACCGCGTTCGTGATGGCGCTGCTGCTGGTGCCGGCGGTGACCACGCTGCTCGGCCACCGGGCCTGGCTGCCGGGCCGCCCGGGGCGCGGACGGCCGGAGCGGGCCGCCGAGGTGACGCCCGCGCCGCAGGCCGAGCGCGAGCCGGCCGGGCAGAGGTAGGCGCGACGGGCGACCCCGTGCCGAGCAGTACGGGAGTCCGGGCCGAACGCCCGGACTCCCGCCCCGGCGAGTTGGCGTGCCGCGTTCCCGGGCACGCCAACTCGCATGTCCGAGACCAGTTTGTGGACGGTACGCAATGCATACGATCAGCCAGGTGAATCCAGTCCTCGTCATCGTCACCGCCGTCGCCACCATCGTGCTCGGACTCGTCGTCATGGCATGGGTGGCCCGAAGACTGCTGGGGCTGCGGATCGGCAAGCTGCGGGCCCTGCTGACCGGCGCCGTCGGTCTGCTGACCGCGGGAGTGGTCAGCGCCGCGATGGGGCCCGAGGCGGGCAACACCCCTCTGGTGAGCGTCCAGTTGGGCAGCGCCCTACTGGCCGCCATGATCTTCCTGGCGCTCTCGGAGGCCATGGTCCCGAGCGGTTCGCTGCGCGCCCTGCTCCAGCTGCCGGGCTCGCTGCGCCGGCGGATGGCCCGCGGCCGCCGCTACACCCAGCTGAGCCGGATCGTGGTGCGCCACGGCCTCGGCCGGTTCCTCGGCGGCAAGGCCCGCCGGGGCACCACCGACGCCAAGGGCCAGGCGGCGCTGGCCAGATCGCTGCGCCTGGCACTGGAGGAGGCGGGTGCCACGTTCGTGAAGCTGGGGCAGGTGCTGTCGGCCCGCTACGACCTGCTCCCCGACGTCTTCATCGACGAACTCAGCTCCCTGCAGCACGAGGTGGCCGCGGAGCACTGGCCCGAGGTGCAGCAGGTGCTGACGCAGGAGCTGGGGGCGCCGCCGGAGGAGGTCTTCGACGAGTTCGACCCCAAGCCGCTGGCGGCCGGCTCGATGGCGCAGGTCCACCGCGCCCGGCTGCGCGACGGGCAGGTGGTCGCGGTGAAGGTGCAGCGGCCCGGCGCCCGTCAGGTGGTGGAGCGGGATCTGGACATTCTCTTCCGGATGGCCGCCAAGCTGGAGCAGCACACCGACTGGGGCCGCGCCATGGGCACCGTCGAGCTGGTCCAGGGCTTCGCCACCTCGCTGGAGGAGGAGCTGGACTTCCGTACGGAGGCCCGCAACACGCTGGTGGTGGCCGCGACCGCGGCCGTGGAGGGACGCGGCGGAGCGGCCGACGCCTCCTCCGGCGGGGCCGGGTCCGCCGGGAGCGGTGTCCGGATGCCCACCATCCACCAGGAACTGAGCACGGCGCGGGTGCTGGTGGTGGAGTGGCTGGACGGTGTCACCCTCAACCGGGCGGACAAGGTCATCGACGAACGGGGCCTGGACCGCGAGGCGCTCGCCCGCGACCTGCTGGCCTGCCTGCTGGGGCAGATCATGTCGGGCGGTGTCTTCCACGCCGACCCGCACCCGGGCAACATCCTGATCCTCGACGACGGGCGCATCGGCCTGCTCGACTTCGGCTCCGTGGGCCGGATCGACCAGGTGCTCCGCTCCAGCCTGCGCAATCTGCTGCTGGCCATCGACCGCAGCGATCCGCTGGCGCTCTCCGACGCTCTGCTGGAACTGGTGGACCGCCCCGAGGAGATAGACGAGGAGCGTCTCAAGCGCGCCCTGGGCCGGTTCATGGCCCGCCATCTGACGCCCGGCACCCGTCCCGACCGCGAGATGTTCGCCGACCTCTTCCTGCTGGTGGCCCGGTACGGGCTGACCGTGCCGCCGGAGATCGCCGCCGCGTTCCGGGCGCTGGCCACGGTC
This sequence comes from Streptomyces sp. NPDC053432, assembly GCF_055585365.1. Classification (NCBI taxonomy): domain Bacteria; kingdom Bacillati; phylum Actinomycetota; class Actinomycetes; order Kitasatosporales; family Streptomycetaceae; genus Streptomyces; species Streptomyces sp. NPDC053432. Next base: position 46,209 of record NZ_JBVJKF010000025.1, read on the forward strand.
GAGGGCTCGCTGGACCGCCTGGTGCCCGGCTTCGACATCATCGACCACGCGCGCACCTTCGCCGCCGACGAGGTCACCCGCCGGCTCAGCCCGCCCCAGCTGACCGAGGCCCTGTTCGGGGAGGCGCTGGCGGTGCTCCCGATGCTGCGCAGGCTGCCGCGCCGGGTGGAGCGGATCACCAACGCGCTGGAGCACGGCAGGCTCAGCTTCAACGTGCGGCTGCTCGCCGACGAGCGGGACCGGCGGTTCGTGCGCCGGATCGTCAGGGACGTGCTGCTGGCGTTCATCGGCGGGATGACCGGTGTGCTCGGGGTGATGCTGCTGTCGACGCAGGGCGGCCCGGCGCTGTCCGGCTCGATCAGGCTGTACGAGTTCTTCGGCTACAACCTGCTGCTGGTCAGCTCGGTGCTGGTGCTGCGGGTGCTGTTCACCATCACCAAGCCGGAACGCTGAGGCCCGGCCCCGGACGGCGAACGCGCCCCGGCCCACCGGTTGACGGCGGGCCGGGGCGCGGGGCGGGTGCCCGAGGGGGTCAGCGGGCGACCGCGGTGCGGTACACGCGGCCGGACATCGGGACGACCACGGCGAGCACGGCGCCGATCAGGACCAGCGACATGATGACCGGGTGCTCCGCGGGGAGCCCGGTGCCGCTGCCGACCGTGGGGTTGCCGAACAGCTGGCGGCAGGCGGTGACCACCGAGCTGACCGGGTTCCACTCGGCGATGGCGCGCAGCCAGGCCGGCAGCCCGTCCAGCGGTACGAACGCGTTGGACAGGAACATCAGCGGCATCATGGCCATGAACGCGAGCGAGTTGACCGCCTCGGGGCTGCGCAGCGCGAGCCCGAGCAGGGCGCCCAGCCAGGACATGGTGAAGCCGAGCAGGAGCAGCAGGGCGAAGCCGCCGAGCGCGGACAGGATGCCGTTGTTGATGCGCCAGCCGATCAGGTAGCCGACCCCGGCCATCAGCGCGCAGGACCAGGCGGCGAGCGCCATGTCCGCGGTGGTCCGGCCGATCAGGACGGCGGAGCGGGAGATCGGCAGCGAGCGGAAGCGGTCCACCAGGCCGTTGCTGAGGTCGCCGACCACGCCCAGCGCGGTGGTGGAGACGTTCGACATCATCACCTGGATGAAGATGCCGGCCATGATGTACTCCTCGTAGCTGCTGCCCTCGACCTTCATGGCGCTGCCGAAGAGCAGGCCGAAGATGACCACGAAGGCGATCGGCATCACGGTGACGCTGAGCAGCTGCTCGGGGATGCGGAAGATGTGCCGGAAGTGCCGGCCCACCAGCGCCCTGGTGTCGCTGAGTGCCTCGATCATGCGGTCTGCTTCTCCCTGTCGGCCGTCTGGCCCGTCAGCGTCACGAAGACGTCGTCGAGCGAAGGCCGCCGGACGGCGAACTCCGCGATGTCGATGCCGAGTGCCTCCACGGCTCCGGCGGCGGAGGTGATGTCGCCCATGCCGCCGGTCAGCGGGACGGAGACGGTGCGGCCGTCGTCGCCGACGACCGGCGGGGAGACACTGCCCGCCGCGAGGGCCGACACGATCAGCGCGGTGTTCGCGGCGTCCGCGGGGGCCACCTCCAGGCGCTCGCCGCCGACCTTCAGCTTGAGCTCGTCCGCGGTGCCCTCGGCGATCACCTTGCCGGCGTCGATGACGACGATCCGGTCGGCCAGCATGTCGGCCTCTTCCAGGTACTGGGTGGTCAGCAGCACGGTGACACCGCGGTCGACCTGCTCCTTGATCATTCCCCAGAGCATGATGCGGCTGGTGGGGTCCAGGCCGGTGGTGGGTTCGTCGAGGAAGAGGACCGGCGGGTCGACCAGGAGGCTCGCGGCGAGGTCGAGCCGGCGGCGCATGCCCCCGGAGTAGGTGCGCACGACCCGGCCGGCGGCGTCGGTGAGCGCGAAGCGCTCCAGCAGCTCGTCGGCCCTGGCCCGTACGTTGCGACGGCCCAGGTGGAGCAGGGTGCCGATCAGATGCAGGTTCTCCCGGCCGGTGAGGCGCTCGTCGAGGGCGGCGTACTGGCCGGTGAGGCCGATCCGGCGGCGCACCTCCTTGGGCTTGCGCACCGCGTCGTACCCGGCGACCCGCGCCGAGCCGGCGTCGGGCTGGAGGAGGGTGGTGAGGATGCGGACGGTGGTCGTCTTGCCCGCGCCGTTGGGACCGAGCAGGCCGAGCACGGTGCCCTCCGGCACCGCGAGGTCCACACCGCCCAGTGCCTGGTGCGTCTTGTAGTTCTTGACGAGGCCTTCGGCCTCGATGGCGTTTGTCACCTGTCCCACCTCACCGGGGAAAGCCTCGGGCTCGAACCGAGCCGTGTCAGTTGGTCCTGGGCGCCCGCGGCCTGCGCTGGAGGTTGTAGGCCGCGAAGACGAGCGAGACCCCCCAGATCAGGAAGACGGGATACCAGTAGTAGTTCCAAAGGCTGGTCGCCTTTGCCACCTCGGCGCTGGGCTCGACCCGGCCGGTGGCGATGAAGAACCTCAAGTACGCGTAGCCGAGACCCCACAGTGCGAGTCCCATTCCGGCCGGCCAGGCGGGAATGAGCAGCAGCCAGCGGGGAAACCTGCGGCCCCACGGCTGGAACAGTGCGAGGGCGAATACGGCGGCGCCGACCGAAAGCAGTCCCATTCCCCAGAATCCGACGGCCCGCTGCCAGGCCACGTCCGGAATGGTGTCCGGGGAACCGGGGTACCCGTACATGAAGCCCAGTCCCCACCAGGCGTGCGGCAGCCCGTAGGCCAGGGCTCCGGCGGCCGCGCCCCAGCCGGCCACGCGTTCCCAGCGGGATACGGGAACGCTGTCCGAAAGAGGTGTCCGGTTTCCCGTCACGGTGTCCTGAATTACCTGCCGGCCCTCGGATCCCATATTTCCTCCCGCAACTCGAACTCGGTTCACGCCGAGCATAGTTGACGATTTTCACCGCCATTGACCCATGCCCTGGGCGTCTGGTTCGAACCGCACCGGAAGCCTTCCGAGACCGTTGAGGAAGTTGGAGAAGACCGGCTCGACCGGACCCGTCCTTTCGACGTGCGCGACGGCTGTCCGCAGTGCGTCCAGCATTGCGTTGATCTCGACCCGGCCCAGATAGGCGCCGAGGCAGAAATGCGGTCCGTATCCGAAGGACGTGTGCTTGTTCGGGGTGCGTCCGAGATCGAAGGACTCGGGATTCTCGAAGACGCTCCCGTCGCGGTTGGCCGACGTGTTCCACAGCGTCACGATGTCGCCCTCGGCGATGGTCTCGCCGCCGATCTCCACATCGGTCAGCGCCCGCCGGCCGAAGTGCATCGCCGGGCTCGTCCAGCGCAGCACCTCCTCGACGGCGCTCTCCACCGTGACCTCGCGCTGCCGCAGCCGCCGCCACTGCTCCGGGTGCTCCATGAGCGCCACCAGGCTGCCGATCATCGACAGCCGGCTGGTCTCGTCGCCGCCGAGGATGAGGCTGTAGCAGTTGAGGACGATCTCGTCCTCGGACAGCGGCTCGCCCTGGACCTCGCCGGTCGCCAGGACGCTGATGATGTCGTCCACCGGGCGGGCCCGGCGGGCCTCGGCCAGCTCGGAGAAGTACATCAGGATCTCGTTGCGGGCCAGCCAGGCGTCCTGCGCCGTCTGCTCGGCGCTGTCCGAGCTGAGGGCCTGCTTGTTGAGGCCGAGCAGGAACCCCCGGTCGGACTCGGGCACGCCGAGCAGGTCGCAGATGGTGCTGATCGGGATGTGCTCCGCCACGTCCTTGGCGAAGTCCGCCTCGCCCCGCTCGACCGCCTCGGCGAGCAGCCGGCGGGTGCGCCGGACCACCTGCTCCGAGATGTGCGAGAGGGCGCGCGGCGAGAAGGACTTCAGCATCAGCTTGCGGATGGCCGCGTGGCGCGGGCCGTCCGTGACGGCGAGCATCTTGCCCGCCGCCGAGTCGCTCCCGTACAGCAGCGTGGCCAGGACGTTGCCCTGCTCCGAGGTGAACCGGTCGTCGTCCTTGTAGACCGCCATCACGTCCGCGTACCGGGAGAGGACCCAGAACGCCGGGCCCGCCTCGGTCTCCGGGTGGCGGTGGACCGGCCGTTCGGCACGGAACCGCCGCCACATGGCGTGGATGTCGGTCTCCTGGTAGGTGCGCGGGTCGGTGAGGTCGAAGGAGTCCAGCTCCGCTCCCTCGACCTCGCGCACCGGGCTCTGTGTTGCTGTGGTCACTGCGTTCTCTCCAGCGTCGTACGGGATGGCGGCAACGGAGGCTGCGGTACGGCGGAGTTACCTGCGCTCGCGGAAGCGGGCGGCCAGCGCCTGCCCGATCTGTGCGATCGGTCCCGGCTGGGTGAGCTCGTTGTGACCGCAGTCGATCACCTGCGAGTCGAGCCGGCCCGTCACGTAGGGACGCCAGGCGTCCACCATCGCTCCGGGGTCCTCGTGGTCGCGGCCTGCAACGGTCACGAGCACATCGGCCCGCAGTACACCCAGCTTGCCCGGCGAATACGGGTGGATGATGCGCTGTGACATGTTGGTGCCAACCCTGGCCAGCGCCTCGACGCGGTGCTCCTCCAGCCCGGCCAGCGCGCTGTCCCCGCCGCGCAGTGCCTCCATGACGTCCGCGTACACCAGCGGCCGGGGCCACCGGGAGTGGTCGTGCCCGCCGAGGTCGAGCAGGGTGGTGAGCACGTCCTGGGCGTCGTAGCTCAGGTCGGCGTGCTCCTCGGAACGGATGTGCGGGTCGGTGTCCAGGATCGCGAGCAGCGCCACGGTCTCGCCCGCCGCCTCGAGCCGGGTGGCGATCATGTGTCCGAGGATGCCGCCCAGCGACCAGCCCGCCAGGTGGTAGGGGCCCTGCGGCTGGACCTTGCGGATCTCGTCCAGGTAGTCCTCGGCCATCTCCTCGATGGAGGAGGGCAGGTCGGCGTCTCCGGCCAGACCCCGGGCCTGGAGGCCGTACAGCGGGCGGTCGGGGCCGATGTGGCGCATCAGGCCGGAGTAGCCCCAGCTGATGCCGGCGCCCGGGTGGATGCAGAACAGGGGCGGCTTGGCGCCGTGCCGGCGCAGGGGCAGCAGGACGTCGAACGGGTCGTGGTCCTCCTCCCCGGCGGCCAGTTCGGCGGCCAGGCCCGCCACCGTGGGGTTCTCCAGCAGGCTGCGGACGGACAGCCGGACGCCGAAGGCGGCCCTGACCCGGCTGATGAGCCGGGTGGCGAGCAGGGAGTGGCCCCCGAGGTCGAAGAAGTTGTCGTCGATGCCGGCCCTGGGCACCGACAGGACCTCCGCGAACAGGCCGCACAGGACCTCTTCCTGCGGGGTGCGGGGCGCGCCCGTGCCGCCGACGGCGGTGACTTCGGGATCTGGCAGGTTCTTGCGGTCGAGCTTGCCGTTCGGGGTGAGGGGCAGTTCGTCCAGGACGACGATCGCGGCGGGCACCATGTAGTCGGGCAGCAGTCCGGCCAGTTCGGCGCGGAGCTCGGCCGGGTCCGGCCGGGCGGGGCCCTCGGGGACCGCGTAGCCGAGCAGCCGGGGGGTGCCGTCGGCGCCGTCGCGGACCACGACGACCGCCCGCGCGACGCCCTCGCGGGCCGCCAGGACGGACTCGATCTCGCCGAGTTCGATGCGGAAGCCGCGGAGCTTGATCTGGTCGTCGGCGCGGCCCAGGTACTCCAGCTGGCCGTCCTCGGTCCAGCGCACCAGGTCGCCGGTGCGGTACATCCGCCGGCCGGGCTCGCCGAAGGGGTCGGCGACGAACCGTTCGGCGGTCAGTCCGGGGCGCCCGAGGTAGCCGCGGGCCACGCCGGCCCCCGCGACGTACAGTTCGCCCGGCACGCCGGGCGGGACCGGGCGCAGGGTGGTGCCGAGCACGTGGAGGGTGGTGCCGGGCAGCGGCCGTCCGATCGGCGGGGCGCCGGGTCCCGCCGCCAGGGGGTCGCTGAAGGTGGCGGCGACCGTGGCTTCCGTGGGGCCGTACGCGTTGACCATCCGGCGGCCCCGCGACCAGCGGGTGACCAGCTCGGGGCCGGTGGCGTCGCCGCCGACGACCAGGGAGCGGAACAGGGGCAGGTCGCTCTCCGGCACGGTGGCGAGCGCGGCGGGCGGGATCAGGGCGTGGGTGACCCCCCACTCGGCCAGGGCCTCGGCGAGCGCCTCGTCGGCGAGCGGGCCGGCCGGCGGGACGACCAGGGCGGCCCCGGCCGTGAGGCTCATGCACAGCTCCAGTACGGAGGCGTCGAAGCTGGGCGAGGAGAACTGCAGCACCCGGCTGTCGGCGTCGACGGCGAAGCCCTCGGCGCAGGCCTCGGCGAACGCGGCCAGTCCCGTGTGGGGGACCACCACGCCCTTGGGGCGGCCGGTCGATCCGGAGGTGTAGATGACGTAGGCGGGGTGGCGCGCGTCGAGCGGCGCGGTGCGCTCGGCGTCGGTGAGGTCGCCCTCCGGGCGGCCGGCGACGGCCGCGGTGACGGCGGGCTCGTCGAGCAGGAGCACCGGGGCGCCGGAGGCCGGGACGTCGGTCCCGGTGAGGGTGACCACGAGCGCGGGGGCCGCGTCCTGGAGCATGTACGCGATCCGGTCGGCCGGGTAGGCGGGGTCGACCGGCAGGTAGGCGCCGCCCGCTTTGAGGACGGCGAGGCGGGCCACCACGATCTCCACGGACTTGGGCAGCAGCAGCGCCACCACCTGCTCCGGTCCGATGCCCCGTGCCACGAGCTCGCGGGCCAGCCGGTTGGCGCGGGCGCCCAGTTCCGCATAGCTCAGTTCGCCGCCCTCCGCGGCGACCGCGGTCGCGGCGGGTGCCGCGGCGGCCCGCGCCTCGAACAGCTCGGGCAGGGTCCGGCCGGCGGGCGCGGTGCGTCCGGCCGACCATCCGGCGATGGCCTCGCGCTCCGGGCCGGTGAGGACGTCCAGCCGTCCCACGGGACGCTCCGGGTCCTCGACGACCAGGCGCAGCAGGTCTTCCAGGCGGGTGCCGAGCGCGGCGACCGTCTCCTGCGTGAACAGGTCGGGGCGGTAGCTCAGCCGCAGGTGCAGCCGGGGTCCGGGGACCGCGGCCAGGCTGAACGGGTAGTGGTTGGCGTCCTGTCCGTCGAGGCCGACCACCCGCATCGCGTCCGGGTCGGTCTTCTCCTCGGCGAGCGCGGAGGGGTCGACGGGGTAGTTCTCGGTGACGGTGAGCGTGTCGAAGAGCTCGCCGATGCCGTCCTTCCAGCCGCCGAGCTGTTGTACGTCGGACAGGCTGAGGTGCTGGTGGTTCATCAGCCCGGCCTGCTGCTTCTGGTGCCGGGCGAGCAGCCCGATGAGGGACTCGGCGGGGTCGAGCCGGACCCGGACCGGGAGGGTGTTGATGAACAGGCCGATCATGTTCTCGATGCCGGGGACCTCCGGCGGGCGGCCGGAGACGGTTCCGCCGAAGACGACGTCGTCGCGGCCGGTGAGGCGGCCCAGCAGGATCCCCCAGGCGCCCTGGAGCAGGGTGTTCACGGTCAGTCCGTGCCTGCGGGCCTGGGCCATGAGCTCGCCGGTGAAGTCCTCCGGCAGGTCCAGGGTGTGGTGCCGCGGCCGAATCGGCTTGCGGGCCGGGTCCTCGGGCGCCAGGAGGGTGGGCTCGCCGGCTCCTTCGAGGACGTCGCGCCAGGCCCGTTCGCCCTCCGCCCGGTCCTGCCGGGCCACCCAGGCCAGGTACTCGCGGTACGGGGTGACCCGGGGCAGCGCGGTGTCGTCGCCGCGCTCCTTGTACAGGGTGAGCAGCTCGCTCACCATCAGCGGCGTGGACCAGCCGTCGAGCAGGATGTGGTGGTTGCTCACCAGCAGCCGGTGCTCGTGCTCGCCGAGCCGGACGAGGGTGAAGCGGACCAGCGGCGGGCGGGCGAGGTCGAACTTGCGGGCGCGGTCCTCGGCCATCACCCGCTCCAGCTCGGCGGCGCGCCCGTCGGGGGCGACCCCGGTCAGGTCGACCTCGGCGTAGGGCACGGGCACCCGGCGCCGGACGACCTGCACGGGGCGCTCGAGGCCCTCGTGGCGGAATCCGGTGCGCAGGGTGGTGTGCCGTTCGACGAGTTTCGCGACGGCCGCGTGCAGCACGTCCCCGTCGACCCGCCCGGCCAGTTCGAGGACCAGCTGGACGGTGTAGATGTCCAGTCCCTGCTCGTCGAGCAGGGCGTGGAAGAGCAGCCCTTCCTGGAGGGGGGAAAGCGGCAGGACGTCTTCGAGCCCCGGCTTGGTCGTCATCAGATCTCCCACTCGTCGTCAAAGTCCTCGAGGCCGTCGATCTCGTGCTGGTTCAGCGAGACCAGCGGCAGGTCGGACGGGGTGTAGCCGCCGGCGGCCGGGCTGCCGGCGTGTTCGGCGAGGGCGCGCAGCATGCGCAGCCAGCCCTCGGCAAGGGCGCGTACCTGTTCCTCGGTCAGCAGCCCGTCCGCCCACGTCCAGGTGGCCACCAGCCGGGGCCCGTCGGGGCCGTCCTGGGTGAGCGAGTTGACCTCCAGCGGGTGCGGCAGCGGCATCGCGTCGTCGGCGCCGCCGCCCAGTCCGCCGGACTCGGGGGCCGCTTCCCAGTCCCGGCTCGCGGGACCTTCCGCGGCCGTCTGGGAACCGCCCATCCGGCCCAGGTAGTTGAAGCCGATCTGGGGGTGGGCGTGGGCGGCCAGCACGGTCTCGGTGCGCGGGTTGAGGTAGCGCAGCAGGCCGTGGCCGATGCCGTTGTCGGGGACCTTCCGCAGCTGTTCCTTGACCTGCTTGAGGGCTTCGCCGAGGCGGGCTCCGGAGAGGTTGTCCCAGTCCTGGCGGCCCGTGGTCAGCCGGACCGGGTAGAGGCTGGTGAACCAGCCCACGGTCCGGGAGAGGTCGGCCCCCTCGACGATGTCCTCGCGGCCGTGTCCCTCCAGGTCGATCAGGACGCCGTCGGCGGTCCGGCCGAGGCCGCGCTGCCATTCGGCTGCCGCCAGGGCGAAGCCGGTGAGCAGCACGTCGTTGGCGGTGGCGTGGAACGCGGCGGCGACCGTGGTGAGCAGCGGCGCGGTGTGCTCGGGCTCCAGGGCCAGGGTGAGCGTGCGGGCGGTGCCGCGGGTGTCGACGGCGGGGTCGAGCGGCCTGCCGCCGAGCGGCGCCTCCGGCTTGCCGAGGACACCGGTCCACAGGGCCAGCTCCTCGACCCGTTCGGGCCGCCTGGCCTCCTCGACGAGGCGGTTCGCCCAGGTCCTGAACGAGGTCGGGACCGGGTCGAGGGCGGGGACGGCGCCGTCTCCGGCGCGCTGCCAGGCCTCGGCGAGGTCGGGCAGCAGGATCCGCCAGGACACCCCGTCGACCACCAGGTGGTGGGCGACGAGCAGCAGCCGTCCGGGGCGGTCGGGGCCGGCGTCGAACCAGACCGCCTGCACCATCACGCCGTCCTCGGGCGCGAGCCGGTCCCAGGCCGCCTCCGCGTGCTCGCCGACGGCCTCGGCCACCCCATGGGCGTCGTCGGCGGTCAGCGGTACCCGGGTGACCACGGACCGGGCCGTGACGGCACCCCGTCCGGGCACGGTCAGCGTCCAGCCGGCCTCGGTGCGGCCGAGCCGCATCCGCAGGGCGTCGTGCCGGTCGAGTACGGCCTGCACGGCGCGCAGCAGCCGCTCCTCGTCGGCGCCGGCCGGGACCTGGATCAGCATCGACTGGTTGAACCGGTCGACGGGGCCGCCCTGTTCGGCGAGCCAGCGGATGATCGGGGTGGGCGGGACCTCGCCGATGCCGGCGTCCTCGCTCTCGCGCACCGCTTCGGCCACGGTTCCGGCGACGGCCGCGAGGGCTTCCACCGTCTTGTGCTCGAAGACGTCGCGCGGGGTGAAGAGGAGTCCGGCCTTGCGGGCCCGGGAGACGAGCTGGATGGAGACGATGCTGTCGCCGCCCAGGTCGAAGAACCCGTCGTCCGCGCCGACCTGCGGCAGGCCGAGGACCTCGGCGAAGAGCGCGCACAGCTGCTCCTCGACGGGGGTGCGCGGCGCCCGGCCGGCTGTCACGGCGGCCTCGGGGGCGGGCAGGGCCTTGCGGTCGAGCTTGCCGTTGGCGGTCAGCGGCAGGGCGTCCAGGGCGACGAACGCGGCGGGCACCATGTACGACGGGAGCACGGCTCCCAGGTGTTCGCGCAGCGCCGCGGCCGTGGGCGCGGCCGTCCCGGCCCGCGGCACCAGGTAGCCGGCGAGCTTCTTGTCGCCGGGGCGGTCCTCGCGGACGGCGACGGCTGCCTGGGCCACGTCGGGGTGGGACTGGAGGGCCGCCTCGATCTCGCCGAGTTCGATGCGGAAGCCGCGGATCTTGACCTGCTGGTCGGCGCGGCCGACGTACTCCAGCTCGCCGTCCCGGTTCCAGCGGGCGAGGTCACCCGACCGGTACAGGCGGGTGCCGGGGGCTCCGTACGGGTCGGCGACGAACCGGCCGGCGGTCAGGTCCGGGCGGCCCAGGTAGCCGCGGGCCAGGCCCGCGCCCGCCACGTACATCTCGCCGACGGCGCCGACGGGGACCGGCTTCAGCCGCTCGTCGAGGACCCGGACGCGGAGGTCGGGGATCGGGCCGCCGATGGTGCTGCCGTTGGCGGTGGCCGCGGTGGCGGCGTCGAGGGCGAGGTGGGTGACGTGGACGGTGGTCTCGGTGATGCCGTACATGTTGACCAGGACGGGAGCGTCGTCCGCGTGCCGGGCGTACCACTCGCCCAGGCGCCACAGGTCGAGCGCCTCGCCACCGAACACGACGTATCGCAGGGCCAGTTCGCCCAGACCCTCGGCGTCCTTCTCGGCCTGCATCAGCTGGTGGAACGCCGACGGCGTCTGGTTCAGCACCGTCACCCGCTCCGCGGCCAGCAGCCGCACGAACTCCTCCGGCGAACGCGACACCTCGAACGGCACGACCACCAGACGCCCGCCGTACAGCAGCGGACCCCAGATCTCCCACACCGAGAAGTCGAACGCGTACGAGTGGAACAGCGTCCACACGTCACCGGCACCGAACTCGAACCACCGCTCGGTCTGCGAGAACAGCCGCACGACGTTGGTGTGCGTGACGACGACGCCCTTGGGGCGGCCGGTCGAACCCGAGGTGTAGATGACGTACGCCGCGTGGCCGCCCGAGACCGGGACCGACAGGTCGGTGTCGTCCGCGGCGGCGAGCTCCGCGGCCACGGAGGGGTCGTCGAGGAGCAGCAGCGGCACGTCCCCGGTCGGCACGTCGACCGAGCCGACCGTCACCACCAGCGCCGGCGAGGCGTCCGCGACCATGTACGCGATCCGGTCCGCCGGATAGTCCGGGTCCATCGGCACATACGCCGCACCCGACTTCACCACCGCCAGCAGACCCACGATCAGGTCCACCCCGCGCGGCAGCGCCAGCCCCACGAAACCCTCGGGACCCGCACCCCGCGCCACCAGCAACCGCGCCAGCCGGTTCGCCCGCGCGTTCAGCTCCCCGTACGACAACGACACGTCACCGAACGACAACGCCACCGCGTCCGGAGCCTGCCCCACCCGCTCCTCGAACACCGACACCAGGGTCCGGGCGGGGGAGGCGTCCCCGATGGTCTCCGGGGCCGCCAGGGCCCTTTCCCACTCGGCTCCTTCGAGGACGTCGATGTCGTCGAGGGTCAGTTCCGGGTCCTCGGCCCACTGCGCGAGCAGCCGGCCCAGGCGTGCGGCGAGGAGTTCGACGGTCTCCCGGTCGAACAGCTCGGTGGCGAACTCCACGCCGCCGTCGATCCCGGCCGCCGCGCCGTCGGCGGAGTGCCGCTCGGTGAGGCTGAGCGACAGGTCGTACTTGGCGACGGTGTGGTCGATCTCCTGGGCGCCCGCGGTGAGGCCGGGGAGCACCGGGCCGGGCTCGGCGGAGGCCGTGTTGTGGAAGGTCAGGTTGACCTGGAACAGCGGGTGGCGGGCCGTGGAGCGCTCGGGGTTGATGACCTCCACCAGCCGCTCGAACGGAACGTCCTGGTGGGCGTAGGCCGCCAGGTCGGTCTCGCGGACCCGGGCCAGCAGCTCCGGGAAGGTGGGTGCGCCCGAGGTGTCGGTGCGCAGCACCAGGGTGTTGACGAAGAACCCGATCAGGTCGTCGAGCGCCGCGTCGGTGCGGCCCGCGACGGGGGTGCCGATCGGGATGTCCGTACCGGAGCCCAGCTTGCGCAGCAGGGCCGCGGTCGCCGCCTGCATGACCATGAACATGCTGGTCCCGGTGGTGCGGGCCAGGGCGGTGAGCCGACCGTGCAGTGCGGCGTCGACCGTGAACGGGACCACGTCGCCGAGGTTGCTCGCGCGGGCCGGGCGGGGCCGGTCGAGCGGCAGCGGCAGTTCCTCGGGTATCCCGGCCAGGGTGTCCTGCCAGTAGCGCAGCTGCTGCGAGATCGGGCTGCCCGGGTCGTCCTCGTCGCCGAGCACCTCACGCTGCCAGAGCGTGTAGTCGGCGTACTGCACCGGCAGCGGCTCCCAGTGCGGTGCGGCGCCCGACCGGCGTGCCGCGTAGGCCTGCGAGAGGTCGCGGGCCAGCGGGGTGAGCGACCAGCCGTCCGCCGCGATGTGGTGGACGACGAGCAGCAGGACGTGCCGGTCGGCGGCCGTCTGGAAGACGGTGACGCGCAGGGGCAGTTCGGCCGACAGGTCGAACGCGTAACCGGCGGCCGCGGAGAGCGCCTCGGGCAGCTCCTTCTCGCCCACCTCGACCACGGCCGGAACCGGGACCGAGGCCTCGGCGGCGAGGATCTGCTGGCGCGGCGTTCCGTCGGTCTCCGGGAACAGCGTGCGCAGGGCCTCGTGCCGGCCGACGAGGTCGGCGAGGGCCGCGGTGAGCGCGGTGTGGTCCAGGTCGCCGTCCAGCCGCAGGGCCAGCGGGATGTTGTAGGTCGCGTTGGCGCCTTCGAAGCGGTTCAGGAACCACAGGCGGCGCTGGGCGAAGGAGAGCGGCACGACCTCCGGCCGCTCGACGGGCCTGAGCGCGGTACGGGCCCGGTCGGCGCCGTCCAGCAGCCCGGCGAGGGCGGCGACGGTCGGCGCCTCGAACAGGGCGCGTACGGGGAGCTCGACGTCGAACACGGCGCGCACGAGGCTGACCAGTCGGGTCGCGAGCAGGGAGTGGCCGCCGAGGTCGAAGAAGCTGCTCTCGACGCCGGGCACGCGCACGCCGAGGACCTGGGTGAACAGGTCGCACAGGATCTGCTCCTGCGGGGTGCGCGGAGCACGGCCCGAGAACGCGGCCGTGCCGTAGTCGGGGGCGGGCAGGGCGCGCCGGTCGAGCTTTCCGTGAACCGTCAGCGGCAGCCGGTCGAGCACCACCACGGCCGCGGGGACCATGTAGTCCGGGAGCACGTCACCGACCAGCGACCGCAGTCCGGTGGCGCTGACGTCGCCCGTGGCCACCACGTAGCCGACGAGGCGCTTGGCGCCGGGGGTGTCCTCGCGGACCACGACGGCGGCCTGCGAGACCAGCTCGTGGGCGGTCAGCGCCGCCTCGACCTCGCCGAGCTCGATGCGGAAGCCGCGCAGCTTGACCTGGTCGTCGACCCGGCCCGCGTACTCCAGCTCACCGCCCCGGTTCCAGCGCGCCAGGTCGCCCGTGCGGTACATGCGCTCACCCGGAGCGCCGTACGGGTTCGCCACGAACCGCTCCGAGGTCAGCCCCGGCCGGCCCAGATAACCACGGGCCAGACCCGCACCCGCCACATACAGCTCCCCGACCACACCCGGGACCACCGGCCGCAGCCACTCGTCCAGGACGAACACCCGCGTGTTGGCGATCGGACCGCCGATGCAGGGCACACCGCCACCCGGGGCCAGCGGCCGCGACATCGTCGCGCAGACCGTGGTCTCCGTCGGACCGTACGCGTTGACCATCCGGCGGCCCGCCGACCAGCGGTCCACCACCGCCGCCGACACGGCCTCACCGGCCACGACGAGGGACTTCACGCCGGGCAGTTCGATGTCCTCCATCGCGGCCAGCGCCACCGGCGGGATCGTCGCGTGGGTGACACCCAGACGCTCGATCACGCCCGCCAGCTCGGGGCCCGGACGCAGCCGGTCAGCACTCGCGATCACCACCGCCGCACCCGCCAGCCACGCCATCAGCAGCTCGGACACCGACGCGTCGAAGCTCGGCGAGGCGAACTGCAGGACCCTGCTGGCGGGCGTGACCGCGAACCGCTCGATCTGCGCCGCGGCCAGATTGCCGAGGCCCGCGTGGGAGACGACGACGCCCTTGGGACGGCCCGTCGAGCCCGAGGTGTAGATCACGTACGCGGGGTGGGCGAGGTCCACCCGGGTCTGCGGAGCGGTGTCCGGCAGCCCGGTGAGGTCCGCCGCCGCGAGCCACGCGTCGTCGACGACCAGCACGGGTGCGGCGTCGGCGAGCATGTAGGCGATCCGGTCGGCGGGGTGGGCCGGGTCCACCGGGAGGAACGCGCCGCCCGCCTTGACCACGGCCAGCTGGGCCACCACCAGGTCCACGGACCGCGGCAGCACCAGCGCCACCACCTTCTCCGGCCCCACACCCTCGGCGACCAGCCGGTGCGCCAGACGGTTCGCCCGCGCCTCCAGCTCACCGAAGGACAGCTCCACCTCCTCGGAAACGACCGCGAGCGCGTCCGGGGTCTTCGCCGCCTGCGCCGAGAACAGCGCGCCGAGCGGACCCGACGGCACCGCACGGGCCGTCGCGTTCCACTCCCCCAGCACCCGCAGGCGCTCGGTGTCGGAGAGCAGGGACACCTCGGAGACCCGGGCTTCGGGGGCCCGGGACACGGCCTTCAGCCAGTCGCCCAGCCGTCCGACGAGCGATTCGACGGTCTCGTGGTCGAAGAGGTCGGTGCTGTAGTCGATGAAGCCGCCGAGCCCGGCCGGCCGGCCCTCCTCGTCCCACTGCTCGCCGAAGCTGACCGCCAGGTCGAACTTGGCGGCGCCGAGGTCGGTGTCCTCGGCGCGGGCGGAGAGGCCCGCGAGGTCGAGCTCGGCCGCCCGGTTGTTCTGGAGGGTGAGCATGACCTGGAAGAGGGGGTGGCGGGCCAGCGAACGCTCCGGGCTGATCAGGTCGACCAGCCGCTCGAACGGCACGTCCTGGTGCGCGTACGCCGCCAGGTCCGTCTCCCGCACCCGCGCCACCAGCTCACGGAACGTCGGATTGCCCGACACGTCCGTCCGCAGCACCAGCGTGTTCACGAAGAACCCCACCAGGTCCTCCAGCGCCTCGTCCGTACGACCGGCGACCGGCGTACCCACCGGCACGTCCGTCCCCGCACCCAGCGCCGTCAGGAAGGAGGCGAGGGCGGCCTGGAGCACCATGAAGAGGCTCGCCCCGTTGTCGCGGGCGACTGCGGTGAGGGCGGCGTGCACGTCGGCGTCGAAGGCGAAGGGGACGACGTCGCCGCGGTAGCTGGGGCGCGCCGGGCGGGGCCGGTCGGCCGGCAGCCGCAGTTCCTCCGGGATCCCGGCGAGCACCCACTTCCAGTAGGCCAGCTGCTGGGAGATCACGCTGGTGGGGTCGGTCTCGTCGCCGAGGAGTCCGCGCTGCCACAGCGCGTAGTCCGCGTACTGCACCGGCAGCGGCTCCCACCGCGGTGCGGTGCCCGACCGGCGCGCCTCGTAGGCCTGTGACAGGTCCCGGGCCAGCGGGGCCAGCGAGCCGCCGTCGGCGGCGATGTGGTGCACCACCAGTTGCAGGACGTGCTCCCGCGCGCCCAGCGCGAACAGCGTCGCCCGCAGCGGGATCTCGTGCTCCAGGTCGAAGCCGGTGGCGGCGGCCCGCGCGAGGGCGGCGGGCAGGGCCTCCTCGGTGGTGGCGGTGACCGGCAGCGCGGGGGCGTGGGCCGCCGCGTCGAGCACGATCTGGACGGGGGTGCCGGCCACCTCGCGGAAGACGGTGCGCAGGCTCTCGTGACGGGCGACGACGTCGCCGAGCGCGGCGCGCAGCGCGTCCGCGTCCAGCTCACCGGTCAGCCGCAGCGCCAGCGGCAGGTTGTACGTGGCGCCGGGACCGTCGAGGCGCCCGAGGAACCACAGCCGCTGCTGGGCGTAGGAGACGGGCAGCGGCTCGGGCCGCTCCATCGGGACCAGTGCCGGACGGGCCGCGGCGGCCTGCTCCAGCAGGCCGGCCAGACCCGCGGGGGTGGGCTGTTCGAAGAGGGTCCGCACGGGGAGTTCGGCGCCGAGCTCGGTGCGGATCCGGCTGATCAGCCGGGTGCCGAGCAGGGAGTGGCCGCCGAGCTCGAAGAAGCTGCTGTCGACTCCGGGCCGCGGGATGCCGAGCACCTCCGCGAACAGGCGGCAGAGGGTGGCCTCCTGCGGGGTGCGCGGGGCCCGGCCGGCGGCCGCGTCCGCGTGCCGGGGCGCCGGCAGGGCCTTGCGGTCCAGCTTGCCGTTGGGGGACAGCGGCAGCTCGTCCAGGAACACGAACGCCGAGGGCACCATGAACTCCGGGAGCGCGCCTGCCGCGTGGGCCCCCAGCGCCTGCGGGTCGGGCGTGGCCCCGGCGCCGGTCACCACGTAGCCGACGAGCCGCTGGTCGCCGGGCTGGTCCTCGCGCAGCAGCACCACGGCGTGGTCGACGCCGTCGTGGGCGGCGAGGACCGACTCGATCTCACCGAGCTCGATGCGGAAACCGCGGAGCTTGACCTGGTGGTCGGTGCGGCCCAGGTATTCGAGTGCGCCGTCGGAGGCCCAGCGGACCAGGTCGCCGGTGCGGTACATCCGCTCGCCCGGCTCGCCGAACGGGTTGGCCACGAACCGGTCGGAGGTGAGGTCCGGGCGGCCCAGGTAGCCGCGGGCGAGCTGGTGTCCGGCGAGGTAGAGCTCGCCCTGGACGCCGTGCGGCACGGGGCGCAGCCGCTCGTCGAGGACGTACACCTGGGTGTTCCAGACGGGGCGGCCGATGGGCACCGTACGCCGTTCCCCGTCGGGCGCGCAGGCCCAGGCGGTCACGTCGACGGAGGCTTCGGTGGGGCCGTACAGGTTGTGCAGTTCGCTGTCGACGAGCTCGAAGAAGCGGGTCCGCAGCTCGACGGGGAGTGCCTCGCCGCTGCAGATCACGCGGCGCAGCGACGCCCCGCTGCCGGAGGCGGCCGGCTCGGCGAGGAACGCCTGGAGCATCGACGGCACGAAGTGCACGGTGGTGATCGCCGCGTCGCGGATCAGCGCGGCCAGGTAGGCGGGGTCGCGGTGGCCCTCGGGCCGGGCGACGACCAGGGTGGCGCCGGTGATCAGCGGCCAGAAGAACTCCCACACCGAGACGTCGAACCCGGCGGGGGTCTTCTGGAGCACGCGGTCGTCCGCGGTGAGCCCGTACTCGTGCTGCATCCACTGGAGCCGGTTGACGATGCCGGCGTGCGGGACGAGCACGCCCTTGGGGCGGCCGGTGGAGCCCGAGGTGTAGATGACGTACGCGGGGGACTTGGGCTCCACGGTCACCTGCGGGGCCGTGGCGGGCAGGCCCGCGATCTCGGCGCGCAGGGTCTCGTCGTCAAGGACCAGGCGCGGCAGGGTGCCGGTGTCGGGGAGGCCGGCTCCGGAGGCGGTGAGCAGCAGGGCGGGGGCGGCGTGGCCGAGGACGTAGGCGATGCGCTCGGCCGGGTAGTCGGGGTCGACCGGCAGGTAGGCGCCGCCGGCCTTGAGCACGGCGACCAGGGCGACCACCAGGTCGAGGGAGCGGGGCACGCTGACCGCGACGGTCCGCTCGGGGCCGACACCCTCCCGGCGGAGGCGGTGGGCCAGCCGATTGGCGCGCTCGTCGAGTTCGCGGTAGGTCAGGCCCTCGTCCTCGAAGAGGACGGCCGTGGCGTCGGGCGTGGCCGACGCCTGCGCCTCGATGAGGGCGTGCAGGGTGGCGGGGGCCACCTCGTGCTCGGTGTCGTTGTAGCGCACCACCAGCTCGTGGCGCTCGATCGGGCCGAGGACGTCGACGCGTCCGATGGTCCGGTCGGCGTCGGCGGCGACCGCCTCCAGCAGCCGGACGTAGCGGCTGGTGAGCTTCTCCACGCTGCCGCGGTCGAACAGGTCGGTGCTGTACTCGACGACGCCGTCGATGCCCTGGTGGGCGCCGTCGTCGCCGCGCTTCTCGCCCAGTTCCAGGGCGAGGTCGAAGCGGGAGGAGTGGGTCTGCACGCCGTACGGGGCCACCCGCAGGCCGGGCAGGGCGAGTTCGCCGCGCTCGTTGTTCTGGAGGGTGAGCATCACCTGGAACAGCGGGTGGCGGGCGAGGGACCGGCCGGGGTTGACGACCTCGACCAGGCGCTCGAAGGAGGTGTCCTGGTTGGCGTAGGCGGCGAGGTCCGTCTCCCGCACCCGGGCGAGGAGTTCGCGGAAGGTGGGGTCGCCGCTGGTGTCGGTGCGCAGGACCAGGTTGTTGACGAAGAAGCCGACGAGCTGGTCCAGGGATTCGTCGGTCCGGCCGGCGATGGCGGTGCCGAGCGGGATGTCGGTGCCTGCGCCGAGCCGGGTGAGCAGGGCCGCGAGACCGGCCTGGAGCACCATGAACAGGCTCGTGTGGCTGTCCCGGGCGAGCTGGGACAGCTTGGCGTGCAGCTGCGGGGTGAGGGTGAACGGCACGATGTCGCCGCGGAGGGTGGCCTGGGCGGGCCGGGGCCGGTCGGTGGGGAGGTTCAGCTCCTCCGGGAGGTCCGCGAGCGCGGTGCGCCAGTGGTCGAGCTGGGCGGCGCCCTCGCTGGTGTCCTCGCCGTCGTCGCCGAGCAGCTCGCGCTGCCACAGGGCGTAGTCGGCGTACTGGACGGGGAGGGGTTCCCAGCCCGGGGCCTCGCCGTCGAGGCGGGCGGCGTAGGCGATGGAGAGGTCCCGGGCGAGCGGGGCGAGGGACCAGCCGTCACCGGCGATGTGGTGGAGCAGCAGGAGCAGGACGTGCTCGTCCTCGCCGAGCGTGAACAGGGTGGCTTTCAGAGGGGTTTCGGCCGCGAGGTCGAAGCCGTGGGCGGCGGCCCGCGTGAGCTGCTGTTCGAGGTCCGCCTCGGTGGCTGGTCGGACGTCGAGGGCGGGGCGGGCGCGGTCGGCGTCGAGGATCACCTGGTACGGGCGGCCGTCGCGGTCGGCGAAGACGGTGCGCAGGCTCTCGTGGCGGGCGGTGACGTCGCCGAGGGCGGCGCCCAGGGCCTGCCGGTCGAGGGTGCCGGTCAGCCGGAGGGCGAGGGGGATGTTGTATCCGGCGCCCGAGCCCTCGAAGCGGCTCAGGAACCAGAGCCGGCGCTGGGCGAAGGAGAGCGGGAGTTCGGCGGGCCGCTCGGCGGCGCGCACGGTGCGGCGGGCGCTGCCGGATTCGCGCAGCAGGGTCGCCAGACCGGCCGGGGTGGCGGTCTCGAACAGGCTGCGCAGCGGGAGTTCCGCGTTGAAGACGGAGCGGATGCGGCTGACCAGGCGGGTGGCCTGGAGGGAGTGGCCGCCGAGGTCGAAGAAGCTGTCGTCGATGCCGACCCTCGGGAGGCCGAGGATCTCCGCGAACAGGCCGCACAGGATCTCCTCCTGCGGGGTGCGCGGGGCGCGTCCGGCGGCGAGCGCGGAGAGGTCGGGGGCGGGCAGGGCCTTGCGGTCGAGCTTGCCGTTGGGGGTGACGGGCAGGACGTCGAGGGTGACGAACGCGGCGGGCACCATGTAGTCGGGCAGGTCGGCCGCCACGTGGGCGCGCAGCGCTGCGGGCCGCGGCAGGTCCTGGCCGGCGGGCACCACGTAGGCGACGATCTGCTTGTCGCCGGGACGGTCCTCGCGGACGACGACGGCGACCTGCGCGACCGCGTCGTGGCGGGCGAGGACGCTCTCGATCTCGCCGAGTTCGATGCGGAAGCCGCGGACCTTGACCTGGTCGTCGGCGCGGCCGAGGAATTCCAGGTCGCCGTCGGTGGTGCGGCGCACCACGTCGCCGGAGCGGTACATGCGGCTGCCGGGCACGCCGAACGGGTTGGCGACGAACCGGTCGGAGGTCAGGCCGGGACGGCCCAGGTAGCCGCGGGCCAGACCGGCGCCCGCGATGTAGAGCTCGCCCGCCACACCGGGCGGGACCGGGCGCAGGGCGCCGTCCAGGACGTACACCTGGGTGTCGGTGACCTCGGTGCCTATGGGCGGGGTGCCCGCGCCGGAGAGCGCGCCGG
Organism: Streptomyces sp. NPDC053432; assembly: GCF_055585365.1. Lineage (NCBI taxonomy): Bacteria > Bacillati > Actinomycetota > Actinomycetes > Kitasatosporales > Streptomycetaceae > Streptomyces > Streptomyces sp. NPDC053432. Next base: position 66,251 of record NZ_JBVJKF010000025.1, read on the forward strand.
ACATGGTGGCGCAGACCGTGGACTCGGTGGGCCCGTACGCGTTGACCATGCGGCGCCCGGCCGACCAGCGCTCGACGAGTTCGCCGGAGGTCGCCTCGCCCGCCACCACCAGGGTGGAGACGGTCGGCAGGTCCTGGGGGTCCATCACGGCGAGGGCGACCGGCGGGATGGTGGCGTGGGTGACGCCGTGGCCTTCGACGGTGGCGGCGAGGGGTTCGCCGGGGGCCAGGTCCTCGGCGGGGGCCACGACGAGGGTGGCGCCGCTGAGCAGGCCCATGACCAGCTCCCAGAACGCCGCGTCGAAGCTCGGCGAGGCGAACTGCAGGACCCGGCTTCCCGGACCCACCTCGAACCGCTCGATCTGCGCGGCCACCAGGCTCGACGCACCGGCGTGGGTGACGACGACGCCCTTGGGACGCCCGGTCGAACCCGAGGTGTAGATGACGTACGCGGCGTCTGCGGCGGCGGTGGGCCCGGTGCGGTCGGCGTCGGTGAGGTCGCCGTCGGCGCGGGCCGCGACGGACGCGGCGAACGCCGGGTCGTCCAGGCGCAGGGCGGCCACGGAGGCGGCGGCCTCCTGCGGCAGGGTCACGGAGGAGTCGGTGAGCAGGAGCGCCGGGGCGGCGTCCTCCAGGATGTAGGCGATGCGCTCGGCCGGGTAGTCGGGGTCGACCGGCAGGTAGGCGCCGCCGGCCTTGACGACGGCGAGCTGGGCGGTGACCAGTTCCGGTGAGCGGGGCAGGGCGAGCGCGACGAACGCGCCGGGGCCGACGCCCCGGTCGGCCAGTTCCCGGGCGAGCCGGTTGGCGTCGGCGTTGAGCCGCTCGTAGGTCAGGACGGTGTCCTTGAAGCGGAGGGCGTCCGCGCCGGGGTCCGAGGCGACGACGGCCTCGAAGAGCGAGGGCAGGGTGGCGGCGGGCACCCGGCGGGGCGCGGTGCCGTCGGCGAGGCTGCCGCGCTCGGCGTCGGTGAGCACGTCGAGGCGGCCCAGGAGCAGCTGCGGCTCGGCGACGACTGCTTCCAGGATGTGCTGGAGGCGCTGCGCGATCAGCTCGACGGCTGGTCGGTCGAAGAGGTCGGAGCGGTAGCCCATGCGCAGGTGCATCCGGGTGCCGGGGAGCACGGCCAGGCTCAGCGGGTAGTGGTTGTCGTCGGTGGTGTGCACGCCGACGACGCGCAGGCCTTCGACGGGCTCGGAGAAGCCCTCGGCGTCCACGGGGTAGTTCTCGGAGACGGTGATGGTGTCGAAGAGTTCGCCGACGCCGACCAGGGCCTGGATGTCGGTGAGCCCGATGTGCTGGGCGTTCATGAGGTCGGCCTGCTGGTCCTGGAGGTTGCGCAGCAGGTCGAGGAGGGAGCGGGCGGGGTCGAGCTTCACGCGGACGGGCAGGGTGTTGATGAAGAGGCCGACGAGGTTCTCCATGCCCGGGATCTCCGGCGGGCGGCCGGAGACGGTTCCGCCGAAGACGACGTCGTCGCGGCCGGTGAGCCGGCCCAGCAGGATGCCCCAGGCGCCCTGGACCACGGTGTTCACGGTCAGTTCGTGGCGGCGCGCCAGGTCGGCGACGGCCGAGGTGAGCTCCTCGGACAGCTCGTGGCCGAGGTAGTGCGGCGCTTCGACGGCCGCGCCGCGGCGGTCGGGGACCAGGAGGGCCGCCTCCTCGACGCCCTCGAGGGCGCAGGCCCAGGCCTTGAGGGCGTCGTCACGGCTCTGGGCGGCGATCCAGCCGAGGTAGTCGCGGTAGGGGGTGACGCGGGGCAGGCCCGTGTCGTCGCCGCGCTGGACGTAGAGGGTGAACAGCTCGCGCAGCAGGACGGCCATCGACCAGCCGTCCAGGAGGATGTGGTGGTTGGTCAGGATGAAGCGGAAGCGCTGCCCGCCGAGGCGGACGAGGGTGAAGCGGACCAGCGGCGGCGCGGTCAGGTCGAAGCCCTTGACGCGGTCGGCGTCCATCACGGCCGCCAGGGCGGCCTGGCGCGCCTCCTCGTCCTCGCCGTCGGAGAGGTCGATCTCCTCCCAGGGCAGCTCGACCGCCCGGGGGATGATCTGCACCGGCTTGTCGAAGCCCTCGTGGACGAAGCCGGCCCGCAGATTGGCGTGGCGGCGCAGCAGTGCCCCGGCGGCGATGCGCAGCGCCTCGACGTCCAGCGTGCCTTCGAAGTCGAAGGCCAGCTGGCCGGCGTACAGGTCGAGTTCCTGCTCGTCGAGGAGCGCGTGGAACAGCAGACCTTCCTGCAACGGCGACAGTGGGAGGACGTCCTCCAGCCCCGTACCGATCATTACGACACCCTCCACTTGCTTTCCAGAAGATCGAGTTGCGCCTGGGACAGCGACACCAGGGACATGTCCGACGGCGTGTGGCCGCCGGCCTCGGGTTCGACAGCGTGTGCGGCCAGGGCCTCCAGGGCCCTGAACCAGGTCTCGGCCAGGTCGTCGACGTCCCGCTCCGCGAGCAGGCCGTCGGGCCAGGTCCAGGTGACGCTCAGCTCGGGACCGCCCGGCAGGTCGTTCGCCACCGCGTTGATCTCCAGCGCGTGCGCGAGGCGTACGTCCGGGTCGCCGGCGGCGGCCCCGGTGAGCGCCGCGGCCTCCGGGGCGCCGGTCCAGTCCCCGCCGGTGGCGGTGGTCGCCATGCGGCCCAGGTAGTTGAAGCCGATCTGCGGCTCGGCCCGGCCGGCGAGCAGCGGCTCGGTGCGCGGGTTGAGGTGGCGCAGCAGGCCGTGGCCGATGCCGTTGTCGGGCGCGGCGCGCAGCTGCTCCTTGATCCGCTTCAGGACCCGGCCGAGGGCCGGGCCGCCCGACCAGATCTCGTCCCAGTCGAGCTGTCCGGGATCGAGCCGTACGGGATGGACGGTGGTGAACCAGCCGACCGTGCGGGAGAGGTCGGCCCCTTCGACGACGTCCTCGCGGCCGTGGCCTTCGAGGTCGACGAGGACGGGTCCCTCGTCCCCGAGGCCCCGCCTGCGCCGCCAGTGCGAGACGGCCACCGCGAGGGCGGTCAGCAGGACGTCGTTGACACCGCCGTGGAACGCGGCCGGGACGCTGGTCAGCAGCGGCTCGGTGCGGTCCGCGGGCAGGGTCCGGGTCAGCGACCTGGCCCGTGCGGCGGTGTCCTTCACCGGGTCGAGCAGCCGCTTGCCGAGGACGGGTTCCTCCGCGGCGGCCGTCTCGTCCCAGCGCTCGAACTCGGCCTCGCGCCGGGGGCTCCGCGCCTCCTCGACGAGCTGCTCGGCCCAGCGCCGCAGCGAGGTGCCGACCGGTGCCGGGGCGGGCTCCGCGCCTTCGGCGAGGGCCTGCCAGGCCTCGGCGAGGTCGGGCAGCAGGATCCGCCAGGACACCCCGTCGACCACCAGGTGGTGGAGGGTGAGCAGCAGGCGTCCGGGACGGTCGGGGCCGGCGTCGAACCAGACGGCCTGGAGCATCCGCCCGGCCTCCGGGTCGATGCGCCGCCAGGCGGCCTCTGCCTCGGTGGCGAGCGTGGTCTCGAACTTCTCGGCGGTGAGGCCCGCGACGTCGGTCCGCCGGACCACCTCCGCGGCCGGCACGGAGCCGCGCTGCGGGATCTCCAGCCGCCACCTGCCGTCGCCGGCGCCGCGGTCCAGCCGCATGCGCAGTGCGTCGTGGTGGTCCAGGAGGACCTGGACCGCGCCGGTCAGCGGTTCCTCGCCGAGTTCCGCGGGGACCTGCACCAGCATCGACTGGACGAAGCCGTCGACGGGGCCGCCGTGTCCGGCGAGCCAGCCGATGATCGGGGTGAGCGGCAGCTCGCCGATCCCGGCGTCCGGGTCCTCCGGTTCGGGGGCCTGCGCGGTGCGGGCGACCGCCGCGAGGGCGCCGACCGTCTTGAGGCGGAAGACGTCCTTGGGGGTGAAGACCAGTCCGGCGGCGCGGGCCTTGGCGACGAGCTGGATGGAGACGATGCTGTCGCCGCCCAGGTCGAAGAAACTGCTCTCGACGCCGACCCGGGGCAGTCCGAGGACCTCGGCGAACAGCTCGCACAGGGTCCGCTCGACGGGGTCGTCGCTCTCGCCGCCGCTCGCCAGGGCGGTGAAGTCGGGGGCGGGCAGGGCCCTGCGGTCCAGCTTCCCGTTGGCGGTGAGCGGCAGTTGGGGCAGGACGACGACGGCGGCGGGGACCATGTACTCGGGCAGGGTGCGGCCGGCGAAGGCGCGCAGCTCCACCGGGTCGGGTGCGGCCGTGCCGTCCGGGACGGCGTAGCCGACGAGCCGCTTGACGCCGGGCGTGTCCTCGCGGACGACGACCGCCGCGGCCGCGACGTCCGGGTGGGCGGTCAGCGCCGACTCGATCTCGCCGAGTTCGATGCGGAAGCCGCGCACCTTGACCTGGTCGTCGACCCGGCCCATGTACTCGATCTGTCCCTGCCCGGTGCGGCGGACCAGGTCCCCGGTGCGGTACATCCGGGTGCCGGGCTCGCCGTACGGGTCGGCGGGGAACCGCTCCGCCGTCAGGCCCGGGCGGCGCAGGTAGCCGCGGGCGAGCTGGTCGCCGGCGAGGTACAGCTCGCCGGTGACCCCGTCGGGCACGGGCCGCAGGTGCGCGTCCAGGACGTAGGTCCGGGTGTTGCGCACGGGGCGGCCGACCAGCGGGCGCTCGCTGTCGGCGAGCGGCGCGTACAGGGTGTCGATGGTGGCCTCGGTGGGCCCGTAGAAGTTGTAGCTGACGGTGCCGGGGGCGGAGCGCAGTTCGCTCCACAGCGTCTGGCCGAGGGCCTCGCCGCCGAGCATCAGCACCGCGGGGTGGTGCCGTCCGGGGGCGAGCATCCCGGCGGTCAGCAGCTGCTGGGCGAACGACGGGGTCAGGTCGAGGAACTGGATGGCCTCACGGTCGATGTAGGCCGCGAGCGCCTCGGGGTCCCTGCGGGTGTCGTCGTCCACGAGGTGCAGTTCGTGGCCGTCCAGCATCCACAGCACGCCGTCCCACGAGGTGTCGAAGGAGAACACGGCGGTCAGCGCCACCCGGAAGCGGGCCGTGGCGGCCGTCGCGGTGTGCGGGTCGAACAGCGTCTCCTTGTGGCCGTGGAACAGGTTGACCAGGTTGCGGTGCTGGACGACGACGCCCTTGGGCCGGCCGGTGGAGCCGGACGTGTAGATCACGTACGCGGGTGCGGCGGGCGTCAGCGGTGCGGTGCGCTCGCCCTGGGTCGGGGCGGTCGCGGGCAGTCCGGCCAGCTCGGCCGCGGCCCGCGGGTCGTCGAGGACCAGCAGTTCCAGGGAGCCGGTGTCGACGGCCTCGCCCCTCGACCACCGCGACCAGCGGCGCTGTACGTCGCGGTCGGTGATCAGCAGGGCCGGGTCCGCGTCGCCCAGCATGTACTCGATGCGGTCCGCCGGGTAGTCGGGGTCGACCGAGAGGAACGCCGCTCCCGCCTTCAGCGCCGCGAACATGGCGACCAGGACGTCCGTGGACCTCGGCAGCGCGATGGCCACGATCCGTTCGGGGCCGATGCCGCGGGCGGCGAGCAGGTGGGCGAGCCGGTTGGCGCGCTCGTCGAGTTCGGCGTAGGTGGTGCGGACGCCTCGGAAGACCACCGCGGTGGCGTCCGGGGTGCCGGCCGCCCACTGCTCCAGCAGTTCGTGGACCAGGGTGGGCGGCACGTCCTGCGTCACCGGCTGCCGGGCGGCCTCGGCGGTCCGCTCGTCCGCGGTGAGGACGTCCAGCTGTCCGATGCGGGTGCCGGGCCGGTCGGCCACGGTCTCGAAGAGCGCGGTGAGCCGGTCGGCGAGCACCGCGATCTGCGCCGCGGAGAACCGGTCGGCCGCGTACTCCAGCCGCAGCCCGAGGCTGGTCGGCCCGGGCAGCGCCGCCAGGGTGAGCGGGTAGTGCGTGGCGTCGGTGCCGCCGACGCCGGAGACGGCCAGGCCGCCGGGCAGGTCGAGGGCGCCCGGGTCGACGGGGTACGACTCGTAGACGGTGAGGGTGTCGAACAGCTCGCCGACACCGGCCAGGGCCTGGATGCGGGCCAGCCCGACGTGCTGGTGGGCCATCAGGTCGGTCTGCCGGCGCTGGACCCGCTCGATGAGGGCGGCGACGCTCTCGTGCGGGTCGAGGTCGACCCGGATCGGGACGGTGTTGATGAACAGGCCGACCATCGACTCGATGCCGGGGACCTCCGGCGGACGGCCGGAGACGGTGGCGCCGAACACCACGTCGTCCCGTCCGGTGAGCCGGGCCAGCAGCAGGCCCCAGACGCTCTGCACCACGGTGTTGAGGGTCAGGCCGGCCGTGCGGGCCCGGTCCTGGAGCCGGGCGGTGAGCTCTTCGCCCAGCGTGAAGGAGTGGCTGTCGGGCAGCGCGCCGTGCGCGTCGTCGCCGGCCTCCCGCTCGGGGGCGAGCAGGGTGGCCTCCTCGACGCCCGCGAGGGCCTGGCGCCACGCGTTCTCCGACTCCTCCCGGTCCTGGCCGTCGAGCCAGGCGAGGTAGGTCCGGTACGGGGTGACGCGGGGCAGGTCCCGGCCGTCGCCGCCGGTGCCGTAGAGCGCGAACAGCTCGCCCACGAGCAGCGGCATCGACCAGCCGTCCAGCAGGATGTGGTGGTTGCTCAGCACCAGGCGGTGCCGGTCCGCGGCCAGCCGGACCAGGGTGAACCGGATCAGCGGCGGGGCCGTCAGGTCGTAGCGGCGGGAGCGGTCCTCGGTGAGGATCCGCTCGGCCTCGGCCTGCTGCCGCGCCCCGTCGAGACCGCTCAGGTCGGCTTCGGTCCAGGGCAGTTCGACCTCGGCGGGCACCACCTGGACGGGCCGTTCCAGGCCTTCGTGGTGGAAGGCTGCCCGCAGGTTGTCGTGCCGGTCCAGCAGGGTGCGGGCGGCGGCCCGCATGGCCCCCGCGTCCAGCGCCCCGTCGAGGTCGAAGCTGAACTGGACGCTGTAGACGTCGGGCGCGCCCTCGTCGAACAGCGCGTGGAAGAGCAGTCCCTCCTGGAGCGGGGCGACCGGGAGGATGTCGCGGACCGCCGGGTGGGCCGCCTCGATCCGGTCGATCTGCTCCTGGGTGAGGCCGACCAGCGGCAGGTCGGAGGGGGTGAAACCGCCGGCTCCGGGCCGGGCCGCGTCCGCGGTCAGCCCGCGCAGCTCCGTGAACCACCGGTCGGCGAGGTCGCGTACGGAGTCCTCCGTGAGGAGGCCCTCGGGCCACATCAAGGTGACCGTCAGCTCGGGGCCGGCCGCCTCCTCGCGCACCACCGCGCTGATCTCCAGCGGGTGCGGGAGCGGCATGGCGGCGTCGGCGGTCCCCGTGCCGACCAGCAGGTCGGACTCGGGGGCCGGCGTCCACGCCCCGCCCTGCGCGGCGCCCATGCGGCCCAGGTAGTTGAACCCGATCCGCGGGGTGCCGAGGGCGGCCAGGGCGTCGCCGGTGCGCGGGTCGGCGTACCGCAGCAGGCCGTAGCCGATGCCGTGGCCGGGGACGGCCCGCAGCTCCTCCTTGACCCGCTTGAGCGCGGCGCCCGGCTGTTCACCGGCGCTGCCGGTGGTCAGGCGCACCGGGTACAGGCTGGTGAACCAGCCGACCGTACGGGAGACGTCGGCGCCGGGGAGCACGTCCTCGCGGCCGTGGCCCTCGACGTCGATCACCAGGGCGGAGCCGGTGGTCGCGGCGCCTTCGCGCCAGCCCGCGGCGGCCCGGGCGAACCCGGCGAGGAGCACCTCGTCGGGTCCGGCGTGGAAGACGGCGGGGACGGTGTCGAGCAGGGCGGCGGTGTCACCGGCGGGCAGCACCAGCGTGAGGGTGCGGGCGTTGCCCATCGTGTCGGTGGCGGGGTCCGCCGGCCGGTCGCCGAACGGGGTGCCCGCGCCGTCCAGGACGTCCTGCCAGAAAGGCAGTTCGTCCGCGCGGCCGGCGGCGGTCGCGGTGAGCCGCTCCGCCCAGGTCCGCAGGGAGGTGTGGACCGGGTCGAGTACGGCCGGGCGGCCCTCGGCGAGGGCCCGGGCCGCGGTGGCCAGGTCGTCGATCAGGATGCGCCAGGAGACTCCGTCGACCACCAGGTGGTGGGCCACCAGCAGCAGCCGTCCCGCGTTCCCGGCGCCCGCGTCGAACCACACGGCCCGCAGCACGTCGCCGTCGCGGGGGGCGAGCGCGGCCTGCGCCGCTTCCACCCGCTCGGCGACGGCCGAGCGCAGGGCGTCCCCGGTGAGCCCGGCGGTGTCCACCCGCAGGACGAGTCCCGCGGCGCTCACGGAGCCGCGGGGGCGGACCTCCGGGCGCCAGTCGTCCCCGGTGCCGCCGAGGCGCAGCCGCAGTGCGTCGTGCCGGTCGAGCAGCGCCTGGAGGGCCCCGGTGACGGTGGGCTCGGTGAGCCCGGCCGGGGTCTCCAGCAGTACCGACTGGTTGAAGCGGTCCACGGGCCCGCCGAGCGCGGCCAGCCAGCGGACGATCGGTGTCGGGACCACCTCGCCGGTACCGGCGTCCGGATCCTCGGCCTCGGTGCCGCTCGCGGTCGCGGCGACCGCGGCGAGGGCGCCGACCGTCTTCTGCTCGAACACGTCGCGGGCGGTGAGGACCAGGCCGGCCTTGCGGGCCCTGGCGACGAGCTGGATGGAGACGATGCTGTCGCCGCCGAGGTCGAAGAAGCTGCTCTCGACGCCGGGCACGGTGACACCGAGGACCTGGGTGAACAGGTCGCACAGGATCTGCTCCTGCGGGGTGCGCGGAGCACGGCCCGAGGACGCGGCCGTGCCGTAGTCGGGGGCGGGCAGGGCGCGCCGGTCGAGCTTTCCGTGAACCGTCAGCGGCAGCCGGTCCAGGACCACCACGGCCGCGGGGACCATGTGGTCGGGCAGGAGCCCGCCGACGGCGGAGCGCAGCGCGTCGCCGGAGACCTCGCCGGTGGTGACGGCGTAGCCGACGAGGCGCTTGGCGCCGGGGGTGTCCTCGCGGACCACGACGGCGGCCTGCGAGACCAGCTCGTGCGCGGTCAGCGCCGCCTCCACCTCACCGAGCTCGATGCGGAAGCCGCGCAGCTTGACCTGGTCGTCGACCCGGCCCGCGTACTCCAGCTCACCGCCCCGGTTCCAGCGCGCCAGGTCGCCCGTGCGGTACATGCGCTCACCCGGAGCGCCGTACGGGTTCGCCACGAACCGCTCCGAGGTCAGCCCCGGCCGGCCCAGATAACCACGGGCCAGACCCGCACCCGCCACATACAGCTCACCGACCACACCCGGGACCACCGGCCGCAGCCACTCGTCCAGGACGAACACCCGCGTGTTGGCGATCGGACCGCCGATGCAGGGCACACCGCCACCCGGGGCCAGCGGCCGCGACATCGTCGCGCAGACCGTGGTCTCCGTCGGACCGTACGCGTTGACCATCCGCCGGCCTGCCGACCAGCGGTCCACCACGGCGCCGGAGACGGCCTCACCCGCCACGACGAGGGACTCGACACCGGGCAGTTCGACGTCCTCCATCGCGGCCAGCGCCACCGGCGGAATCGTCGCGTGCGTGACACCCAGGCGCTCGATCACGCCCGCCAGCTCGGGGCCCGGACGCAGCCGGTCAGCACTCGCGATCACCACCGCCGCACCCGCCAGCCACGCCATCAGCAGCTCGGACACCGACGCGTCGAAGCTCGGCGAGGCGAACTGCAGGACGCGGGAGTCCGCCTCGACGGCGAACCGCTCGATCTGCGCCGCGGCCAGATTGCCGAGGCCCGCGTGGGAGACGACGACGCCCTTGGGACGGCCCGTGGAGCCCGAGGTGTAGATCACGTACGCCGGATGGTCCGCCGACACCTCGACCGCGGGGGGCGTCGAGGGGCGGCCGGAGGCGTCGAGGTCGTCGTCCTCACGGATCACCAGGGCCGGCGCGGCGTCGGTGAGCATGTACGCGATCCGGTCGGCCGGATACGCCGGGTCCACCGGGAGGAACGCGCCGCCCGCCTTGACCACGGCCAGCTGCGCCACCACCAGGTCCACCGAACGCGGCAGCACCAGCGCCACCACCTTCTCCGGACCCACACCCTCGGCGACCAGCCGGTGCGCCAGACGGTTCGCCCGCGCCTCCAGCTCACCGAAGGACAGCTCCACCTCCTCCGAGACCACCGCGAGCGCGTCCGGGGTCTTCGCCGCCCGCGCCGAGAACAGCGCGCCCAGCGGACCCGACGGCACCTCGCGGGCGGTCGCGTTCCACTCCCCCAGCACCCGCAGGCGCTCGTCCGGGGACATCAGGTCCAGCCCGGAGACCCGGGTGTCGGGGCCCGCGGACAGTGCCTCGATCCAGCGGCCGAGCCGTTCGACCAGGTCTTCGGCGGTCGCGCGGTCGAAGAGGTCGGTGCTGTAGTCGATGAAGCCGCCGAGCCCGGCCGGCCGGCCCTCCTCGTCCCAGCGCTCGCCGAAGCTGACCGCCAGGTCGAACTTGGCCGCGCCCGTTCCGAGGGGCATCAGCTCGCCGCTCAGCCCGGCCGTCTCGAACTCCAGGCCGGGGTCGTTCTCCAGGGTGAGCATGACCTGGAAGAGGGGGTGGCGGGCCAGCGAACGCTCCGGGCTGATCAGGTCGACCAGCCGCTCGAACGGCACGTCCTGATGCGCGTACGCCGCCAGGTCCGTCTCCCGCACCCGCGCCACCAGCTCACGGAACGTCGGATCACCCGACACGTCCGTCCGCAGCACCAGCGTGTTCACGAAGAACCCCACCAGGTCCTCCAGCGCCTCGTCCGTACGACCGGCGACCGGCGTACCCACCGGCACGTCCGTCCCCGCACCCAGCGCCGTCAGGAAGGAGGCGAGGGCGGCCTGGAGGGTCATGAAGAGCGTGCTGCCGTGCTCCCGGGCCAGCTCGGTGAGCCGGGTGTGGGCCTCGGCGCCGATCTCGAAGGGGACGACGTCGCCCCGGTGGCCGGCACGCGCCGGGCGGGGCCGGTCGGCCGGCAGCCGCAGCTCCTCCGGGATCCCGGCCAGGGCCTTGTCCCAGTAGGCGATCTGGCGTGCGCTCAGGCTCTGCGGGTCGGCGTCCTCGCCGAGGAGTTCGCGCTGCCACAGCGCGTAGTCCGCGTACTGCACCGGCAGCGGCTCCCAGCCGGGTGCCCCTCCGGTCCGCCGCGCCGCGTAGGCCTGTGACAGGTCCCGGGCCAGCGGGGCCAGCGAGGCGCCGTCGGCCGCGATGTGGTGCACCACCAGCAGCAGGACGTGCTCCCGCGCGCCCAGCGCGAACAGCGTCGCCCGCAGCGGCAGCTGTACGGCGAGGTCGAAGCCGCGCGTGACGTGGCCGGCCAGCTCCGCCCGCAGGTCGTCGGCCGCGACGCGGCGCACCTCGAACGGTACCTCCGCCTCGGCGGGGGCCTTGATCTGCTGCCGGGCCCGGCCGTCGGTGTCGGGGAAGACGGTGCGCAGGCTCTCGTGACGGGCGACGACGTCGCCGAGCGCGGCGCGCAGCGCGTCCGCGTCCAGCTCACCGGTCAAGCGCAGCGCAAGCGGCAGGTTGTACGTGGCCCCGGGACCGTCGAGGCGCCCGAGGAACCACAGCCGCTGCTGGGCGTGGGAGAGGGGGGTCTGCGCGGGGCGGGTGCGCCGGGCGAGCCGGGCGCGGGCGCCGTCGGCGGTGGCGAGGAGGGCGGCGAGTCCGGCCACGGTGGGCCGCTCGAAGACCGTGCGGACGGGGAGTTCGACGCCGAGGGCGTTGCGGATGCGGCCGGCGAGCCGGGTCGCGGACAGGGAGTGGCCGCCGAGGTCGAAGAAGCCGTCGTCGATGCCGACCGCGGGCACGCCGAGGACGTCGGCGAACAGCGCGCACAGGATCTCCTCCTGCGGCGTGCGGGGTCCGCGGCCGGAGACCGCGTCGGCGTAGTCGGGCGCCGGCAGGGCCTTGCGGTCGAGCTTGCCGTTGGGCGACAGCGGCAGCTCGTCCAGGAGCACGAACGCCGAGGGCACCATGTAGTCCGGCAGCGAGTCGGCGGTGTGGGCCTTCAGCTCGGCTCGTTCGACGGGGCGGCCGGAGGCCGCGACGGCGTAGGCCACGAGGCGCTTGTCGCCGGGGCGGTCCTCGCGGAGCACGACGGCGGCCTGGTCGATCCGGGGGTGGCCGGCGAGCACGGACTCGATCTCGCCGAGCTCGATGCGGAAGCCGCGCAGCTTGATCTGGCCGTCGGAGCGTCCGAGGTAGTCGAGGCTGCCGTCCGCGGTCCAGCGGACCAGGTCGCCGGTGCGGTACATCCGCTCGCCCGGCTCTCCGTACGGGTTCGCCACGAACCGTTCGGCGGTCAGTCCGGGCCGGCCGAGGTAGCCGCGGGCCAGGCCGTGTCCGGCGAGGTAGAGCTCTCCCACGGTGCCGGGGCCGACGGGGCGCAGGCTGCCGTCGAGGACGTACACGCGGGTGTTCTCGATGGGCTTGCCGATCGGCGGCGTGCCGGTGCCCGCGGCGAGGGGTGCGCTGAGGGTGGCCGCCACGGTCGACTCGGTCGGCCCGTAGAGGTTGATCATCGTGCGGCCGGGCGCCCAGCGGTCCACCAGCGCGCTGTTGGTGGCGTCTCCGCCGACGAGCAGGCAGCGGAAGTCGGGCAGGGCGGACGGGGGCACGGTGGCCAGTGCGGCGGGCGGGATCAGCGCGTGGGTGATCCGGCACTCCGCGAGGACGCGGGCCAGTTCCTGGTCGGCGAGCGGGCCGGGCGGCGGTACGACCAGCGTGGCGCCGGCCGGCAGGCTCATGGTGAGTTCCAGGACCGAGGCGTCGAAGCTGGGCGAGGCGAACTGCAGCACCCGGCTGTCGGCGTCGACGGCGAACCGTTCGATCTGGGTGGCCGAGAAGGTCGCGATGCCGGCGTGGGTCACGGTGACGCCCTTGGGCAGTCCGGTGGAGCCCGAGGTGTAGATGACGTACGCCGGGTGCTTCAGGGCGAGGGCGGCGTGCCGGTCGGCGTCGGTGGGGTCGGTCGCCGGGGAGCCCGACAGGTCCAGCCGGTCGAGGAGTACGGGGTCGGCGACGGGCGCCTGCGGGGCCAGCCCGGTGACGGTGAGGACCAGCGCGGGGCCCGCGTCGGTGAGCATGTGCGCGATGCGCTCGTCCGGGTAGTCCGGGTCTACGGGGAGGTAGGCGGCGCCGGCCTTCAGTACGGCGAGCTGGGCGACCACGATGTCCACGGAGCGGGTCAGCAGCAGGGCGACGATCCGCTCGGGGCCCACGCCCCGGGAGATCAGCCAGTGGGCCAGCCGGTTGGACCGGTCGGCGAGTTCGGCGTAGGTGAGGCTGCCGCCCTCGTGGGCGACGGCCGTGCGGTCGGGGGTGCGCCGGGTCTGGGCCTCGACGAGTGCCGGGAAGGTGGCGGCGGGGACCTCGCGTGCGGTGTCGTTCCAGTCGGCGAGGACCTGGGCGCGCTCGGCGGCGGTGAGGACGTCGAGGCGGCCCACTGGTCGCTCGGGCTCCTCGGTGAGGAGGGTGAACAGCCGCTCCAGGCGTGCGGCGAGGGCCTGCGCGAGCGCGGGCGCGATCACGTCGGGCCGGTGGTTGAGGCGGATCTCGATCCGCTCGCCGGGCAGCACCACGAGGGTCAGCGGGTAGTGGGTGGCGTCGCGGCCGTCGATGTGGGTGACGGTCAGGTCGCCGGGCGCCCGCAGCATCTCCGGGTCGAGCGGGTAGTTCTCCAGGACGGCCAGGGTGTCGAACAGTTCGCCGACGCCGGCCAGTTCCTGGATGGCGGGGAGCCCCAGGTGCTGGTGGTCCATCAGGTCGCTCTGCTCGTCCTGGATGCGCGCCAGCAGGTCGGCGACGCTCTCCTGCGGCCGCAGGGCGACGCGGACGGGCAGCGTGTTGATGAAGAGGCCGACCATGGTCTCCACGCCGCTGATCTCGGCGGGCCGTCCGGAGACGGTGGCGCCGAAGACGACGTCGTCGCGGCCGGTGAGCCGGGCGAGGAGGACCGCCCAGGCGCCCTGGAGCAGGGTGTTGAGGGTCAGGCCGCGGGCGCGGGCGAAGGCGGTGAGCGCGGTGGTGCGCTCCGGGGAGAGGGTGACCGTCACCCGTTCCGGCTGCACCGAGGTGTCCGGTACGGCGCCGGGGGCGACCAGGGTCGGCTCGTCGAGCCCTGCGAGCGCCCGCTTCCAGGCGTCGGCGGCGGCGTCCCGGTCGAGCCCGTCCAGCCAGCCCAGATAGGCCTCGAAGGGGGGTACGGGCGGCAGGGAGCGGTCGTCGCCGCCGGTGCCGTACAGCGCGAACAGCTCCTGCACCAGCACGGGCATCGACCAGCCGTCGAGCAGGACGTGGTGGTTGCTGAAGAGCAGCCGGTGCCGGTCGTCGGCGAGCTTGACGAGGTGGAAGCGGACGAGCGGCGGGGCGGTGATGTCGAAGCGGTCGGCGCGGTCGGCCGCGAGGAGGTCCTCCAGGGCGGCGGCGCGGCCGTTCTCGTCGACGTGGGAGAGGTCGGTCTCCTTCCAGGGGAGTTCGACCTCGGCCGGCACCACCTGCACGGGGTGCTCCAGGCCTTCGTACCGGAAGGCGGCGCGCAGGTTGGGGTGGCGGCGCAGCAGGCCGGCGGCCGCGGCGCGCAGGGCGGAGGTGTCGAGGGGTCCCTGGAGGTCGGCGAAGAGCTGGACGGTGTAGACGTCCGGGGCGCCGGTGTCCAGCAGCGAGTGGAAGAGCAGGCCCTCCTGGAGGGGGGCGAGCGGCAGCACGTCGGCCAGGCCGGGGACTTCGGCCTCCAGGCGGGTGACCTGCTGCTGGGAGAGCCGGACGAGCGGCAGGTCGGTCGGGGTGAGTCCGCCGGAGGTGCGCGTCTCGTTCCCGCCGAGGCGGGTCAGCGCCTCGAACCAGAGTCCGGCGAGTTCGCGTACGTCGTCCTCGTCGAGGAGTTCACCGGCCCAGGTCCAGGTCGCGACGAGGGCGGGGCCCTCGGGGCCGTCCTCGGCGAGCGCGTTGAGCTCGACGGGGTGCGGCATCGCCATGGCGGCGTCGGCGCCGCCGCCTATGACGCCGGTCTCGGCCGCCGGGGCCCAGTCGGTGCCGTCCGGGCGGCCGAAGCGGCCCAGGTAGTTGAAGCCGATCTCGGGTGCGGCGAAGCCGGCAAGGGCGAGGGCGGTCTGGGGGTTGAGGTGGCGCAGCAGGCCGTGGCCGAGGCCGCTGTCAGGGACGGCCCGGAGCCGTTCCTTGACGTCGCGGACGGCGGCGGCCGGATCCTGCCAGGTGCCGGAGGGGAGGCGGAGCGGGTGCAGCGAGGTGAACCAGCCGACGGTGCGCGACAGGTCGGTGCCGTCGGTCTCGGCGCGGCCGTGGCCCTCCAGGTCGATCAGGAGCCCGGTGGAGGCGTCCCGGCCGTGCCGGCGGTGCCATTCGGTGACGGCGACGGTGAGTCCGGCGAGCAGGACGTCGGTGACGCCGGCCCGCAGGGCGGCGGGGACGGTGGTGAGCAGCGGGCCGGTCTGTGCGGCGGGCAGGGTGAGCGAGAGGCTGCGGGCGGTCGCGACCGTGTCCCGGCGCGGGTCGAGGGGCCGCCGCGCGATCGGGGCGGAGGGCTCGGCGAGCATGCCGGTCCACAGCTCCAGTTCGTCGAGCAGGCCCGGGTCCTGTGCGCGGGCGGTGAGGTGTTCGGCCCAGCGCTTGTAGGAGGTGCCGACGGCGGGCAGGCGCGGCTGGGTGCCGGAGGCGGCGGCCTGCCAGGCGCTCTGCAGGTCCGGCAGGAGGATGCGCCAGGAGACGCCGTCGACGGCGAGGTGGTGGACGGTCAGCAGCAGCCGTCCGGGGGCGGTGGGGCCGAGGTCGAACCAGACGGCGCGGACCACGGTGCCCGCCTCGGGTGCGAGCGCCTGCCGCTCGGACTCGGCGCGCTCGGCGACGAGTTCGGCGAGCCGGCCGGCGTCCTCGGCGGTGACGGCGACGCGGTCCAGTACGGAAGCCGCCGTCACGGAGCCGCGTTCGCGGGCCTCCAGGCCCCAGATCGGGCCGCGCCGGGTGAGCTTGAGGCGAAGCACGTCGTGCCGGTCGAGGACCGCCTGGAGCGCGGCGGCGAGGTGGCCCTCCACGGCCCCGGCGGGCACCTGGAGGAGCACCGACTGGCTGAACCCGTCGACCGGGCCCTGGCGTTCGCGCAGCCAGTGCATGATCGGGGTGAGCGGAACCGCGCCCAGACCGTCGTCGGTCATCTGGTCGTCGTTCTCCTCGTCGGAGGTGTCGGAGGTCAGGGCCACGGCGGCGAGCGCCGAGACCGTACGGGCCTTGAAGACGTCCCGCGGGGTGATCACCAGGCCGCGGGCGCGGGCCCTTGCGACCAGCTGGATGGAGACGATGCTGTCGCCGCCCAGGTCGAAGAAGCTGCTCTCGACGCCGACCGCGGGCAGCCGCAGGACCTCGGCGAACAGGGCGCAGAGGATCTCCTCCTGCGGCGTGGACGGAGCGCGCCCGGTGCCGGCCGGTGCCAGGTCGGGGGCGGGCAGGGCCTTGCGGTCGAGCTTGCCGTTCGGGGTGAGCGGCAGCGCGTCGAGGACGATCACGAAGGCGGGGACCATGTGGTCGGGCAGGGATCCGGCGAGGTGGGCCCGCAGCTCGGCCGGGTCGGGGGCGGCCGAGCCGGCGGGGACCGCGTACGCGGCGAGCCGCCGGCCGCCCGGGTCGTCGCGGACGACGACGGCCGCCTGGGCGACCTGCGGGTGGCGGGCGAGGACGTTCTCGATCTCGCCGGGTTCGATGCGGAAGCCGCGGACCTTGACCTGGTCGTCGGCCCGGCCCACGAACTCCAGCTCGCCGTCGGCGGTACGGCGCACCACGTCGCCGGAGCGGTACATGCGGCTGCCGGGCGCACCGAACGGGTTGGCGACGAACCGGTCGGAGGTCAGCCCGGGACGGCCCAGGTAGCCGCGGGCCAGACCGGCGCCCGCGATGTACAGCTCGCCCTCCGAGCCCGGCGGGACCGGGCGCAGGGCGCCGTCCAGGACGTACACCCGCGTTCCGACGACCGGGCCGCCGATCGGCGGCACACCGCCGCCGGAGAGCGCGCCGGACATGGTGGCGCAGACCGTGGACTCGGTGGGCCCGTACGCGTTCACCATGCGGCGTCCGGCCGACCAGCGCTCGACCACCTCGCCGGAGGTCGCCTCGCCCGCGACCACCAGGGTGGTCAGGGAGGCCAGGTCGCCGGGGGCCGCGGCGCCGAGGACGACGGGCGGGAGGGTGGCGTGGGTGATGCCGTGGCGTGCGGTGAAGGCGGCGAGCGCCGGGCCGGGCGTCAGCTCCTGCGGGCTGCCGGCGACCAGGGTGGCGCCGGTGAGCAGGCCCATGACCAGCTCCCAGAAGGCCGCGTCGAAGCTCGGCGAGGCGAACTGCAGGACGCGGCTTCCCGGACCCACTTCGAACCGCTCCACCTGCGAGGCCACCAGGGCGGCCACACCGGCGTGCGTGACGACGACGCCCTTGGGACGCCCGGTCGAACCCGACGTGTAGATCACGTACGCGGGCGAGTCCGGGCGGGGTACGGCGCTCTGCGTCAGGGGGTCCGCCGCGGGGTGCTCTCCGTCCAGGAGGTACGTGCGCACCTGTCCGGGCAGGGTGGGGGCGAGGGCGGCCGTGGTGACGGCGAGCGCGGGCCGCGCGTCGTCGAGCATGTAGGCGATGCGCTCGGCCGGGTAGGCCGGGTCGACCGGCAGGTAGGCGGCGCCGGTCCGCAGGACCGCGAGGACGGTGACGACCAGGTCGACGGAGCGCGGCAGCACGACGGCCACGATCTCCTCGGGGGCGGCCCCGGCGGCGGCCAGCCGGCCCGCCAGCTCGGCGGCCCGGTCGTCCAGCTGCCGGTAGGTCAGCTCCGTCGCGCCGAACAGCAGGGCGGGGGCCTCCGGGGCGGCGGCGACCCGCTGGGCGAACAGGGCGGGGAAGTCGGCCGGCGCCGGTGCGGCGCCCGTGTCGTTGGCGGCCTCCAGCAGCTCGCGCTCCTCGTCGAGCAGCAGCGTCAGGCGGCCGACGGGCTCGTGCGCCTGCTCCGCGACGAACCGCAGTACGGTCTCGAAGCGGCGGACGATCCGCTGCACGGCCTCCGCGTCGAAGGCGTCGGGGCGGTAGTTGAGGCGCAGGTGGAGCCGCTCGCCGGGCATCACGGCGAGGCTGAGCGGGTAGTGGGTGGCGTCGCGGCCGTCGATGCCGGTGACGGCCAGGCCCGGCTCGGAGAGCCGTTCGGGGTCGAGGGGGTAGTTCTCCAGCACCGTGATGGTGTCGAACAGCTCGCCGATCCCCGCGATGCGCTGGACGTCGGCGAGGCCGAGGTGCTGGTGCGGCAGCAGCTGGGACTGCTCGTCCTGGACGCGGGCGAGCAGCTCGGCGGCGCTCTCCGCCGGGTTCAGCCTCACCCGGACCGGCAGGGTGTTGATGAACAGGCCGACCATCGACTCGATGCCGGGGACCTCCGGCGGGCGGCCGGAGACGGTGCCGCCGAAGACGACGTCGTCGCGTCCGGTGAGCCCGCCCAGCAGGAGCGCCCAGGCGCCCTGCACCACGGTGGCGAGGGTCAGGCCGTGGCGGCGCGCGGTCGCCGACACCGCGGCGGTGAGGTCGGCGGGCAGGTCGAACAGCAGCTGGTCGGGGGCGGCGGGGGCGGTGGTGTCGAGGCCGGCGCCGGCGAGCAGCGTGGGCTCCTCGACGCCCTCGAAGGCCTGGCGCCAGGCGGCCTCGGCGGCCGGGGCGTCCTGCTCGGTCAGCCAGGCGAGGTAGTCGCGGTAGGGGGTGGGGGCGGGCAGGTCGCGGCCGGTGTACAGGGCCAGCAGCTCGGCCACGTACAGCGGCATGGACCAGCCGTCGAGCAGCAGGTGGTGGTGGGTGAAGACCAGCCGGTGCCGGTCCTCGCCGAGGGCGACGAGGGTGAAGCGCAGCAGCGGCGGCGCGGACAGGTCGAAGCGGGTGGCGCGCTCGGCCTCCTGGATACGCAGCAGCTCCTCGCGCCGCGCGTCCTCGTCCAGCGCGGAGAGGTCCCGCTCGTCCCAGCCGGGCTCGGCCGCACGGGGGATCACCTGCACCGGGTGCGGGAGGTCCTGGTGGTGGAAGCCGGCCCGGAGGTTGGGGTGGCGCTCCAGCAGGGTGCGGGCCGCCGCGCGCAGGGCGGCGGTGTCCAGGGGGCCCTGGAGGTCGAAGAGGAACTGGACGGTGTAGACGTCCGGACCGGCGTCGTCGAAGAGGGCGTGGAAGAGCAGGCCCTGCTGGAGGGGGGCGACGGGCAGGATGTCGGCCGCGCCGGGGTGCAGGGCGGTGAGCCGGTCGATGGCGTGCTGGTCGAGCGCGACCAGGGGCAGGTCGGAGGGGGTGAATCCGCCGGCGTCGGGCTCGGCGGCGCTCTGCGCCAGCCGGCGCAGCTCCTGGAACCAGAGGTCGGCGAGGTGGCGGGTCTCGGTCTCGGTGAGGAGGCCGCCGGCCCGGTTCCAGACGGCGGTCAGCCGCGGTCCTTCGGGGCCGTCCTCGGTGTACGTGTTGAGTTCGACGGCGTGCGTGAGCGGCATGGTGGGGTCGTAGCCGCCGGACAGCGGGGCCGCGCCGGGGGCGGTGGTCCAGTCCCCGCCGGTCGAACGGCCCAGTCGGCCGAGGTAGTTGAAGCCGATCTGGGGGGTGGCGAGCGCGGCGAGTTCCGGTCGGATCCGCGGGTTGGTGTGGCGCAGCAGGCCGTAGCCGATGCCGTTGTCGGGGACGGCGCGCAGCTCTTCCTTGACGCGGGCGAGGACGGCGGCCGGGCTGTCCCCGGCGGCCGCGGTGAACCTCACCGGGTAGAGGCTGGTGAACCAGCCGACCGTGCGCGACACGTCCGTGCCGGGCAGCACGTCCTCGCGCCCGTGACCCTCGATGTCGACGAGCACATCGGCCGCGTCGGCGCCGCGGGCGGTACGCCAGCGGCGTACGGCGCCGACCAGTGCGGCGAGCAGGATCTCGTTGACCCGGGCGTGGAAGACGGCGGGCACCGTGGTCAGCAGGGCCTCGGTGACCCCGGCGGGCAGGGTCAGGGTGAGGGAGCGTTGGGTGGCGGCGGTGTCGGCCGCGGGGTCCAGCGGCCGGTCGCCCAGGCGCGGCTCGACGGCGGCCAGCACCTGCTGCCAGTAGGGGAGTTCCGCCGTCCGATCGGGGGATTCGGCGAGCCGGGTGAGCTCGCGGGCCCAGGTGCGCAGCGAGGTGCCGGGGACCGCGGGGGCGGGGGTGCGTCCCTCGGCGGCGGCACGGTGGGCCTCGGCGAGGTCGGGCAGCAGGATGCTCCAGGAGACTCCGTCGACGACCAGGTGGTGGGCGACGAGCAGCAGCCGTCCGGGGCGGTCCGGGCCGGCGTCGAACCAGACGGCGCACAGCATCCGGCCCGCGCGGGGGGCGAGGCGGGCCACGGCCTCCCCGGTGTGCCGGGAGACGGTGTCGGCCAGGGCGGCCTCGTCGGCGGCCGTCACGTCGACGCGGCGTACGGCGTCCCGGGCGAGGTCTCCGGCGGCGGCGGCCGGGGCGGTCGCCAACGCGAAGTCCGACGCCTCGGTGGCCGACAGCCGCATGCGCAGGGCGGCGTGGCGCTCCATGAGGGTGCGTACTGCGGTGACCAGGTGGTCTTCGGTGAGGCCGGCCGGCACCTGGAGGAGGGTGGACTGGTGGTACCGGTCGGGCGAGCCGCCCAGTTCGGCGAGCCACCCGGCGATCGGGGTGAGGGCGAGCTCTCCGGCCGGCTCGTCCTCGCCGTGCGCGGCGGCCGGTTCGGGGGCGGCGTCCTCGGCGACGCGGGCGAGGGCGGCGGGAGTGCGGTGCTTGAAGACGTCGCGGGTGGTGATCCGCATCCCGGCGGCGCGGGCGCGGGAGACGAGCTGGATGGAGACGATGCTGTCGCCGCCCAGGTCGAACAGGTTGTCGTCGACGCCCACGCGGGGCAGGCCGAGCACGTCGGCGAAGAGCGCGCACAGCTGCTCCTCGGCGGGGGTGCGGGGCGCGGCACCCGGGTCCGCCGTGACGGTGAGCTCGGGGGCGGGCAGCGCCTTGCGGTCGAGCTTGCCGTTGGCGGTCAGCGGCAGCGCCTCCAGCGCGACGAACGCGGCGGGCACCATGTAGTCGGGGAGGGTCTCGCCGAGGTGTTCGCGCAGCGCGGGGGCGCCGGGGGCTGGTCGGTCGGCGGCCGGTACGAGGTAGCCCACGAGCTTCTTGTCGCCGGGGCGGTCCTCGCGGACCACCACGGCTGCCTGGGCCACGTCGGGGTGGGACTGGAGGGCCGCCTCGATCTCGCCGAGTTCGATGCGGAAGCCGCGGATCTTGACCTGCTGGTCGGCGCGGCCGATGTACTCCAGCTCGCCGTCCCGGTTCCGGCGGGCCACGTCGCCGGTGCGGTACATCCGGGTGCCGGGGGCGCCGTACGGGTCGGCGACGAACCGGCCGGCGGTCAGGTCCGGGCGGCCCAGGTAGCCGCGGGCCAGGCCCGCGCCCGCCACGTACATCTCGCCGGGGACACCGGGGGCGGTGGGGCGCAGGGCCGAGTCCAGGACGTAGAGGCGCAGGTCGGGGATGGGGGCGCCGATCAGGCTTCCCTCGGAGGAGGCGGCGCCGGCCCGGTCGAGGGCGAGGTGGGTGACGTGGACGGTGGTCTCGGTGATGCCGTACATGTTGACCAGGACGGGAGCGTCGTCCGCGTGCCGGGCGTACCACTCGCCCAGGCGCCACAGGTCGAGCGCCTCGCCACCGAACACGACGTACCGCAGGGCCAGTTCGCCCAGACCCTCGGCGTCCTTCTCGGCCTGCATCAGCTGGTGGAACGCCGACGGCGTCTGGTTCAGCACCGTCACCCGCTCCGCGGCCAGCAGCCGCACGAACTCCTCCGGCGAACGCGACACCTCGAACGGCACGACCACCAGACGCCCGCCGTACAGCAGCGGACCCCAGATCTCCCACACCGAGAAGTCGAACGCGTACGAGTGGAACAGCGTCCAGACGTCCTGCGCACCGAAACCGAACCACGGCTCCGTCTCGGTGAACAGCCGCACCACGTTCCCGTGCGGTACGACCACGCCCTTGGGGCGGCCCGTCGAACCCGAGGTGTAGATGACGTAGGCCGGGTGCGAGGGCGAGACGTCGACGGCGGCATCGGTGTCGTCCGCGGCGGCGAGCTCCGCGGCCACGGAGGGGTCGTCGAGGAGCAGCAGCGGCACGTCCCCGGTCGGCACGTCGACCGAGCCGACCGTCACCACCAGCGCCGGCGAGGCGTCCGCGACCATGTACGCGATCCGGTCCGCCGGATAGTCCGGGTCCATCGGCACATACGCCGCCCCCGACTTCACCACCGCCAGCAGACCCACGATCAGGTCCACCCCGCGCGGCAGCGCCAGCCCCACGAAACCCTCGGGACCCGCACCCCGCGCCACCAGCAACCGCGCCAGCCGGTTCGCCCGCGCGTTCAGCTCCCCGTACGACAACGACACGTCACCGAACGACAACGCCACCGCGTCCGGAGCCTGCCCCACCCGCTCCTCGAACACCGACACCAGGGTGTCCGCCGACGGGGCGTGCGCGGCGGGTGCCGGGGCGGCCGGTACGACGAGGGCGCGCTCGGCCTCGGCGAGCACGTCGATGCGGCCGAGCGGGCGGTCCGCCGGGGCGTCGGCGAGGTCGGAGAGGAAGTCGCGGAAACGCGCGAGGTGGGCGTCGAGTTCGTCGCCGGTGTAGAGGTCGGGGTTGGCGTCGAAGTCGATCTGGAGGCCCTTGCCGTCCGTGCGGTCGTAGACGATCACGGAGAGGTCGTCGGCGGGGCCGATGCAGAGGTTGTGGACGGTCGCCGGGTGCTCGCCGAAGGTCAGGTCGTAGTCAAACATCATGATGTTGACCTGGGGCCCGGTCAGCCGGCGGTCCTCGCCGAGGAGCTGGAGGTCGCGGCGCAGGTCCTCGTAGCGGTACCGCTGGTGCTTCATGGCTCCGCGCATCTCGGCGGCGACCCGGGTGAGGAGCGCGTCGAGCGTCAGGTCCGCGGAGACGGCGACGCGCAGCGGGAGCACGTTGGAGACCATGCCGGGCAGGGAGCGCGCGGCGCCGCCGAGCCGGGTGGTGACGGGCAGGCCCAGGACCACCTCGTCCGCGCCCGTCAGCCGGTGCAGGTAGACCGCGACCACGGCGGTGACCAGGCAGGGCCACGGGACGGCGGCCTCCCGGGAGACCTCCCGGAGCTTCTCGGTGGCGCCGGCGTCCAGGTGGGCGGTGCGGCGCAGCAGGCCGCGGGCCGGGGTCGGCTCCTTGGCGGACAGGCTCACCGGTTCGGGCCGGTCGGCCAGCTGCTGGAGCCAGTAGTCGCGGTCCCGGGTGAACTTCTCGGAGGAGCGGTACTCGGCGTCGAGTGCGACGAGGTCGGCCAGCGGCCCGAAGGGGGTGGGCGATTCCTCGCCCGCGACGAGGGCGGTGTAGACCTCGGCGGTGCGCCGGGCGACCAGGGCGACGGTGAAGCCGTCGACGAGGAGGTGGTGGTAGCGGTGCAGCCAGAACCAGCGGTCCTCGGCCGCCTTGAACAGGACGAAGAGGAACAGCGGTCCCCGGGAGGTGTCCTGGGGGCGGGCCATGTCCGCGCGCATCCAGGCCTCGGCGGCGGCCCGGGGGTCGGCCTCGGTGCTGACGTCGACGAGGCCCAGCTCCCACTCGGGGGCGTCGTGGACGGTCTGGCGGGGGCCCGCGGGCGTCTCGGTGAACGTGGCGCGCAGGTTCTCCATCTCGGCCACGACCCGGCGCAGTGCGGCTTCGAAGAGGTCCCGGTCGACCGGTCC
This sequence comes from Streptomyces sp. NPDC053432, assembly GCF_055585365.1. NCBI lineage: Bacteria > Bacillati > Actinomycetota > Actinomycetes > Kitasatosporales > Streptomycetaceae > Streptomyces > Streptomyces sp. NPDC053432. The sequence continues at coordinate 89,909 of NZ_JBVJKF010000025.1, forward strand.
GTGGATTTCGAGGTATTCACCGGCGTTGTAGACCGGGTTATCCGCGTCGAGCTGCTGGGCGAACCAGATTCCCGACTGCGCTGCGGTCAGAGGTATCCCGTGCCCACCGAGCATCATTCTTCATCCACCTTGAGCAGATCGACCGCCACGGATTCCGCCACGACGGCGGAGAAAACCCGGAGAGGGATATCCGGAGGCCTTTCGCGCTCCCCCCGCTCCGTATTTCCGGCTACTCTCGCACCGCCCCGGAAACCCGACAACGGACCCTGCATCATGCTGCCAAGCACCGTCGGCGGCGTGCTCGGGGCACCCGGCCGCCTCCGGCCGGGCCGACAGACTCCTGCCAACGGGAAACCCGCCGGCGGCGCCCGGACATGCGGAACGGGCGTCCGCGGATGACACGGACGCCCGTCGCTCCCTGCCGGTACGCCTGGGACGTATGAGTACGTATGAGTACGTACGAGTACGTCTGATCCGTCCGGTCAGGCGGCCATCGCCTCGACGAGGCTCTTCGGCCGCATGTCCGTCCAGTTCTCGTTGATGTGGTCCAGGCATTCCTGCCGGCTCGCCTCGCCGTGCGCGACGGTCCAGCCGGCCGGCACCTCCGCGAAAGCGGGCCAGAGCGAGTACTGCCCCTCGTCGTTGACGAGGGCGTAGTAGTTCGCGTTGTCGTCCTCGAAGGGATTCGTCGCCATGATTCAGCCTTCCTGCTTTTGTTGTTTCCTGATGCGGATGCGTACCGCCTCGACGAATCCGGGGAGGCGGTCCACGCCCCAGAACCTGTCGAAGCCGTCGATGAAGTAAGGGACGCCGAACACCCCGTCCCGATGCAGTGAGCCCAGCATCTCCAGGCCCTTCTCGCGGATTTCCGGGTCCTCGTGGGCGTACCGGGTCACATCGGGTTCGAGCCCGATCTCCTTGCCGATGGAGGCCATGGTCTCCGGCAGGGAGATGTCCTCGCCGAGCTCCCAGCGGCGCCGGTAGGTCTCGGCGATGAACTCCGGTCCCGCGCCGTGGCCGGCCGCGGCCAGGTAGGCCAGGTGCGACACCTCCCAGCGGGGCTCGGTGTCCACCGGCCAGACCATCTCCAGGCCGCGGGCCCGGGCCAGGCGGCGCACGTCCTGGAGGATGTAGAGGTGCTTCTCCTTGGACATGCGGACGTACGGGAGCCGGATGTTGCTGCGTTCGAGGTGGTCCTGCGCCACCTGGTCCGGCTCCCAGAAGGGCAGCCATTCGATCCGGTCCGCCACGTCCCGGTGCCTGTCCATCAGGTCCCGGTACGCCATCCAGGAGTACGGGCTGCGGAAGGAGAAGTACCAGCGCGGTCCTCGACGTGCCATCACCGCCTCCAACGGTTGGTACGAGTGGTACGAGTGGTAGCGAGTGGTGCGGGGGTTCAGATGGTGATGCCGCCGTCGATCTGGAGCACCGCACCGGTGATGTAGGCGGCCTTCTCCGACACCAGGTAGGCGACCAGGTCGGCGACCTCCTCCGCGGTGCCCATGCGGCGCAGCGGGATGGAGGACAGCGCTTCCTTGCGGGCCTTGTCGTTCATCTCGGCGACCATGTCGGTCTCGATGAAGCCGGGGGCGACCGCGTTGACGCGGATGCCGGAGCGGCCGGTCTCCTTGGCGAGGGCGCGGGTGAAGCCGATGATCCCGGCCTTGGACGCCGAGTAGTTGGTCTGGGTGCCGTGGCCGTAGACCCCGGCGACCGAGGAGATGTTGACGATGGCGCCGCCGCGGCGCTTCATCATGCCGAAGACCACGGCGCGGCAGGTGTGGTAGACGCCGTCCAGGTTGGTGTCGATCACCTGGCGCCACTGCGCGTCCTCCATGAGGACCAGCGGGTTGTCGCGGGTGATGCCGGCTGCGGTGACGGCGGCGTCGATCGGGCCCAGCTGCTCCTCGGTGGCCTCGATCCAGGCCCGCACCGCGGCGCCGTCGGCGACGTCGACCCGCGTGCCGGCGATGCGGACGCCGAGCTCCTGGCCCGCCTTCTCCAGGGTGCGCGCCGCGTCGTCGTCCGAGCGGTAGCAGAACGCGACGTCGAACCCGTCGCGGGCCAACGCCTTCACCGTGGCACGGCCGATGCCCCGGGATCCGCCGGTGACCAGGGCGACCCGGCTCGTGATGTCTGACATGGTCCTCTTCTCCTCGGGCGGGCGGTCAGGCGGCGGGTTCGGGGCGCAGGGCCGCGGCGGGGCGGAAGGCCATGACGATGCGGCCGACGGTCATCACCGTCTCGCCGGCGGAGCGGGTCTCGCCCTCGAACAGCAGGGTGTCGTCGACCTTGCGGTCCAGGCGGACCCGGTGCTCCAGGACCTCGCCGGGCAGCACCGGGCGGTGGAACTCGACTCCGGTCATGCCGCCGAAGAGCATCACCTGTCCGTCGAGCACGTCCGGGTTGGGGTCGTCCCAGGTGGCGAGGACACCGGCGGACTGGCACCAGGACTCCACGAGCAGGGTCGCCGGGTAGGCGAAGTCCTCCTCCGGGGTGTCCGGGCCGAGCGTCTCGTACCAGGGTTCGTTGCAGGTGACCGCCTTGAGGGCGATCAGGCGCTCGCCGGGGACCACGTCGACGAGGCGGTCGACGAGGAGCATCGGGAAGCGGTGCGGCAACCGGGCCCTGATGTCGCGCTGGCCGGTCATGCGGCGGCCGCCTCTCCCGACGGGTGGGCGAAGCGCAGCCGGACGCCGGCCGCGGGGCCGCGCCCGGTGCTGAGCTTGGCCCGGCACTGCCAGTCGCCGGCCGGGGTCCGCTTCCACGCCAGGTCGATGTCGACGAGGTCGCCGGGGAAGACCGGCCCGGTGAACCGGGTGGACTCCACGGCGGCCAGCGCGGTGCCCTTGGCCTCGTCGGGCAGAGTCGCCTCGGCGCTCAGCCGGGCGCACTCCACCAGGCAGACGCCGGGGAAGATGGGGAAGCCCGGGTAGTGGCCGGGCAGCACGGTCTCGGTGTCCGCGACGGTGAAGCGGGCCGCGCCCGTCAGCTCGCCGTCGGCGGGCAGGATCTCGACCGCGCCGCCGAGTGGGCTGGCACCGGTCATCACGCGGCCTGCGCCGTGGCGAGCCTGGTGAGCAGCAGGTCGTAGGCGCTCTGCAGGGTCACGATCTGCTTGAGCTCGGACTCCGGCAGCTTCACGCCGTACTTCTTCTCCAGGACGACGACGATCTCCAGCGCCATGAGCGAGTCGACCTCGAGGTCGTCGACGAACCGCACGTCGTCGGTCACCTCGGTCACGTCGACGTCGAGCACCTGGGCCACGACGGCGCGCAGTTCTTCCTTGTCCAGCACGGTTCTTCGGTCCTTTCGGTGGGGGCGGGGGATCAGCGCAGGGCCAGCAGGGCGCAGCCGACGGTTCCGGTGCGGTCCACGGAGGTGATCACGCCGATCCGGCCGGCCGCCTCGGCGGGCCGGTCCTCGGCGTACGAGAGCAGGGCGGCCGTCTGGAAGGCGGCCGCGGCGGCGCCGGTGTCGCCGATCAGGGCGGTCGGCGTGAGGTCGGCGTGCTCGCCCGTCCCGAACACCTCCCGCACCGCCTCGGCCTCGCCCAGGCCCTCGCGGCCGGGTGCGCCGGAGCGGGCGACGGCGGCCACCCGGCCGGGCTCGACGCCGGCCCGGCGCAGCGCCGAGCGCAGTGCGGAGACCAGGGCGGGCCGGACGTCCCCGTCGAGGACGACACCGAGCTCCACGGCGAGGAGTTCGGCGAGCACGGGCTGGCCGGGGTCGCCGGGGTCGTGCGGTTCGACGAGGAGCATCGCGCAGCCCTCGCCCAGCGCCGGGGCGGGGCCCTGGTCGCCGGTGTGGTGCTCCAGCCAGGCGCGGGCCTGGCTGAACTCCTCGGCCGCCCCGCACAGCACGGTGCGGGCGCGGCCCGCGCCGAGCAGGCGGCGGGAGTAGTTCAGGGCGTGCAGGCCGGCGGTGCGGCCGCCCGCGATGGTGGCGTTGGGGCCCTTGAGCTGGTACCAGATGGCGCTCTGGCCGGCCGCGCAGTTCATGACGGTGTTGGGGAACCGGGCCGGGTCGACGAAGAAGGGCTGCTCCCCGGTGAGGGAGTCGCGGGTGAAGTCCATCATCGACTGGGCGCTGCCGGTGGTGGTGCCGAGCGCGAACGCCGCTCCCTCGCCGGTGCCGACCGCGCGGTTGCGCTCCCCGTCGTCGAGCAGCGAGCCGACGGCGGCGACGGCGAGGCCGGTGACCCGGTCCATCGACCGGGTCCCCTTCTTGCCGAGCACCTCGCGGATGGAGAAGCCGGGCACGACGTGGCCGACGCCGCCGGGCGTGGTGCCGTGCTCGGGGCCGAGTTCGGTGACGGTGCCGCGCCGTTCGCGCAGGCCCTCGGTGAACGCCGCCCTGCCGATGCCGTACGGCGACACGGCCGACCAGGCGGTGATCACCGGGCGTCCGGCGCCCGTGGTGAGGGTGGTCATGACCGTCACGTGTTCCTTCCGTTCATGGTGGTCACAGGAAGAAGACCATCCGGTAGTCGCTCCACTGCTCGGCCGTCGCGCCCGCGCCGACGAGCTCGACGCCCTCGATCAGCGGGTACGGGGAGCGCAGTGCCGCGATGTCGGGTTCCTCCACCAGGACGCGGACTCCCGCGCCGAGGAGGGTGCGCAGCCCCTCGCGGGGATCGGTGAGGGTGTCCACCGTCACCGTGCCGATGCGCAGGGCGGGCACGGGGCCCGCGTCCAGGGCGTAGGACACGGCCGAGCCGCGCAGCAGGATGTCGAGGCCCGCGAGCTGCCGGTGCAGCTCGACGGCCAGGTAGAGCTCGTCGAAGAACTGCTTCTCCAGCGCTCCCCGGTAGCCCTTCTCCACGATGGCCAGCACCCGGTCGTCCATCAGATCCCTCCCAGGTGCAGGGTCTTGTCGGCGGCGGCGACGTTGGCGGCGTAGCCGCCGGGCGGGCGGAGCACCACCTGGGGCAGGTGGTCCACCGCCCCCCGGTCGTCGCTGCAGAACCGGCAGCCGTACCAGTGGAGCCGGCCTTCGTAGGTGGTCAGCAGGCCCTCGATCAGGCCGGAAGTCGTGGGGTACTCCCGGTTCCAGTCCGCCAGGTTGCGCGGCTTGGTGGAGCCGAGCGCCCGCTGGGTGAGCAGCGTGGCGTACCCGCAGGTCCACACCGCCACGGTCGCGTTCTGGTCCAGGAGGGCCTGGGTCAGGCGCAGCGCGGTGGTGACCTGGTCCGACGTGTGGGGGCCGCCCATGAGGGTGATGAGCACGTCCGTGTGCGGGATCTGCCTGGCCACTTAGTGCCACACCACCTTGACGGCCGGATCGAGGATCCAGCCCGCCACCACGTCCATGCCGACGATGCGCAGTTCGGGCCGCAGGGCCGCGGTGTCGAGGCCGTGCTGGGCGAGCGAGAAGCTGTCGGCGGCGAGCACGCCGCCCTCCTTCTGGAACCGGTCCAGTTCGGTGTCGCTGCCGGGCACGGCGAGGACGACACCGTCCTGGACCAGGAAGAGAAGCGCCGACTGGCCGGTGATCACCTGGGTGACCGCGTCACGCCGGAATCCGGCGTCCTGCGCGACGCGGCCCTGGCTCTCGATGAGCAGCAGCCGTGGGGTGCCGCTCTCCCAGATCTCGCTCACGCCGCCGGCACTCCGTTGATCGCGTCGAGCACCCGCTGGTCGAAGTTGACCAGGCTCCAGTCGCGGCGGTTCTCGATGACGGCGTAGCCGTGCACGATGCGGCCGGTGGCGGTCTTGACGAGGTTGCCGTCGCGCAGGACGTAGAAGTCCATGCGGGAGGTGTAGGTGAAGTCCTTGAAGACCTCCTCGACGGTGTAGACCGTGTAGAGGTCCTCCTCCATCAGCGCCTCGTCGAGGATGCGGATGTCGGAGCGGGGCACGACCGGGATCCAGCGGCGGTCGTCCAGCAGCGTCTTGATGGAGATGCCGCGGTCGGCGACGAAGCGGTCCTTGCCCTCCTCCATCAGGCGCAGGTAGCCCGACATCTGGATGCGCTCGGTGAAGTGGCAGTACGGGTACGGGATGTTCCACTTCCAGGCGTAGGCGTTCTGCCCGGCCGTCAGGGAGGCGAGGATCTCCTCCTCGGCGGGGGCGGCGGTGGCCGGCTCGCGTTCGAGGTCGTCGCCGAGGGTGGCAACGGCGAAGCGGGCGAGCTGCTCCGGGACCTCGCCGGCCGCCTCCAGGTAGGTGTCGACCCGCAGGGCGACGCGGACCTTGGAGGTGACGGCCTTGTGGATCTCGTGGTCGCGCTCGAACTGGATGGTGACCTTGAAGCCGATGGTCCCGTCGTCGTCCTTCGTCCAGGGCACCACCTCGGCATCGGCGATGTCGTCCATGTGGAAGGCGTGCAGGATGCGGGTGTCGATGGAGACCAGGTCCAGACCCAGGCCGTGCTCCTCGTACAGCGCGCGGGCGGGCAGCCCGGACTGGCGGAAGTGCTCCAGGACGGCTTCCTCGACGAGGTAGTTGACGTGCTTGAAGCCGATCCACGTGCAGATGTTGGACCCCTCGTAGCGGGGCCGGACCCGGGTGGCGGTGGCGGTGTTCAGCAGCGCCTTGACGGCGGTGTCCGTGACGAGGGTCATGCGAGGGGCTCCAGAGCGTTGAGGAGGGCGGCCCCGCGCTGCGGAGTCAGGCCCATGGTCGAGTTGACGAACGTGCTGACGGCGGTCGCGAACTCCGCGGGCTCGTCGAGCATCGGGAAGTGGCCGCTGCCGGGCAGGACGCAGCCGATCGCGTCGGGGAGCGCCTCGGCCAGCGCCGCGCTCTCCTCGGGGCGGGCGGCGAAGTCCGTGGCGCCGGCCAGCACCAGGGCGGGGGCGGTGATCCGGCCGGTCTGCAGGGCGGGGGTGCGCAGGTACAGGTCGAAGAAGCGCAGCCAGCCGTAGGGGCCGACGCGGTCGCGGACCCGCTCCCCCATCGCCTGCTTGATGTCGTCGGGGATGCGGCCGCCCGAGTGGGCCCGGATCCCCTCCTCCATGATCAGGTGGAAGTCGTTGAGGTAGTAGCTGATGGTGCCCCAGTCGAACTCGTCGGTGCTGCCCCGGTAGAAGGTGGAGACCAGCACCAGGGCCCGGATACCGAACTGGCGCAGCGCGTCGACGCCGCCCCGGTTCTTCTGGTCGAGCAGGTCGAGCAGGACGTTGGCCGCCATGGAGTGGGCGACCACGACCTCGGCGCCGCCCGGTACCGCCTCCAGCGCCTTGGCGAGCCAGCCGCGCAGGTTGGGCTGCTCGTTCCAGTCGGCAATGGTCTCGGTGCGCCACGGCAGCCGCGCCGTCCACACCTGGTACGAGGGGGGCAGCTCGGGCAGGACCCGGTCCCAGACGGTGTCGTTGGCCGCGAGTCCGTGGAGGAGCAGGACGCGGGGGCCGGTGCCCTCGGTCCGCCGTTCGACCGACACCGGGCGCAGGTCCACATTGGTGTTCATGACTGACTCCTTCTCCTCGCCGCTCACGCTGCTTCGGGGGCGAGCAGCAGGAGGTCCGCGCTCGCGTCGTCGGCCGCGGTGCCGGTGACGGCCTGGACGGGGCCGCGCTCGCCGGCGTCGAACCAGCCGACTGCTGCGGCGACCTGGAGCAGGCCGAGGGCTCCGGAGGCCTTGCCGAGGTGCTCGGGAAGCTCCCAGCGGCGGCCCACCGGGCCGGCCGGGACGGCGCCCCTGCGGTACGGGCCGAGCACGGCGCGCACCGTCGCGGAGCGCTCGGCGGCGGCGGCCCGGTCCTCGACGACCAGGGCCGCGCCGCCGTCGACCGCGTGGCCGCCGCCGAGGAGGCGGCGCACCACCTCGTTGTCGGGCTCGACGCCGAGCACCAGGACCCGCTGGGCGCGCCCGGCCGCGATGATCGTGGCCGCCCAGTGGAGGGCGTCGAGGCCGGAGGTCTCCCCGTTGCAGACCATCAGGTTGGGGCCGCGCAGCCCGTAGCGGATGGCCGCCGAGGAGGCGATGACGTTGCTGGAGGCGTTGGGCAGGTCCATCGGCGAGGTGGCCGTGACGGTCTCGGCGCGGATGGTCTCCAGGGCCCGGGCGACGGTGTCGAGGTTGCCGAAGTTGGAGCTGGCGACCACGCCGACGCTGGCGGCGGGCACGTTGACGCCCTCCTTCTCGTCGGCGCCGAGCAGGCCCGCGTCGCGCAGGGCGGCGGCGGTCAGGGCGTAGCCGAGCTGGGTGGCGCGGTCCTTGTAGCGCAGTCCCTTCTTCCCGACGTGGGCGGCCGGTTCGACGGGGGCGCCGCCGGCGGCGGGTCCGTCGGCGAGGGCGCGTACGGAGTCGGCGCCCGGCAGCAGGACGGCGGCGCCGGTGACCACCACGGTGGCGGCGGTGCTCCCGGTACGCGGGGCGGTCAGCGGGGCTTGCGTGGTCATCGGGGACCCTCCACTATGGCCACGGCGTTGATGCCGCCGAATCCGAAGGCGTTGAGCTGCGCCACCTTCAGCTGCTGGCCGGCTGCCGCGGTGCCGGTGACGAAGCGGAACGGGGCGGCCTCCTCGACCGGCTCGTCCAGACCGACGGTCGGCGGCACCCGCCCCTCGTTGAGGGCCTGGACGCCCACGATCAGGTTGATCAGTCCGGACGCCCCGGAGGTGTGCCCGGTCATGGACTTCACGGCGGTCATCAGGGGCACGCCGGCGTCGTCGCCGAGGACGTCGGCCAGGGCGGTGGCCTCCGCCTCGTCGTTGAGCAGGGTGCCGGTGCCGTGCAGCATCACCAGGTCCACGTCGGACGGCTTGACGCCGGCCAGCCCGTGGGCGGTGCGCATGGCCTCGGCGATGCCCTCCGGGGAGGGCGCGGTGACGTGGTACGCGTCGCAGTTGACGGCGACGCCGCGCAGCCGGCCGTACACCTGCGGGGCACCCTCCTCGGTGCGGCGCAGCACGATCGCGGCGGCGCCGTCCCCCATCAGGACGCCCGTGCGGTTGCGGTCGAAGGGGCGTACCCGGTCGGGCGGGGTCGGGTGGACGCGCTCCAGGAGCCCGTACATCGACTCGGTCAGGACGTCGACACCGGCGATGATGACGGTGTCGGGCGCGTCCTCGCCCTCCTGGTCGAGCAGGTCGCTGCCGAGCGCGAGCGCGTACAGCGAGGCGGAGCAGGCGTTGGAGAAGGTGTGCGTGACGTCGGCGTTGAAACGTTCCCGCAGGCCCGTGCCGAAGTGCAGCCCGGAGTCGGCGAACGGGGTGCCGTCACCCCACCACAGCTCCATCGACCGCAGTTCGCGCAGTCCGGTGCCGACCAGGATCGGGATGCCGGACAGGTCCTCGCCCAGGCCCGCGTCGGCGGCGGCCTGGGCGATCGCCTCGTGCAGGAGCCGGCTCGCGCGTCCGGGGACGTCCTCGCCGACGGCTGGTCGGTCGTCGACCTCGTAGGCGTGCTGCGCCCGGAACCTGGTGCGGTCGAAGCCGCGCAGCTCCGCCCGCCCGCTGACACCCCGGCACAGGTTCTCGAAGAGTTCACCGACACCGGAGCCGGTGGCGGCGACGGCGCCCATCCCGATGATGGGGCGGATCGTCATGACGCCTCCTTGATCGCGTCGTACCGGCCGAGCAGCACCGCCGCGTTGTTGCCGCCGAACGCCAGCCCGTTGTTCTGGACGATCCGCAGGTCGGCCTCGACCGCCTGGTTCGGTACGCAGTCGACGTCGCACTCGGGGTCGGTGGTGACGTGGTTGATGGTGGGGGGGATGAAGCGGTTCTGGATGGCCAGGGCGCATCCGATCGCTCCCAGGGCGCTGGCGGCGCCCATGCTGTGCCCGAGCATCGACTTCATGGAGACGGTGCGGGGAGGGGTGTCCCCGAAGACCTGGCGGATCGCACCCGCCTCGGTGATGTCGTTGGCCTTGGTGCCGGTGCCGTGCGCCGAGATGAGGTCCACCTCGTGCGGCTTGACCCCGGCGTTGTCCAGGGCGAGGCGCATCAGTTCGGCGACGCTGTCCCGGTCGGGGGCGACCTGGTGGTGGGCGTCGCAGTTGAGCCCGTAGCCGAGCACCTCGGCGTAGATGGTGGCGCCCCGGGCCAGGGCGGAGTCCAGCCGCTCCAGGACGAGCACGCCCGCGCCCTCGCCGGTGAGGATGCCCTTGCGGTCGACGTCGAAGGGCTGGCAGCGGTCCGGGGCGATGGTGCCCAGGCGGTAGAAGCCCGTGAAGGTCTTGCGGCACATCGCGTCCGCCCCGCCGCAGAAGGCGAAGTCGGCCTCGCCGGAGCTGACGGCGTCGAAGCCGTAGCCGATGGCGTAGTTGCCGGCCGAGCAGGCGGTCGGGATGGTGAGGGCCTCCACGTCGGTCAGGCCCAGTTCCTGGGCGATGGCGACCGACAGCCGCCCGGCCGGCACGCGCCGGGCGGCCGTGGGGTCGAAGGCTCCGGTGCCGCCGGCCAGCTCGCTCTCCACGAGCTGGTCGAGGTCGTGGCTCTCGCCGTCGGTGGTGCCGATGGAGATCAGGCCGCGCCGGGTGCGCAGCTGCGCCAGATCCAGTCCCGAGTCCTCCAGGGCCATCCGGGCGGCCGCCGTCGAGAACTGCGCGGCCCTGCCGAGCTGTTCCACGTCGAGCGTGCTGATCCAGTCGTGCGGGTCGAAATCCGTGATCTCGCACCCGTTCGCGTGGGCGAAACCCTCCGTGTCGAACACCGAGATGGGCCGGGCACCGCTGCGGCCTTCACGCAGTCCCTCGAGGAACTCCTTCGCGCCGAGTCCGATGCTGGACACCACTCCTAGTCCGGTGAGAACCACCCGGTGCCGCTCCGGCCGGGTGTGGCCGGTGCCGCGCTCTGCCGCCGTCATGGCAACCTCCCCATCCGCCGCCGGTGCGACTACCAGTTGGCCGGCTCCGACACGACCTCGTAGACGCCCTTGAGGTTCACCATGCGGGGCAGCTCGCTCTGGTTGATGACGACCTTGAATTCCTTCTCGAGGGCCGCGAGGATCTCGATGGCGCGGAGCGAGTCGGCGTTGTGGTCCTCCTTGAAAAGGCTGACCTCGGTGACCTCGTCCTCCTCGATCTCGAGAATGTCGCAGACAATTTCCTTGATGGTCTCGAGACGCTCGTCGCGCGTAGCAGTGGTCACGCTTTTTCCCCTTTTCGGATTCGCCGCCACAAGCGCGGCAGAGTTACTCGCACTGGAAATGGTGCGGTCGCGGTCAATTTCTCACAACGACGGCTGCAACAACCTGCCACGGCCGCCGGTGAATTCAGCTTCCGGCCCGGCCCGCCGGGTGCGGCTTCCCGGTACCTCGCAGCAATGCGTCACTGAGCGACGCGGCGGCGTCCGCGGCGGCTCGGCTCAGCTGCCGGTCGGGGCCCCCGGGCATGCGGGTGCTCGTCCCGGTCAGCACCAGGGCCTCGGCCACCACGCCGGACGCGGCGCGCACCGGTACGGCGTAGGAGACGGCGCGGGGCTCGACCGGGTCGGGGCCGTACGCCCAGCCCCGGCGGCGTACGACGGCCAGCTGGGCCGGCGTGAACCGGGCGCGCCGCAGTCCCTCGTACAGTTCCTCCGGCTCGGCCCAGGCGTAGAGCACCTGGGCGCCGGGCCCCGCCGAGGCCGGCCGGGCGGTTCCGATGGCGGCGGGGTCGGCCAGGGCGTCGACGGAGGATCCGACGCAGATCTGCAGGGCGCCGCGCCGGCGGTAGAGCCGGGCGGCCAGTCCGGTCCGGGTGGCCAGCTCGGCCAGCACGGGGCCGGCCGCCTCGGCGAGGCGGTCGTGCCGGACCTCGACGGCCAGCGTGCCGAGCCGGGGGCCGAGGACGAAGCGGCCCTGGCCGTCGCGGGTGAGCAGGCCGAGGCGCTCCATGGCGACGGCGATGCGGTGGGTGGTGGGGCGGGACATCCCGCTGTGGGCGACCAGGTCGACCAGGGGGGCCGGCCCGCTCTCGACGATCTCCAGCAGCACCGCCGCCTTGTCCAGGACGCCCACGCCGCACATCGGCCGCGGCCGGACGGTGGTGGTCGTACTCACCGCTGCGCGGCCAGCCGTGCGCGGATGTCCCCGACGAGTTCGGCATGGCGGTCCACAAGGTAGAAGTGGCCGCCGGGCAGGACCCGCAGCTCGAAGCCCTGGGGGGCGAGGTCCGCCCAGGCGGCGACCTCGGACGCGGGCACGTCGGGGTCGCTGTCGCCGACGTACCCGACGACCGGGCAGGGCAGCGGGACGCCGGGGCGCGCCGTGTAGCCGGAGACGGCGGTGAAGTCGGCCCGGATGGCGGGGAGCACCAGCTCGCGCAGGTCCGGGTCGTCGAGCAGCGCCGAGTCGGTGCCGCCGAGCCGCTTGACCTCCTCGACGAGGTCGTCCTCGCTGCCGAAGGCGGCGGTCCGCGGGGTGAGCAGGTGCGGGGGCTTGCGGCCGGAGAACATCAGCAGCGCGGGGGCGGCGGCGTGGCGTTCCGCGAGGCGCAGGGTGATCTCGTAGCCGACGCTGGCTCCCATGCTGTGGCCGAAGACGGCCAGCGGCAGGTCCAGGTAGGGCTCCAGCTCGCCGGTGATGGCGGCGGCCAGGTCCTCCAGTACGGTCAGGGGCTCCTCGCCGATCCGCTCCTGGCGGCCCGGGTAGCGTACGGCGAGCACTTCGACGTCGTCTCCGAAGGCGTGGCCCCAGCTGTGGAAGAAGCTGGCCGAACCGCCGGCGTGCGGCAGGCAGAGCAGCCGGAGCCGCGGCGTCCGCGTAGTGGCGTACCGGCGCAGCCAGACGCTCTCGGTGCCAAGTGGCATGGTGGATGGTCTCCTTGTGGGCGGGGCGTGCGGTGCTCAGGCGCCGACGGCGTCGAGGGCCGCCGGGCTGTCCAGGGCCACGGCCCCGGTGCCGGGGGCGATCCGCCGGATCAGGCCGGAGAGGGTGCGGCCGGGGCCGATCTCGACCAGGCTTCGGCAGCCGAGGCCGTCTACGAGGGTGCGCACGCCGGGCTCCCAGAGCACCGGCGAGGTGAGCTGCCGGGTCGCGAGGCCGGGCCAGTCGCAGTCGCCGCTGTAGGTCCGGGCGTCGGCGTTGGCGACCACCGGCAGGTGCGCGGGGGCGAAGGCGGTGCCCTCCAGGGCGGCGCGCAGGCTGTCCGCGGCGGGGGCCATGTAGGGGCTGTGGAAGGCCCCTCCCACGCTGAGGCGGATCATCTTGGCGCCGATGGAGGGGGCTTCGGCCTCGATGCGGTCGATGCCCTCGGCGGATCCGGAGACCACGGTCTGGCCGGGCGCGTTGACGTTGGCGACCCAGACGTCGAAGCCTTCCGCGCGCACCCGCTCGGCCAGCTCTCCGACCAGGTCGAGGGGGGCCGCGACCAGTACCCCCATGGTGCCGGGGCGTTCCTCCGCGGCCTGTCGCATGGCCCGGCCCCGGGCCGCGACCAGTCTCGCCGCGGCGCTCAGGGGCAGTGCTCCGGCCGCGGTCAGGGCGGCGTACTCGCCGAGGCTGTGCCCGGCGCAGGCGACCACGTCGCCGAGGACGTCCAGCGTGCCGCGGCGCACCGCTTCGGCGTGGGCGACGACCGCGACCGTGAACACGGTCAGCTGGGCCAGGTCGGTACGCCTGAGCTGCTCACCGGGCGTGTCGAGCAGCAGCGCGGCGAGGTCCTCCCCGGTGACGTCGGAGATTTCCTCGGTGAGTTTCCATGACGGGGTGTTCCGCCACGGCGCGCCCATTCCTTCCTTCTGCGTTCCCTGTCCCGGGAACACCAGACCAATCGGCCTTCGATCCATGGATCCGCCTTCCGCACGTATTCACCGGGGGCACGGGGACCCGTCGTCGCCGACTTTCGCGACGTACGGATCCCCGCGCGCCGGTGGCATGCAGGTCGGGGGTTTCTCCATGCCACCAGGACGGATTCCAGGGGCTCGCCGGGAGCCCCGAATCCCTTTCCCGGCGCCATACAACTGCGTGCGCCGGACGGGCGGCAACCCAGGTTTCAGGAAGCTGCCAGCGCCCTGGTGACCGGACCGTCAGGCCCGTGTCCCGCTGACCGCTCCGGCCGTCCCGGACGTGGGCAGCAGCCCCAGTTCGGCGGCTCTGACCCCGGCCTGGAAGCGGGATTGGGCGCCGAGCAGCGCCATGATCTCCGCGACGTGGCGCCGGTAGGTGCGCACCGAGACGGTGAGTTCCCGGGCGGCCACCTCGTCGGTGACGCCCGCGCGCAGCGCGCCGAGGATCTGCCGGGCCAGAGCCGCCCGGTCGCGGTCGCCGAAGACGATGCGCTCTCCGGCGGGCACGGCGTTGCGCCAGATGCTCTCGAAGAGGGTGCCGAGGGTGTGCAGGACTTCGGGTGCCCGGATCGTCGAGGCCCGCACGCCGGCCGCCGACTCGGCCACCACGAGGGCGCCGCTGCCGTCGACGAGCAGCGCCTGGAGCGGCGGTACCCGGGCCACCCGGATGGCCACCGGGCGTTCCAGCGCCAGCTGTTCCCGGATGAATTCCTCGTCGACCAGGCCCGGGCTGGCCAGCAGCCGGATCGATACCCCTTCGCCGGCCGAGTAGAGCAGTTTGCGTTCGGCCCGGCTGCTGCGTGCGGGCTCTTCCTCGCCTCCCGGTCCCGGTGCCCGGGCGTCCACGATGTCGATCGTCCGTACGGCGCCTCGGATCAGGCCCGCCGCGGACCGGAGAACGGGCATGTAGCCCCCCTCGACCGTGGATATCTGCTGCGACCGGTGGCTGCGCTCGCGGTGGATGGCCACCGTCGATTCGATCAGGGCCCGGACTTCCAGTAGTGCTTGTTCCAGCTCGTCTTCCGGTCCGTTGGACACGTCAAACTCACCATTTCCCCGTTGGTGTTTCTTAACTCCACGCGGTCCGTGCTCGTGCGCGGACCGCGCGTCTCCCCGTTCACACTGCTGTACTACTCCGAGAGCAGCCCCAGTTCCACCGCGCGCACACCCGCCTGGAAGCGGGAGTTGGCGCCGAGCTCACGCATGATCTCGGCGACGTGGCGCCGGTAGGTGCGCAGGGACACGTTGAGGTCGCGGGAGGCCGCGTCGTCGGTGAAGCCGTCGCGCAGCCGCTCCAGGATCCGGCGGGTGAGCTCGCTGCGCAGCTTGGGGCTCAGCGCCAGGTGGTCGTCGAGCTTGCGGCCGCGGGACCAGGCGCCGGCGAACAGGAGTTCCAGGGCGCGGACCGCCGCAGGGTCGTTGACCTGCGTCGCGTGGCACTTGGCGTGGGCCGTGGTCGACCGTACGAGCGCCGCCGCGCCGTCGACCACGACGATGTCGCGCAGCTCGGCCTCGGAGACCCGGATCTCGAACCGGGCGCCGGGCACCCGGGTGAGGGCGGCGAGGCTGCCGTCGGCCACCTGGGGCGCGCACAGCAGCCGTACGACGAGCCCGGATTCCAGCGCGGCCAGGGCCTGGTGGGCGAGGTGGTGGAAGGCGCCGTCGCCGGTCATCGCGACGCAGACGGAGTGGCGTGCGCCGCGTACGAGGTCGTCGAGCGCCTCGCCGAGGACGGCGACGTCCGTGTGCGGGGCGGCGGGGCCCTGATCGGGTCTCTGGCGGTGGAGGGAGACGGTGGATTCGATGAGGGCCCGGGCCTTCAAAAGGGCCTCTTCCACATGTGTCGCGTGGTCCACGGGTGTCCTGTCCTCGACCCCTTCTACGCCATGCGAATCAATCGCGGCACCGGTCATATGTCCCCCTTGACTGACCAGAATCTGCTGCACGGAAACCCGGCGGTACAACGAGTTTCAACTTTTCGGCGGATAAAGTCTCTGCGCCGCCATTCGAGCAGTTCTCCAGCGTGCCGACCCTAGTTCGCTGCCCAGGGCCCGTCAACAAGATCCGGGCGGGCGCAAGACAAGCCCGGCATATGTCAACCCCTCATTTTTTTCCGCCACTTTGAGCGAATATTTCCCGCCACGCTGGCAGCAAGCTGCACCCGCCCCCCGGAACGAAACCCGCCACTTCCGCTTGTGTCACCGGATGCGCCGGTGCATTCACCGTCCGTGGCACCCCTGTCCGGTTCCGGCCAACCCTGACCGGCTCCAGGACCACTCGAGCGGCCCTCAAGCCTACGGTGAGCCGGTGACCACAAGCCACACGGGGACCACTGAACGCGCAATGGCACCACTCTTCGAATCCACCGACGCCGTTGTCTGGTGGTGGACGGTACCGACCGAGCGGTACTTGAACAGCGACCTGGAACTGCTCGACGAGACAGAACTGACTCGGATTCAGAAAATGAAATCGGCGCAGGCGCGGGTGGAGTTCATCACCTGCCGCGCGGCGGTGAAGAGAGCGCTTTCGGAAGCCCTGGAAGTACCGGCCGCGGAAGTGTCCCTCGGCCGGACCCCGTGTCCCGGCTGCGGCAGTGCCGAGCACGGCCCTCCCGCCGTGGTCCGTCCGGGCACTCCCTGGAAGCTGAGCATCGCGCACACCCGGGGGCTGGGCATGCTCGCCCTGTCGCCCTTCCCCGTGGGCGTCGACGTCGAGCAGGTCCGCCCGCTCGACGTCGCCGAGGTGGAGGCGCCCGCCCTCACACCGGCCGAGCGCGAGGCCGTGCTGGCCCTGCCCGAAGGCACCGCCCGCACCACCGCGTTCCTCCGCTGCTGGACCCGGAAAGAGGCCGTGCTCAAGGCCCTCGGGATCGGCATCACCACCGACCTGACCACGCTGGAGTCCCGGGCCTGGGCCGAGGGCCCGGCCCAGGTCACCACCTCCGCGCTCGGCTCCCCCAGCACCTGGCGGATGGCGACCGTCCCCGCCCCGGCAGGCTGGGTGGCCGCCCTTGCGCTGCCCGAAGGCGCCGACCGGCCGCCGTCGGTGCGCATGCTCTGAGCGCCGGCCCGGCACGGCTCCCCGCCGCGCGGGGCCGGGGCTCCGCCCCCACACAGGCCCTCCGGGGCTCCGCCTCACACAAGCCCCCCAGGGCCCCGCCCACACAAGCCCGGGGCCGCGCCCCACGCGGCCCCGGCGTGACGGGATCACGTCCCGCCCTTCCCCCTTTCCCCTTCCCCGGCACGCACCGGGACGCGGCAACCCCGCGGCCACCGGCGCGCCTTTCGAGGCCAGGAGACAGAGACCGTGAATTCGTCGAACAACCTCACCGACTTGCTGCTGACCGCCGCCGAGCGGTTCCCCGAGTCGGGCCTGCGCCACTGCACGGGCGGCGCGGACGCCGGCTTCCTCGACCAGAGCCACCCCGAACTCCTGGACCGGGCCCGCCAGGTCCTGACCGGGCTGCGGGCCCGGGGACTGCGCCCTCAGGACAAGATCGTACTGGTGCTGGAAGGCTCCCAGGAGTTCGTGACCACATTCTGGGCAGCCGTTCTGGGCGGCTTCGTGCCCTGCCCGGTGGCACCGCCGAGCGGCGACCTGGAGCGCTGGGCCGACCGGCTCCGCCATGTCCACGCCCTGCTCGACGGTCCGCTCGTCGTCACCGGCAGCGCCCTCGCCGCGCGCCTGCCCGAGGTCGACGGCCTGCGGGTGGCGCCGCTGGACGAGCTGTACGGTGAGCCGGCCGCCGAACTGCACCGGGCGGCGCCGGACGACACGGCCGTGCTGATGCTGACCTCTGGTTCGACCAGCAGCGCCAAGGCGGTCATGCTGAGCCACGCCAACCTGCTCGCCTCCCTGGCCGCCAAGAACGGCCACCACCGCCTCGGCCCCGAGGACACCACGCTGAACTGGGTCTCGTTCGACCATGTGGCGGCGCTGCTGGAGTGCCACCTGCTGCCACTGTCGACGGGCAGCAGGCAGGTCCACGCCGAGGCGCCGGTGGTGCTCGACGACCCGCTGGAGTTCCTGCGGCTGGTCTCCCGGCACGGGGTGACGATGACGTTCACGCCCAACTTCCTGCTGGGGCTGGTCAACGCGGCCGCGGAGCGGTTCGCCGGATCCGGGGAGCCGCTCGACCTCAGCCGGCTGCGGCACATCATCAGCGGCGGCGAGGCCGTGGTGGTGGCCACCGGGGAGGCGTTCCTGGAGCACTGGGCACCGTACGGTCTGGCCCGGGACGCGCTGTGGCCGGCCTTCGGGATGACCGAGACCTGCGCCGGGAGCGTCTACTCCCGCAAGGCCTTCCCCGAAGCCGACCGCGGCCGCGAGTTCGCGAACCTCGGCACCGCCGTCGAGGGGCTGGGAATGCGGGTCGTGGACGGGCAGGACCGGACGCTGCCCGAGGGCGGGGTGGGCGAGGTCCAGTTCACCGGGCCCATGATCACCTCCGGCTACTACAACAACCCGGAGGCCACCGCCGAGGCCTTCACCGCCGACGGCTGGTTCCGCAGCGGCGACCTCGGCCGCATCGACGACGGGCGGCTGACCCTCGTCGGGCGCAGCAAGGACAGCGTCATCGTCAACGGCGTCAACTACTTCAGCCACGACGTCGAGGCCGCTCTCGAACAGCTCGACGGCGTCGCCCGCAGCTTCGTCGCGGCCTTCCCCACCCGGCCGGCCGGCAGCGACACCGAGCAGCTGGTCATCGCGTTCTGCCCCGAGGTGCCCGAGGGCGACGAGGCCGCCCTGTACCAGGCGCTGAGCGCCGTCCGCAGTACCGTGGTCATCCACTGGGGGTTCCGTCCGGCCCTGGTGCTGCCGCTGCCCGCCGAGGCCTTCCCGAAGACCAGCCTCGGCAAGATCCAGCGCTCCCTGATGCGCGGCCGGCTGGAGGCGGGCGCGTACGAGGAGCAGGCGCGGGCCGCCGCCGACCTGACGCTGCGCATGCTCGGCGGACACACCGCGCCCGAGGGCCCCACCGAGCGGGTGCTCGCGGAGATCTACGGCGAGCTGTTCGGCGCCGACCCGGCGACGATCAGCGCCACCGCCAGCTTCTTCGACCTCGGCGGCACCTCGCTCGACATCCTGCGGCTGCGCGGCAAGGTGGCGCAGCGCCTGGGCGTCCCGGCCCTGGAGGTCGTCACCGTGCTGACCGCGCCGAGCGTGCGCGCGCTGGCCGCCCGGCTGACCGCGGACGACGGTGACGGCCCGGGCGCCCGCCCGTACGACCCGCTGGTGCCCATGCAGACCAGTGGCACGAAGACCCCGCTGTTCTGCGTGCACCCCGGTGTCGGCGAGGTCCTCGTCTTCGTCAACCTCGCCCGGTACTTCACGGGCGACCGGCCCTTCTACGCGCTGCGCGCCCGCGGCTTCAACGAGGGCGAGAAGCCCTTCGTCTCCTTCGAGCAGATGGTCGACTGCTACGTGGAGGCGATCCGGGCCCGGCAGCCGCACGGCCCGTACGCGGTGGCCGGGTACTCGTACGGCGCCGCCGTGGCGTTCGAGATCGCCAAGATCCTCGAATCGGAGGGCGAGCGCGTCGACTTCGTCGGCAGCTTCAACCTGCCGCCGCACATCAAGTACCGCATGAACGAGCTGGACTTCGTGGACACCGCGGCGAACCTGGCGTTCTTCCTGGACCTGATCGACAAGAAGCAGTCGATCGAGCTGCCGGACGCGCTGCGCGGGCTGCCGCGCGAGGAGCAGGTGGCCCGCCTCATCGCGATCTCCCCCCGGGAGCGGCTCTCCGAACTCGACCTGGACGCCGACAAGTTCGGCGCGTGGGCCGACCTGGCCAACACGCTGACCGACCTGGGGCGCGGCTACGAGCCGAGCGGCACGGTGCGCTCGATGAGCGTCTTCCACGCGATACCGCTGCGCGGCACGAAGGAGGACTGGCTGGACAACGAGCTGCGGCGCTGGGACGAGCACAGCACCGAGCCGAACCGGTACCTGGAGGTGCCGGGCGAGCACTACACCCTGATGGGCCCGCGCCACGTGGCGGCCTTCCAGGCGATCCTGCGGCAGGAGCTGGACCGCACCCTGGCCGAGGCCGACGCCATCGCGGCCCGGCGGTAACACCGGAAATGACAGAAATGACGGGGGACTACACCATGCGGGGAAAGAAGATCCTGATCACCGGCGGGACCGGGCAGGTCGCCCGGCCGGTCGCCGAGGCACTGGCCGAGCACAACGACGTCTGGTGCATCGGCCGCTTCGGCACGCCGGGCGTGGAGCGCGAGCTGAACGAACGGGGCGTCACCACACGGCACTGGGACATGGGCGACCCCTCGGAGCACGCCCTGAAGGACATACCCGAGGACTTCACCCACGTACTGCACTCCGCGGTGCACCGGGGCGAGGACGGGGACTTCAACGCCACCGCCGAGATCAACGCGGTGGCCACCGGCCGCCTGATGGTCCACGCCCGGACCGCCGAGGCGTTCCTGTTCGTCTCGACGGGTGCCCTGTACGCGCGCCAGACCCTGGACCACGCGTACACCGAGGACGACCCGGTCGACGGCAGCGCCGCCTGGCTGCCGGCCTACCCGATGGGCAAGCTCGCGACCGAGGGGGCGGTGCGCGCCTTCGCCCGGGTGCTGGGCCTGCCCACCACCATCGCGCGCCTCAACATCGCGTACGGGCCGGGGAGTTACGGCGGGGTCCCGATGCTGTACTTCAAGCAGATGCTGGCCGGGAATCCGATCGCCGTGCCGCTGGAGGGGCAGAACTGGTGCTCCCTCCTGCACACCGACGACCTGGTCGCGCAGGTCCCGCCGCTGTGGGGGGCCGCGTCGGTCCCGGCGACGCTGGTCAACTGGGGCGGTGACCAGTCGGTCGGCATCACCGACTGCCTGCGCCACATCGAGGCGCTGACGGGCGTGGAGGCGCTGCTCGTACCGCAGGAGGTCACCCGGGAGACGTACCGGTTCGACCCCACCCTGCGCCGCCGGCTGACCGGCCCGTGCCGGGTCGACTGGCGGGACGGCATCGAGAGCACCCTGCGGGCCCTGCACCCGCAGCACATGAGCCGCTGAGAAGGGACACGGACGACATGACGACGAGCATCGACGAGAACCTGGCCCTGGTCCGGCGCGCCTACCGTGCCTTCCACGACCGTGACGTGGCGGGTCTGCTCGACACGCTGGACCCGCAGGTGGAGTGGGTGCACCCCGACGGGATGGCCGACTACGGCCTGGGCGGCACCAAGCACGGTCACGCGGGCGTGCGGGAGTTCCTCTCGCGCGTGCCTGCTGTGCTGGGCGGGATGCGCCTGGAGCCCCAGGAATTCGTGGCCGCCGACGACCGGATCGTGGTCTTCGGGGTCCGGCAGGTGACCTCGGTCCGCGGCACGACGGAGACGCTTCCCTTCATCCACTCGTGGACCCTGCGGGACGGGATCGCCGTCCGGATGGAGGACATCTTCGACACGGTGGTCTTCCAGCGGCTGATCGAAAGCTGATCGAAAGCCGACCCGGCGCGTGGCCCGTCCGGCGGGCGGCGGTCATCCGGCGAAGGCCCGGACCGCCGCGGCCGGGCGGGTGCCGCGCCTGCGGGAGCCGCGCCCGCGGGGGCCGACCTGCAGGGGCCGCGCCCGCGGGAGACGCGCCCGCGGGAGACGGCGACGCCGGCCGGGCAGATCTCGGCGCCGGGCAGGGCGATGACGATCGGGCCGATGTTCACGATCACGGCCGCGGTGCCCGCATCCACGCCCTGCTCGCCCCGGTTCGGCGCGACCACGCGGAGGCGAACCCCCGCACGCGTACTCACGCCGCGACGCGCCCGCCTTCTGCTGCTCCGTCAGGGCCGGTCGCCGTGGTCGCCCTCCAGCAGCAGCTTCTTCTGCGGCTTGCCCATGGCGTTGCGCGGCACCGCCGTGACGAAGCGGACCTCGCGCGGGCGCTTGTGCACCGACAGGTGCGCGGCGACGAAGTCGGTGAGCTCGGCGCCGGTGACCCCGTCGGCGACGACGTAGGCGACGATCCGCTGCCCGAGGTCCGCGTCGGGGACGCCGACGACGGCCGCCTCGCGCACCTTGGGGTGGTCGAGCAGGGCGTTCTCGATCTCGCCCGCGCCGATCCGGTACCCCCCGGACTTGATCATGTCGGTGGAGGCGCGGCCCACGATCCGGTGCACGCCGTCCGACGGGTCGACGGCCGCGATGTCTCCGGTACGGAACCAGCCGTCCTCGGTGTGGGCGGCGGCGGTGGCCTCCGGCCGGCCCAGGTACCCGGAGAACAGGGTGGGGCCGGTCAGCTGCAGTTCCCCGATCCCCGCGCCCGGCTCGGCGGCGATGCGTGTGCGGATGCCGGTGAGCGGGGTGCCCACCGTGCCGGGGCGGACCTCGCCGCCCGCCCGGCCGCTGATGGTGATCAGTGTCTCGGTCATGCCGTAGCGCTCCACGGGGCGGTGGCCGGTGAGGCGTTCGAGGTCGCGGAAGACGGGCGCGGGCAGGGCCGCGCTGCCGGAGACGAGGAGCCGGGACCCGGACAGGGCGGAGGCGGCGTCGGGTTCGGCGGCGATACGGGACCACACGGTCGGCACGCCGAAGTACAGGCTGCCGCCGGCCGCGGCGTAGGCGCCGGGCGTCGGCCGGCCGGTGTGCACGAGGCGGCTGCCGGTGCGCAGGGCGCCGAGCACGCCGAGGACGAGGCCGTGCACGTGGAACAGCGGCAGCCCGTGCACGAGGGTGTCGCCGGCGCTCCACTGCCAGGCCTCGGCGAGCGCGTCGAGGTCGGCGGCGACGGCGGCGGCGCTGAGCACCACTCCCTTGGGCGGCCCGGTGGTGCCGGAGGTGTACAGGATCAGTGCGGGGTCCCCGGCATCGGCGGCCTTCGGGGAGGGGGTGTCCGCGCGCCGCGCGAAGTCGACCGCGATCTCCGCGGCCCCCGAGTCGCGCAGGATGTGCTCCCGTTCGGCGGGTCCGGCGTCGGGCGGCAGCGGTACGCAGGGCACTCCGGCGAGCAGCCCGCCGACCACCGCGGCGACGGTCTCCAGCGAGGCCGTCGCCGTGACGGCGAAGGCCGGGGCCCCCGCGACGTCCGCGGCCACCGCTCCGGCGGCGCCGAGCAGTTCCTCGTACGAGGTGGTGCGGCCGGCGACGGTGACGGCGTCCGCGCGGTCGCCGTACGCGCCTTCAAGTGCCGTGAGCACGATGGCACTCCCCTGTCTGTCGTCCCGGACGGTCCCGGAGGTCCCGGGCGGTCCCCGGCACAGGCTGCCGGAAGCCGGGGGCCCGCGCCAGCCCGGCCGGGGCGCGCCCCGCCCCGGATACCACTCCTACCACTCCCAATATCCATCCCTCTTGATGCATCAAAAAAGATGCATTACGGTTGCTCCCGGCGGACGGCGCGAGAGGAGTGGACACATGCGGAAGTGGGCCGGAAATCCCTGGGCGGTACTGGTGACCATGTCACTGGGGTTCTTCATGACCTTGCTGGACCTGACGATCGTGAACATCGCGATCCCGGAGATGATCGACGCGCTGGGGGCGACCCTGGACCAGACCCTGTGGGTGGTCAGCGGCTACGCCCTCGTCCTGGCCGTCCTGCTGATCACGGCGGGCCGGCTCGGCGATCTGTGGGGGCCGCGCAACCTCTTCGTCACCGGCGTGGTGGTGTTCACGGCCGCCAGCATCGCCTGCGGGCTGGCCACCGGCCCGGTGATGCTGATCGCCGCCCGCGGGGTACAGGGCCTCGGCGCCGCACTGCTCACGCCGCAGACGATGGCGCTGATCATGTCGGTCTTCCCGGCTGCGCGGCGCGGTACGGCGATGGGCGTCTGGGGCATGGTGGCGGGGCTGGCCACGCTGTCGGGTCCGACCCTGGGAGGCGTGCTGGTCTCCACCGTCGGATGGCGCTGGATCTTCCTGGTGAACGTGCCGATCGGGATCGCCGCGCTGGTGCTGACCTTCCTGGTGGTGCCCGACGTACGGTCCGGCCGGACCCGCACCTTCGACGTCCCCGGCGTCCTGCTGGCCACCGGCGCGCTGTTCTGCCTGACCTTCGCGCTCCAGGAGGGCGAGCACTACCACTGGGGCAGCGGGATCTGGGGGCTGCTGGCCGCGGGTGCGGCGCTGGCCGCCGGGTTCCTCTTCCACCAGCGCGGCCGTCAGGACCGCGAACCCCTCGTCCCGTTCGCGCTGTTCAAGGACCGCAACTTCGCCGTGCTGACGGTGATGGTGGCCCTCGTGTCGATGGCGATGATCGGACTGGTCCTCCCCTTCAACCTCTACCTGCAGTCCGTGCTCGGCCTGAGCGCGGTCAAGGCGGGCCTGGTGCTGGCCCCGTCCTCCCTGGTGTCGATGGCGGTGGGACCGTTCGCGGGCCGGCTGTCCGACCGGATCGGCGGCAAGTACCTGCTGATGGCGGGTCTGACCCTGTACGCGGCCGGCATGGTGGCGATCGTGCTGATCGCCGGCCCCGGGACCCCCTGGTACGCCTTCGTCCCGGCCACCGTCCTCACCGGACTCGGCATCGGCTGCGTGGTCGCCCCGATGTCCGCCGAGGCGATGCGGGGCGTCGACCCGCGGCTCGCGGGGGCGGCGTCCGCGGTCAACAACACGGTCCGGCAGATCGGTTCCGTCATCGGCGCGGCCGCGGTGGGCGCCCTGCTCCAGGGCCGGCTGGCGGCGGAGCTGGCCTCCGGGAAGGTGTACGCGGACGCCTTCGTCGCGACCCTGCACGTGACGGCGGCGCTGCCGATCGCGGCGGTCCTGGTGGGCGTGCTGGCCTGCTTCCTGGTCCGCGGCCGGGCCGGGACGACCGCTGCGGGTGCGGCGGCCGGGGCGGCTCCCGCGGCGGCTCCCGCCGGGGCCCCAAAGGCGGCGGCGAACGCGTGACGGAACACGGAAGCCGCCCGGGCGCCGAGCACCCGGGCGGCTTTCGCATGCGCGCCCCTCAGGACGGGTCCGGCGACAGCCGGGCCAGCACCTCCGGCGACAGGCGCCGGGCCAGGGCCTCCAGGAGGGCGACCACCTGGGCGACCTCCACCGGGTCGTCGGTTCCGAGCGCCGTGGCGAGGGCGTCGTCGACGCGCGCCCCGGCGACCTCGGCGCGCCGGTCGGTCACCTCGGGGTTCTGCCGGACCAGGGTCCGGCGCCGGTCGCGGGGGTCGGTCCGCGTCACCACCGATCCGGTCTCCCGCAGCCGGGCCACGCAGGCGGACACGGCGCTCTGCGGCAGCCCGGAGCGGGTGGCGACCTCGCCGACCGTCGTGTCCGGGTGGGCGTAGATGTCGAGCATCACGATCAGCACCGACCGCGTGCTCGTCGGCCGCTTGCCGAGCCGGTCGGTGGGGATGGCCTCCTCACCGATCTTCATCAGCGTGCGTCCCAGCAGGAAGAGCTGTACTCCATTCACAGGGACGACCTTATATCAGTCCAGATGCATCCGATTCGATGGATCTGACCGGGCCGCACAGCGAGTTGTCGGCGCCTACCGAGCGCGCGAACTGGGTCTGACGGAGAGGACCGAAGCCGCATGAGCACCGCACCCCAGCCGTCGGCCGTCCCGCAGCCGCCCGCCCAGCCCGAGGCCATCCGCGCCGCCCTCGCCCAGGTCGCCCCTCACCTGCTCGCCGACTTCGACCGCGACCGCGTGACGAGCACCGCCCGTGCCCGGGCCGAGGTGTCCGCGGTTCCCCTCCGGGCCTCCACGGAGGCGTGGGCCGTCGAGGTGGCGATCGCCCGGCACCCGGTGACCGGCGGCCGTGGGGTGCGGGAGGTCGCCCGCTCCCGTGACGCCGCCCCTACTCCCCGCCCGGCCCGGCGCCCCCCGGGGCCGACGGGCCCTTGACGTAGAGGATGTCTCGGGCCTGTTCCGCCGCGCGGGTGATGGTCTCGCTGATGAAGTCGAGGAAGCGGGCGATGTTCTCCAGGCGGACCGCGGCCGGGGTGTCCGGGCCCAGGACGCCGACGCCCTGGCGGGCGGTCTCGGCGAGTTGGTCGCTGGCCTTCGCGCTGGCGATCGTGGACTGGTAGAAGACGTCGTCGTCGACGATGTAGCGCTCGCGGCGGCGTTCGTCGCGTTCCCGGCGGATGAGGCCCTGGCTGTCGAGGAAGGCGACCGCCTTGGAGATGGACGCCGGGCTGACCTGCAACCGCTGGACGAGTTCGGACGCGGTGAGGGTGCCCGTGTCGGTGGTGTAGAGGCAGACCAGTACCCGGGCGCTTATCTTCGGCAGGCCCGAGGCCATGAAGAGGGTCGTGAACAGTTCCTCGTACTCGCGCACGGCCTCGGGGTCGCGCCCGTGGGCCAGTTGGGGCGCCTGCCCGGCCCGGGGGGCGGCCTGCCTGCGGCGGTGGGTGCGGCGTTCGGTGGAGCGCTGGGCCAGGTCCGCGCGGTAGCCGGCGGGGCCCCCGTTGCGCATGACCTCGCGCGTGACGGTCGAGGTCGGACGGTCCAGGCGTCTGGCGATCTCCGCGTACGCGAGCCCGTCCGCCACCCCCAGCGCGATCTGCTGGCGTTCCTGCTGGGTGAGCCTGCCTCCCGGCATCGCAATCTCCGTCGTTCGTGGGCCCCTTGTGGGTCCTCGGCGCCTCCAGCATAGCGTTCATTTCCTAGTCATTGCAACGCAACATGCGATCCCATTGCATTGAAATTCTAGCCAGTGCAACGATTTCTCTCATCTGAGCTGCGGAAATACAGATTGCACGCAACGAAGTTGTTGCCGTCATCCATGAACGCAACGTAGCTTTCGGGGCATCGGAAACAACGACCCGAAGGAACAGAACCATGCAGAGCTTCGCCACCGCCGCCCCCGTCTCCACCGTCCTCGACATCCCGGCCGGCCGGATCCGGTTCATCGCCGCCGAGCGCACCGACACCACCGTCGAGGTCCGCCCCGCCAACGCCTCCGAGAGCCGCGACGTGAAGGCCGCCGAGCAGATCACCGTCGACTTCCGCGACGGCGTCCTGCGGATCGAGGCCGCCCCGGCCAAGCACCGCCTCCTCGGCAACTCCGGTTCCGTCGAGGTCACCGTCCAGCTCCCGGCCGGCTCCCACATCGAGGCCAAGGCCGCCCTCGCCGAACTCCGCGGCGTCGGACGCCTCGGCGACGTCACCTTCGAAGGCGCCCAGGCCACCGTCGAACTCGACGAGACCGCCGCCGCCCACCTCACCCTCCAGGCCGGCGACATCACCATCGGCCGCATCGCCGGCCCCACCACGATCCGCACCCAGAAGGGCGACATCCGGATCACCGACGCCCTGCACGGAAAGGTCGAACTGCGCACCGAGCACGGGGACATCACCGTCGCAGCCGCGCCCGGGGTCTCCGGCACCCTCGACGCCGAGACCGCATACGGCCGGATCCACAACTCCCTGCGGAACAGCGAGGGCGTCCGCGCCGAGCTCACCGTCCACGCCGGCACCGGCTACGGCGACATCACCGCCCGCAGCAACTGACCCGCCCCAACCCTCCTGAGGAGCACTCATCATGACCGACCTGGCCATCGCGGCGAACGGGCTGCGGAAGTCCTACGGGGACAAGGTCGTACTCGACGGCGTGGACCTGGCCGTCCCCGAGGGGACGATCTTCTCCCTGCTCGGCCCGAACGGCGCGGGCAAGACCACCGCCGTGAAGATCCTCTCCACCCTCATCGGCGCCGACGCCGGCCAGGTGCGCGTCGGCGGTCACGACCTCGGCGCCGACCCGCAGGCGGTGCGTGCCGCGATCGGGGTGACCGGGCAGTTCTCCGCGGTCGACGGGCTGATCACCGGTGAGGAGAACATGCTCCTGATGGCGGACCTGCACCACCTGTCCAAGCGGGAAGGGCGGCGGGTCGCGGCCGGACTGCTGGAGCGGTTCGATCTCGTGGAGGCGGCGAAGAAGCCCGCCTCCACCTACTCCGGCGGCATGAAGCGCCGGCTGGACATCGCGATGACGCTGGTCGGCAGCCCGCGGATCATCTTCCTCGACGAGCCGACCACCGGCCTCGACCCGCGCTCCCGGCACAACATGTGGCAGATCATCCGCGAGCTGGTGGCGGACGGCGTGACGGTCTTCCTCACCACCCAGTACCTGGAGGAGGCCGACGAGCTGGCCGACCGGATCGCCGTCCTCAACGACGGCCGGATCGCCGCCCAGGGCACCGCCGAGGAACTCAAGCGGCTGATCCCCGGCGGACACGTACGCCTCCGCTTCGCCGACCCGGCCGCCTACCGCGCCGCCGCCCTCGCCCTCGCCCTGCACGACGCGGGACGCGACGACGAGGCCCTCGCGCTGCAGATCCCCAGCGACGGCAGCCAGCGCGCCCTGCGCACCGTCCTCGACCGGCTCGACTCGGCCGGCATCGAGGCCGACGAGCTCACCGTCCACACCCCCGACCTCGACGACGTGTTCTTTGCCCTGACCGCGAACACCGACCAGCCGAAGGAGGCTGTCCGATGAGCTCCCTCTCCCTCGCCCTGCGCGACTCGTCCACGATGCTGAGGCGCAACCTCCTGCACGCCCGGCGCTACCCGTCCCTGACCCTGAACCTGCTCCTCACGCCGATCATGCTGCTCCTGCTCTTCGTCTACATCTTCGGCGACGCCATGAGCGCGGGCCTGGGCGGCGGCGGCCGTTCCGCGTACATCGCGTACATCGTTCCGGGGCTGCTGCTGATGACGATCGGCAGCACCACGATCGGAACCGCGGTGTCCGTCGCCAACGACATGAACGAGGGCATCATCGCCCGCTTCCGGACGATGGCGATCCACCGTCCCTCGGTGCTCGTCGGGCACGTCATCGGCAGCGTCCTGCAGTCGATCGCGAGTGTGGTCCTCGTCGGTCTCGTCGGTCTGGCCATCGGTTTCCGGGCCACCGACGCGACGGCCGTGGAGTGGCTCGCCGCGTTCGGGCTGCTGGTCCTGTTCGCCCTGGCGTTCACCTGGATCGCGGTCGGCATGGGCCTGATCAGCCCGAACGCCGAGGCCGCCAGCAACAACGCGATGCCGATGATCCTGCTGCCGCTGCTGTCCAGCGCCTTCGTCCCGGTCGACTCGATGCCGGGCTGGTTCCGGCCGATCGCCGAGTACCAGCCCTTCACCCCGGCCATCGAGACCCTGCGCGGCCTGCTGCTCGGCAGCGAGATCGGCAATAACGGGTGGCTCGCCGTGGCCTGGTGCGTGGGGCTGACCGTGCTGGGCTACTTCTGGTCGGCCTCGAAGTTCGACGCCGATCCGCGGTAACCGCCGCCATGACGGCGCGGGCCGACGCGAGGGGCCCGTAGGACACCGGTGACCGGGGTGTCCTACGGGCCCCTCTGTCGTATGTCGCGTCAGTTCGCGGTGCGGTGAGCCGGAGGTGCCGGACTACGCCAGGCACTCCGGCCGGCGCCCGTGGTGGGCGGCCATCTCCTCGAAGAGGGCCCCGATGTCGAGCGGGGTGCCCTCGGGCAGGCCCCGCTCCTCCGCGTAGGCGCGGTGCAGGTTGGGGACGAGGCGTTCCGCGTCCAGCAGTCCGGCGTACGGGCCGAGGTCGGTGGCGCGCGCGAGTTCGAGGGGGCTCACCCCCGCGGCCGCGCCCTCCTTGGCGAGGCCCTGCACCCAGCGCAGGTACGCCTCGTTGGCGTCGAGGACCTCCGGGCCGCCGACCGGTCCGTGGCCGGGCACGACGGTGGTCGCGCCGAGCGCGCGCAGCCGTGCCAGGGCCCGCAGGGAGCCCGCTACGGAGCCCATGACGCAGAACGGCGTGACCCCGTTCATCGCGAGGTCGCCCGTGAACAGCACGCCCTGCTCGGGCAGCCAGACGACGGTGTCGTCGACGGAGTGCGCGGCCGGGCCGATGTGGAGGAGCTCGGCGCGGACGGAGTCGCCCACGTGGAGCGTCATGCGGTCCTGGAAGGTGAGCTCGGGCGGGGCGATCTCGATGTCGCCCCAGCAGACGTCCGGCCACAGTCCGGCCATGTGCATGCCGGCCGCTCCGACCAGGGCGCGGGTCTTCTCGTGGCCGATGGTCAGGGCCTCGGGGAAGACGAAGTTGCCGTAGGTGTGGTCGCCGTGGAAATGGGTGTTGACCACGGCGTGCGGGGGCCGCGGCGCGAGCCGCAGCGCGGCCCGGCGCAGCTGCCGGGCGCGGGCCTCAGTGGCGGCGGTGTCGACGAGCACGCTGCGGCGCCCGTCGGTGAGGACGCCCGCGTTGTTCAGGCACCAGCCGCCGCCGGGCTGCACGTACGCGTGGACGCCCTCCGCCACTTCGGTGACGTGTACGGGGCCTGCGGGATGTCCCTTCACCGGCCGCGCCACATCCCCGCGGGGGCGTGCGGGTTGCGGTGGGCGCGGTGCCAGCCGCTGTCGGGGGCCCGTCCGTCGGCGGCCCGTCCGTCGGCGGCCGGAGCCGGTGCGGCGGCGGTCCGCCGTGCCAGCAGGGCCGTGAGGACGGCGGTGAGGGCGGCGGTCTCCTCCGCGGAGGGGTGGCCGCCGGTGATCTTCCAGGGGGTGGTCATCGGTCCGCTGCCTCCTCGTCCGTCACACCGGCGGGTTGCCGTGTTTGCGGGACGGCATGTCCGCGTACTTGGAGCGCAGCATCGCGAGGGCGCCGATGAGCGCGGAACGCGTCTCGGCCGGGTCGATGACGTCGTCGACGAGGCCGCGCTCGGCCGCGTAGTACGGGTGCATCAGCTCGGTCTGGTACTCCTTGATCTTCTGCGCCCGTTCGAGGTCCGGGTCCTCGGCCGCGGCGATCTCCCGGCGGAAGATGACGTTGGCGGCGCCCTCGGCGCCCATCACCGCGATCTCGTTGCTGGGCCAGGCCAGGGAGACGTCGGCGCCGATGGAGCGCGAGTCCATGACGATGTACGCGCCGCCGTAGGCCTTGCGCAGGATCAGCTGGATCCGCGGGACGGTCGCGTTGCAGTACGCGTACAGCAGCTTGGCGCCGTGCCGGATGATGCCGTTGTGCTCCTGGTCGACGCCGGGCAGGAAGCCGGGCACGTCGACGAGGGTGACCAGCGGGATGCTGAAGGCGTCGCAGAACTGCACGAATCGGGCTGCCTTCTCGCTGGCGTGGATGTCGAGGACGCCCGCCATGGAGGAGGGCTGGTTGGCGACGATCCCGGTGACGTGGCCGTCGAACCGGGCGAGGGCGACGACCACGTTCTGCGCCCAGCCGGGCTGGATCTCGAAGTACTCGCCGTCGTCGGCTATCTCCTCGACGACCTTGCGGATGTCGTAGGACTGGTTCGGGTTGGCCGGGACGAGGTCGACCAGGGCGTCGGTGCGCCGGTCGGCGGGGTCGCCGGTCTCCTCGCGGGGTGCGGTCTCGCGGTTGTTGGAGGGCAGCAGCGACAGCAGGAACCGTACGTCCTCCAGGCAGCTCCGCTCGTCGTCGTAGGCGAAGGCGGCGACCCCGGAGACCGAGGCGTGCACGTCGGCGCCGCCGAGACCGTTCTGGGTGATCTCCTCGCCGGTCACCGCGCGGACCACGTCCGGGCCGGTGATGAACATCTGCGAGGTCTCCCGGACCATGAACACGAAGTCCGTCAGGGCCGGGGAGTACGCGGCGCCGCCCGCGCACGGGCCCAGCATCACGGAGATCTGCGGGATGACACCGGAGGCCCTGGTGTTGCGCTGGAAGATGCCGCCGTAGCCCGCGAGGGCGGTGACGCCCTCCTGGATCCGGGCTCCGGCGCCGTCGTTGAGGCTGACCAGGGGGGCGCCCGCGGCCACCGCGAGGTCCATCACCTTGTGGATCTTCTGCGCGTGGGCCTCGCCGAGGGCGCCGCCGAAGATGCGGAAGTCGTGCGCGTACACGAAGACCGTCCGCCCGTGGACGGTGCCCCAGCCGGTGACGACCCCGTCGGTGTAGGGCTTCTTGTGCTCCAGGCCGAAGCCGGTGGCCCGGTGCCGGCGCAGGGCCTCGATCTCCTGGAACGAGCCTTCGTCGAGGAGCGCCTCGATGCGCTCCCGCGCCGTCAGCTTGCCCTTGGCGTGCTGCCGTTCGGTGGCCTTGGGGTCCGGCCCGGCAATGGCCATGGCCTTGATCACGGCGAGTTCCGCGGCACGGTCCTGGATCGGGGGTGGGGCTGTTTCACTGATGGTCACGGGATTCCTCCGGGGCGGTGGGGAGGTTCTGCCGGCAGCCCGCCCCGCCCCCCGGACGGGGCGGGGGCGGGGCGGGCGCCGGTCAGCGGTCTTCGATCGGAAGCCGCGTCAGTAGCGGTAGTGGTCCGGCTTGTACGGGCCCTCGACCTTGACGCCGATGTAGGCGGCCTGCTCCGGGCGCAGGGTGGTGAGCTTGACGCCGA